>NZ_MKVC01000040.1:0-299458 GCF_001899125.1 Dysgonomonas sp. 37-18 | reverse complement strand
TTAACGAATATTTATGCCTAGTCCACAACTTTTAGGGAAGAGCCGTTATCTGTTTTTCTCTTGAGGAAATTATGCATCGACATCATTGCTCCGATCAGCAAGATGATAGCCATAACTGTTGTGAACAACACAAAAAAGGATGTCATCATCAGGCGCATACAGAAGATTGTAATCTTCAGGAATTAATACTTCGTCAACAAGATAATACGCATGATGACATATTGCCATGTGCAAACTGTCTTTCTCTTGCCTATATATTATACTCACTCAATGAGTTTTATTTAGAAGCTCCACAATTTGGGGAACGCTTCAGGCAAAAGCCTTATTTAGTAAGCTATACGCCACCTTTTGTAGGCTCCATAAAAAGCCTGCGTGCACCTCCTGTATCTTATTTCTTAGCATAATTTCTCAAATAGAGAAGTTTGAATTTTTATAGTGACAGTTTCTAAAACTGCCTATAATTGTTTTTTGTTTATTCAAGTTTAAGAAATAAGAATATGAAAAAATATATAATATATATCGCTTGTTTGCTTGCGATGCTTTGGGGGTGCAACTCTAAACAAAAAGCAGATACTTATACAGAACAAAATAAAGAATCTCACGCAGGACATAATCATTCTGAAGAAGAAGGAGCTCACTCTCACGCAGAAGGGGAGGAGTGTGATCACGATCATGCGGAAGATGAAGATTCTCATGATAAAGAAGCCCATGGAGAAGAAATCGTATTCTCTCCCGAGCAGGCTAAAAAGGCAGGATTGGAAATCGTGAATGTTCAGCCTTCTGCATTTCATCAGGTAATAAAAACGAGTGGACAAATTTTATCTGCACAGGGAGACGAGGTTACAATCTCTGCAACTGCTAATGGGATAGTGTCATTTAATAAGGCTTCGTTGAATGAAGGACTAGCCGTACGTGGTGGAGAGTCGCTTCTAAGTATTTCTTCTAAAAATATAGTGGATGGAGACCCTATAGCAAAAGCGAAGTCTGCATACGAGATTGCTCAGAAGGAATATCAGAGAGCTGAATCTTTGATCGGAAATAAGCTTATTGCCGAAAAAGAATATAACGAGATCAAGCTGAACTACGAAAATGCTAAGGTTGCTTATCATGCTATCGGGCAGAAAACTACAGCTAAGGGCGTGGGAGTCTCAACTCCTATAAGCGGATTTATAAAGACTAAATTGGTTAACGAAGGTCAATACGTGGAAGTAGGGCAAGCCTTAATGACCGTTACGCAAAATAGACGACTGCAACTAAGAGCTGACGTTTCGGAACGTTATTTTAAAGATTTAGGGTCTGTAATATCCGCAAATTTCAAAACGCCTTACGATAAGACGGTTTATACCCTTTCCGCTCTAAATGGGAGGCTGGTGTCGTACGGAAAGTCTTCGTCTAGCCAAGAATACTATGTGCCGGTCAATTTTGAATTTGATAATATCGGTCAAATAATTTCCGGTTCTTATGTTGAAGTCTATCTCTTAGGACAACCGCGTAGCAATGTTATTTCTATACCTGTATCTTCTTTAATCGAAGAACAAGGCCTGTATTTCGTTTATTTGCAATCTCATGATGGTGCTTATAGCAAACAAGAAGTTACTTTGGGAGCAAATGACGGTAATCAAGTGGAAATCTTGTCAGGTCTGAAGAAGGGAGACAAAGTAGTAAGTAAAGGAGCATATCACGTCAAGTTAGCTTCTACATCATCAGCAATCCCTCATGCTCATGAACATTAAATTGAGGAGGAATAGATATGCTGAATAAAATAATACAATTTTCGTTGAACAATCGTCTGATTGTTCTTATCGGTGCTGTTCTCTTATTGGTTGGCGGACTTTATACTGCTAAGAATATGGAGATAGATGTATTTCCAGATCTCAATGCCCCTACTGTAGTGATAATGACAGAGGCGAATGGGATGGCTTCGGAAGAGGTGGAACGCTTGGTCTCTTTTCCTATCGAAACAGCAGTGAATGGTGCTACAGATGTCCGGCGGGTACGTTCGTCATCTACTACAGGTTTCTCTGTTGTATGGGTCGAGTTCGATTGGGGTACAGATATTTATAAAGCTCGGCAGATAGTAACCGAAAAACTAGCTACTCTGGGTGATGCTTTACCCGAGAATATCGGGCAACCCACATTGGGACCACAATCTTCGATACTGGGAGAGGTGATGATTATCGGCCTTACTGCTGACTCTACATCTTTATTAGACCTTCGCACTATTGCCGATTGGACGATTCGTCCACGCTTACTATCTACAGGAGGAGTGGCACAGGTGACAGTTATAGGTGGAGATATCAAAGAATATCAGATATTACTCGATCCGGGGCGTATGAAACATTACGGTGTTACGCTAGATGAAGTGCTACAAGTGACGCGTAATATGAATCAGAATGCATCGGGAGGTGTATTGTATGAGTACGGTAATGAATTTATAGTAAGAGGTGTTCTGCAAAGTGCGGATGTAAAAGAAATAGGCAAAGCTGTTATAAAGAAAGTTGGAGAAAGCCCTATTCTGATCAGCGATGTAGCAGATGTAAAGATAGGAGCAAAAACACCTAAATTAGGTGTCGCTTCCGAAAAAACAAAGTCTGCTGTGTTGCTTACTATAACTAAACAACCCAATACGAATACCATCGAGCTGAGTGAAAAGCTGGATGCTTCTATAGCCGATCTGCAAAAGGGACTTCCTACGGATGTGAAAATATCAACAGATATTTTCCGGCAGGAACGTTTTATTAATAACTCTATTAATAATGTGCAAAAATCCCTTTATGAAGGTTCTATTTTTGTGGTCATCGTGCTGTTCTTGTTTTTGATGAATGGTCGTACAACTTTCATTTCTTTAATGGCTTTACCACTTTCTTTATTAACCTCTATTCTTGCTCTAAAGCTGATGGGCTTAACGATCAATACGATGAGTTTAGGGGGGATGGCTATTGCTATCGGTTCGCTGGTAGACGATGCTATCATAGATGTTGAAAATGTATTTAAGCACTTGAGAGAGAATCGGAAAAAACCAAAGGAGGAACAACAAAGCGTGCTTACTATTGTATTCGAAGCATCGAAAGAAGTCCGTATGCCGATTTTGAATTCAACATTAATTATTGTCGCAAGTTTTACTCCTTTATTTTTCCTTAGCGGTATGGAAGGGCGTATGCTTGTTCCTCTGGGGATAGCTTTTATCGTTGCTCTTTTTGCATCTACAATTATTGCTCTTACAGTAACTCCTGTTTTGTGTAGCTATTTGCTTGCAAATAATAAGAAAGATAAAGGTGAAAAAGAATCTGTATTTGTAGTAAGGCTTAAAGCTATCTATGAAAAAAGCTTACATTGGGCATTAGAGAAACAAAAGATAGTATTGGGAATAACAGGTTTGTTGTTGATTTCGGCTATTACTATCTCTTTCACGTTTGGGCGCAATTTTTTACCGCCATTTAATGAAGGGTCTTTTACTGTAACTGTAAATACCTTACCGGGAATATCATTAGAGGAATCAGATAAGGTAGGAGCAATGGCAGAACAGGCCATTCTTAGCGTTCCTGAAATACAAACGGTAGGACGTAAAACCGGGCGTGCCGAATTGGATGAGCATTCTTTTGGTGTGAATACATCTGAGATTGAAGCACCTTTTGTATTAAAAGATCGTCCTCAAAAAGAGGTGTTAGCCGATCTCAGGAATAAGCTGAATGCCATACCGGGAATTAGTGTGGAAATAGGTCAACCGATATCGCATCGTATCGATCATATGCTTTCGGGCACCAAAGCCAATATTGCCATAAAGATTTTTGGGACAGATCTGAATAAATTATTCTCTCTCGGAAATGAGATCAAGTCGAAGATAGAGGGCATAGACGGTGTTGCCGACTTGAATGTAGAGCAGCAGGTAGAGCGTCCCCAATTAAAGATTGTCCCTAAGCGCGAACTGTTGTCAAAATATGGTATCACCTTACCCGAATTTACTGAGTTTGTAACTACAATGCTTTCAGGTGAAGTTGTTTCTCAGGTTTATGATGCAGGTAAAAGTTTTGACTTGACACTAAAAGTTGACGAGAACTATAAAGATCAAGCCGAGAAGATCAGAAATCTGATGATAGATGCTAACGGGCTTAAAGTCCCATTTGCTTATATTGCAGATATATCATCCTCTACGGGTCCTAATACAATCAACAGGGAGAATGCTCAACGTAAGATTGTCGTGTCGGCAAACGTTGCCGGACGAGATTTGCGAAGTGTTGTAAATGAGATTCAGGATAACTTGGATAACAATATTCAGTTGCCTGAAGGATATCATATTGAATATGGAGGACAGTTTGAAAGTGAACAGGCAGCATCGCAGATATTGCTGATCGCTTCTGTTTTTGCGATTCTTATTATCTTTTTATTGCTTTTCAATCAATTTAGAAGTGTTACACAATCGGCTGTAATTCTTCTTAATCTTCCTCTGGCTCTTATTGGTGGAGTGTATGCTATTCTGTTTACATCCGGAGAGATCAGCATTCCGGCTATTATCGGATTTATATCCTTGTTTGGTATTGCTACGCGAAACGGAATTTTGCTGATGGCTCATTATAACGATTTGGGAAACAAAGGATATTCTGTGAATAAGAGTATATTGCAAGGATCGCTTGATCGTTTGAATCCTATTTTGATGACAGCTTTGTCTTCGGGACTGGCTTTGATACCTCTGGCTGTACAAGGAAGTTTGCCTGGTAATGAAATTCAGAGTCCTATGGCTAAGGTTATTTTGGGCGGACTACTAACTTCAACCATGTTGAATATGTACATTGTGCCGATTATATACAGAATGCTGAAAAATAGAAAGGCTGTAAAGGAAGAGATTGTTTAATAAAAGAGTTATAATTTATGAAACCAATAATATATATTCTTTTGTCGGTGCTAGCTCTCAGTGCACACGCTCAAAGCTCGTTCGATAATGTATTGAAAGAGATAGAAATGAATAATACAACGCTGAAAGCCTATCGCGAGAAAGCTAATGCTGATAAGATAGGGAACAAAACAGGCATAAACATGGCTAATCCCGAAGTGGAATTCGGTTATCTGTGGGGAAATCCCTCCGGAGAAGGTAACCGTGTAGACCTTAATGTAACCCAGTCGTTTGATTTTCCTACAGCATATCGCTATAAGACACAATTGTCTGATGGAAAAAACCAACAGGTAGATATGATCTATGATCAACAGAAAGTGGAGATCTTGCAACAGGCTCGCTTAATCTGTGTAGAACTGGTTTATCAAACGAAGATGAACAAGATACTATCGGATCGACTGAAACAAGCCAGAGAACTGTCTGATGCGTATCAGAAGAGTTTTGATCAGGGAAATATCGATGTTTTGGAGCGTAATAAAACGAAGTTGAACTTACTAAATGCTGAGAAAGCGTTGCAGATCAATGAAGTTGATTTGAATTTATCCAAATCTGAGTTGCAGCGATTGAACGGAGGGTTGGATATCACAGAATTTAATCGTTATTCAGATTTTACCTTCCCTCTCAATTTTATAGAATGGTTTGCAATAGTAAAGGCTAATAATCCTTCTTTGCGTGTAGCCGAACAAGAAGTTGCGTTGAGCAGAAAGCAGGAACAGCTTACAAGAGCTTTGAATCTGCCCAAGATAACAGCGGGGTATGCTAGCGAAAGAGTATCGGGTACAACATTTCAGGGTGTTTCGGTTGGCGTATCCATTCCTTTGTGGGAAGGTAAAAATACAGTGAAGCATCAAAAAGCCCAAACGGTAGCATTGCAGATGCAGCATGAGGACTCTGAGTTACAATTCAGGAATACCTTGAAGAATCAGTATGATAAAGCAAAGAAATTATCTCTGTTGTTAAAAGAGTATGAAGATGCTTTGAGCGTTACCAATAGTCAGGATTTGCTTAAAATGGCATTGGATAAGGGGCAATTATCCCTTATTAATTATCTATTAGAGTTGTCAGTGTATTATGAAACAGTGGATAAGTATCTGGAAACAGAACGAGATTATCAGCTTGCTGTAGCTGAGTTACAGCAGTGGGAGAGATAAGATATTATTCTTTTATTTTTGACGGAGTGAAGAATCTATAATTTATGATTCTTCACTCCGTTCTGTATAATGGCTATTAATTTAGCTTAGGGTTGATGCTCCAAGTATAGCAACATCGTCTACTTTGGATGTATATATCTTCAGGTTCTTTACTGTTTCGGGGTAAGGAAAGCTATCAAGGCTATCCATCATGGCAGGAGCAAAGTATTCGTAAGCGTTGGCTATACTTCCGCCTAAAATAATCACTCGAGGGTCGTAAGCAAAAAGAATTACTTTCATCAGGTCGCCTACATGGTGTCCAAACTGGTTCCATAGAATGATGGAGTCAACGTCTTCATTGGCTTTAGCCTTTTCAAAAGCGTCCTTGCCGGAGATGCCATGTACACGAGTGAAATAAGAGCTACTGCAATAAGATTCATAATCATATTCCAGATAAGGAATACATCCGACCTCGCCGGCACCTGTATTTCCTCCGTTGTATAATTTGCCATCGATAATAATCCCTGAGCCTACACCTGTTCCTAAAGCAACAGCTACTAAATCTTTCGATCCGGCTCCTTCTCCAAAATGATATTCACCCAGAGCAAAACAATTGCAGTCATTATTTACGAAGACCGGGATATTAAATTCTTTTTCTAGTATTTCTTTCAGATGTACTTCTTTCCAAGAGGGGATATTCATCACATTATATACGATACCTTTTTCTGCATCAACCACCGAAGGTACACCTATACCTATACTTTCTATTTCAGGCGATATAATTTGATGAAGCATGTCTGTCAATTGCGTTATAACGACGTCTTCAGGCTGGTCTGCTTTGCATCGCTCCGATATTTTCTTTACAATGACACCATTGTTGACAACACCCATTCTAACATTGGTTCCTCCTAGGTCTATCCCGATTTTCATGATTTTCTGATATTAATTTTTTATTGCATACAAATATAACTTATGAACTTCTAAAGGCAAAACGATTGAAGACATTATATTGACATCCATCTGAAAACAAAATCCATAAAAAAGTAGTATTTTTGATGTCTTAAATAAGAAAGCTCTTTGTAAATTCAACCTGAATGAATAATTTAATGAAATATATCTTTTTATTATTCCTAACCTTCCTTCCTTTCATTTCAATTTCGGCAAATAAACCACATGTTATCAACCTCTCCAAGAACATGTATAGAGCCGATAATAAAAACTGGTCGATAGCGCAAGACGAAAAAGGAATAATGTATTTTGGTAACGACATAGGCTTGTTGGAGTTCGACGGTGTCGAATGGAAGCTAAACCGTATACCTAATTCTCTAATAGCACGTTCGGTGGCAGTTCTTTCGCATCAAACGATTTTTACCGGAAGCTATGAGGAGTTTGGTCGATGGGATAGGGATATCTCAGGGAAATTAGTCTACACTTCTTTAAGTGATCAACTGGATAAAGCTCTTTTTAAAAATGATGATTTCTGGAAGATATGGATTGCGGAAGATTGCGTTTATTTCCAATCTTTTACGTCCATCTATATGTACGACTATAAAACAGTGAAACATGTACCTTTCAATGGAGGCTTCTTGTTATTATCTAAGGTAAGAAATGAATTCTTGGTGCAGCAGATGTTTGGAGCATTGTACCGCCTGAAAGGTGCTACATTAACAAAGATAGAAGGGAGTGAAATCTTTACGAATACAGATGTTAGGGTTATATTGCCATATTCAACAGATAAATATCTTATAGGTACATCCACAAAAGGAATGTATATTTATGATGGGAGCACGTTTAAACAATGGAACTCTGCCATATCGTCTGTATTAAGTTCTGCAGAGCTTAATTGCGGTATATTGTCTTCGAAGGGTGTTTATTTTTTCGGAACTATATTAGATGGTATTTATCAGGTTGACGAAAATGGTAATATATTAGATCATCTATCTACTATAAACACTCTCCAGAATAATACGGTGCTATCCCTCTATGAAGACAATATAGGCAATGTGTGGGCTGCTCTGGATAAAGGTATCTCTTATATACAGCATATAGAGAATATGGACTGCTATATCGATAAAGGAGGGAAAACTGGTGCGGTATATGGTGGTGCTCTGTGGAATGATAAATTGTTTGTTGCTACCAATCAGGGTGTGTTTTACATAGCTGCTGAAGATCTGAAAAAGCCGGAAGCTCTGTCTAACATGAAACTGATAAATGGAACACAAGGACAAGTCTGGACATTAAAAGTTGTGAATGGAAAGCTATACTGTTGCCACAACAAAGGTCTAAAAATGATAAATAGTAACCTTTCGGTTTCAGATGTGTTTGATATACATACGGGTGTCTACAACATCATGGAAGCAAAATATAAAGAGAAAGACTTGCTTTTTCTTTCTACCTATCAATCTCTAAAAATTGTAGATCCCGCTACAAATAAGGTTTATGTGCCGAAGCAGATATCAGAGCCGATAATTAATGCGGATATTGATCATATCGGTAATATATGGCTAGAACATGCTAATAGAGGTATTTATAGGTGTAAACTCGGAGAAGATCTCTCGGGCTTTGAAACATTCTCATATTACGGAGGAAGTAATAAAGATGGATTCCCATACAAAATGAAAATGTTTAAGGTAGGGGGACGTATTGTTTTACTTGGAAATAATGAGTTTTATACCTACGATGATATTTCAAATAAAATAGTGCCGAATACAATACTGAATGATTGCTTTAAAAATGTAAAGAACCTAAAGCAAATTGTACATATTCGTGGAAATCTATTTTGGGCACTTACGGATGCTTCGATTTATAAATTCTCGTATGATGGCTATGAGGCATCTATTCTCGAAAGCTACAACTTAGGAATGAACTTATCATTGGTAAACGCATACGAAAATGTGTCTATTCTGAATGATTCATTGAGCCTTGTCTGTTTGGATAATGGGTTTATGATATACAATAAAGAACATGTTGTAAAAAAAGACCTTCAAAATAAATTACCTCTTCCATATTTAAGAATGTTGGGAACAACAAATGGTTATGGCGATTACGAATATAAGAATCTTGCTCAATTAGCTAAGATATCATATAACTATAATACTGTAACCTTTGGCTTTTCGGCAGAAAATGCATTTTCATCTAATTTCTCATTTCAGTATATGTTGCAGGGGGTAGATAATGATTGGTCTCTACCGCAAAAGGTGAATGGTGCTCAGTATGCTCGTCTACCTGAGGGTAAGTATGTCTTTATGGTACGTACAGTAGATAATCTCGGACATTATTCCGAATCTATATCTTATGAGTTTGAAATATTGCCGCCTTGGTATCAGACTATTTGGGCGTATATGTTTTATATTCTTGCTTTTTTCTTTGTCATGTATATCATCTGGATGCTTATATTAAGACGATATCGAAACTTGCATCTTCAAAAGATCAGACATAGAGAAACCCGACGCTTGAAAATGTTGGCCGGGGAGTTGCAGCAAGAAGTGGAACAAAAGAGTGCCGAACTTCTTACTCAAACATCTTTTATTATTCAGAAAAATGAACTCATTTTGAAAGTAAAAGATATCATAGATGATTTTTATTCAAAGAATAGAAACAATGCATTGATTCCGTTATCTCAAAAAATAAATGCCTTGCTCAATAGCAATATGAATACGGAAGATGATTGGAAAACATTTTTATTAAAGTTTGAAGAAAAACATACAGGCTTTTTCAGAAAGATGAAAACTCTATACCCTCAGTTAACGAATAATGATCTTAGGCTTTGTGCTTGTTTGAAACTAAATTTGGAAACAAAGGAGATTGCTTCTTTAATGAATTTATCTATTAGAGCCGTTGAAAATAGTCGTTATAGACTAAGAAAAAAGTTAAATATTCTTCCTTCCCAAAACTTGAATGAGTTTTTTCTGAATATAGATTAACTATTGTAATTTATTGTTTGTTATATTATTATGATTGTTTGAGAGGTAAAAGTGAGGTGGTGGTATTGTTAAAAGAGGAGAGGGTGTATTCACGGTGTATTAACTTTTAGAAACACTCTGTCTATAAACTCTAATTTTGACACAAATCTAATATCATACGCACAGAAAGAACAATCATAACTTAGCCGTTACTGGAAAATACGATCACTTTTTAGTTCTTCTTTTCTGTCGTTCATAGTAGATTTTATTTGAAAATATGTGTTTAAATAAAAAGTAAGACTATGAAAATTAAACCTAAAAAAATGAAAAGTTCAGCTGCTCTCATGCGGAGAATTTTTTTCTTCACTTGTTTTCTTTTGGCAAGCGTGACGACTATTTATGCGCAGACCAAAACAATCTCGGGTAAGGTTGTGGATCAAGCGAATGAGCCTCTAATCGGAGTTAGTGTTCTGGTACAAGGTACAACAAACGGAACAATAACAGATATAGATGGTATGTATTCTCTTTCTGCAAAACAAGGAGATGTTCTTGTGTTTTCTTATTTGGGAATGAAATCTCAATCAGTTACTGTAGGTGCCCAGAATGCGATAAACGTAGTATTGGAAGATGACGCCAAAATGCTAACGGAAACAGTCGTAATTGGTTATGGTACAGCAAAGAAAAGAGACTTGACCGGGTCCATAGCTAGTATTAAAGCTGAGGATATAGCAAACCGTCCATCTGCAAACCCATTAGCTTCTTTGCAAGGAAAAGTAGCGGGGGTACAGGTCGTAAATACAGGTATTGCCGGACAAGATCCCGAAATTCGTATTCGTGGAACAAATTCAATTAACGGATATAAGCCGCTATATGTAGTTGATGGATTATTCAACGATAACATTAGCTTCTTGAATGCTGCCGACATCGAATCAATGGAAATATTGAAAGACCCTTCATCATTGGCTATCTTTGGTGTACGTGGTGCAAATGGTGTTATTATTGTTACTACTAAAAAAGCGAAAGAAGGTCAGACATTGGTAAATATCAATACTTCTTTTGGTTTTAAATCGGTAGTAGATAAAATCAAAATGGCGAATGCTGCACAGTTTAAAGAACTTTATTCAGAGCAGTTAGCAAACCAAGGAGCAAGTCCTTTCGATTATACAAACTGGACTGCTGATACAGATTGGCAAGATGAAATATTCCAAACAGGATTTATTACCAATAACAATATTAGTATAACATCTTCTAGCGAAAGGAATAAGTTCTATATGGGTGTTGGATATACTTCAGAAGAAGGAACTTTGAAACACGAACAATTCAGTAAGGTAACTATCAATCTGAGCAGTGATTACACTATCACTAAAGCATTTAAAGTTGGATTCCAATTTAATGGTGCTCGTTCAACTCCTCTTAATACTTCTACCAGCTTATATACAGATGCTGTGAAAAGAGCTTTATATGCAGCACCTATCGGATCTCCTTATAATGAAAAAGAAGGTTTGTATAATACATTGCCTAGTTTCCAAAAAAATGAAGTGTCAAATCCGATGACTATTGTTGAATTACAAAAGGATATGAACAAAGTAATTGATTACAGAGCATCCGGTAATGTATATGGAGATCTTACTTTCTTGAAGAACTTCAATTTCCGTGTAATGTATTCATTAGATTACAAATCTTATGATAGCAGATTATACACACCTAAGAGAACTATATTCGATGTTGATACTCAACAACCTGTGGTTATGGGAGATGGGAAAACTGCTGTGCAGCAACAAAAAACAAATGAAACAAAAGTTCAAAGTGATTATTTGTTGACTTATACAAATAGCTTTAACAATCATAATATTACAGCTACAGCCGGTTTTACAACATACTATAACAACTTGTCCAGCCTTACCGGAAAACGTGGTGAAGGAAACGGACTTCCTATCGCGAATGACCCTGACAAATGGTTTGTAAGCATCGGTGATGCAAATGCAGCATCTGCCGAAAGTACACAATGGGAACGCTCAACTGTTTCATTCTTGGCAAGGGGATTGTATAATTATAAAAATAAATACCTGTTCAACGGATCGTTCCGTCGTGATGGATCTTCAGGATTCTTCTATACTGGCAACGAATGGCAAAATTTCTACTCTTTAGGTGCTGGTTGGGTAATAACAGAAGAGGATTTTATGAAAGATTTCACTTTTCTTGATTACTTGAAGCTTAAAGGATCATGGGGTACTCTAGGAAACCAAAATATGGATAGAGTTTATCCTGCAGAACCAGTACTTCTAAACACTTCTAACGCTATTTTTGGTGATAATATAATACCGGGATATGAAATCGCATATCTTCCAAATCCAAACTTGAGATGGGAAAAAATTGAAGCTTGGGAAGCTGGATTTGAAGCTTATTTCTTGAAGAACAGACTAAATTTCGAAGGTGTTTATTATAAGAAGAAAACTAAAGATCTTTTGGCTGAAGTACCAGGAATAACAGGTACCAGACCCGGTTTAGGAAACCTTGGAGCTTTGGAAAATAAAGGTGTTGAATTATCACTTTCATGGAATGATAAAATTGGTTCTGATTGGAGATATAGTGTAAGTGGAAACTTGACAACAATAAAGAATAAAGTATTGTCATTGGTGCAGAACGGATATACTATTACTGATGGAACATCAGGTCTTCCAATGATGTCTTATACACAAGCCGGTTATCCAATTGGTTATTTCTATGGATATAAAGTAGAGGGTGTATATCAAAATCAGACAGAAATAGATAACTCTCCTACAAATAAATTAACAAAAGTATTACCGGGAGACCTTAAGTTTAAAGATGTAAATGGAGATGGTGAAATTACTACTGCAGACAGAACAATGATTGGTAATCCTACTCCTGATTTCACTTACGGACTTTCTGTAAATGTAGGATACAAGAATTTTGACTTGTCTGTTGACATGATGGGTGTATATGGTAATGAAATTTATCGCACATGGAATATTTTTGAATGGTCTCAGTTTAACTATTTGGAATCGAAGATGGGTAGATGGCATGGAGAAGGCACATCTAACACAGAACCTATTTTGAATAGAAAACGTGCGATAAATGGTAAAGATTATCCATCTGATTATTTCGTCGAAGACGGTAGTTTCTTCCGTATCAGAAATATTCAATTGGGTTATACTTTCGGAGCAGATATGTTGAAGAAATTAAGAATGAGATCTTTGAGAGTATATATAAATGCTCAAAATCCTAAAACATGGAAAAATAATACAGGCTATTCTCCAGAAATAGGAGGTTCGGCAACAGCATTTGGTATCGATGCTAATCCGTATCCAATGCCTGCGGTTTATACATTTGGTTTAAATCTTACATTTTAATAGATAAAAACAATATATTATGAAACGAATATTTAATAAATATATATATGCCGCTATAATTGCTGCTTTAGCATTATCGGTTATCAGCTGTAATGATTTTCTTGACAAAAGTCCTCAAGGAAGTTTTACTGAGGATGACGATACTAGTGGTGGTGTAGAAGCAAAAATCTTTGGTGTTTACTCAAAAATGAGAAGTTATAATATAACTGCCGGGATTCCTGCATTTGCAGTGCACATGTTCCGTTCCGAAGATTCTGAAAAAGGAAGTACTGAGAATGATGGACCAGATAACGCCAGATTTTGGGATGATTTTGAATACACAGCATCTAATGGTATATTAGGAACTTACTGGAATCATAATTATTCGATAATTCATGACTGTAACTCTACTATAGATACTATACAGAAATTGAATAATAGTGACCTTAGAAGCTTGGAAGCAGAAGCTAAATTCTTTAGAGCTTATTGCTATTTCAACTTGGTGAGAGCATGGGGAGAAGTTCCTAAAATAGACTTTAAAATAAAAGATGCATCACAGGCTAATATCCCGAAAAGCTCTGCTGCTGAGATTTATGCATTAATTGATGCGGACCTTACTTTTGCTGAAGCAAATTTACCTCAATCTTGGCAAGCTAAATATACAGGCCGTTTAACATGGGGTGCTGCCAAATCGTTACATGCCAGAACGTATATGATGCGTAACGACTGGGGAAATATGCTTGCTGCATCTAAAGAAGTTATCAATTCAGGAATCTATAATCTGAATACATCTGTTGATCAGGTGTTTACTGATGCAGGAGAGAACTGTGGCGAATCAATTTTTGAACTGCAATGTACTGCTACTGCGGCAATGCCTGCAAGTACGGCTATCGGTAGCCAGTTTTGTCAGGTGCAAGGTGTGAGAGGTGCAGGACAATGGAATCTTGGCTGGGGTTGGCATATGGCAACAAAAGAGTTAGGTACAGCTTTCGAGCCTGGAGATCCACGTAAAGATGCTACACTTCTGTATTTCAGAAAACCGGGTGCAGCTATCACTCCTGAAAATACAAATAAGCCATATGGCGAGTCTCCTGAATCATCTGCAATGGGTGCATACTTTAATAAAAAAGCATACACAAATCCTGCGATGAGAGCTAAATATACAAGAGAAGGATTCTGGGTTAATATACGCATTATCCGTTATCCGGATGTTATTCTTATGGCTGCAGAAGCCGCAAATGAATTAGATCAGACTGAAGATGCTTTGAAATATTTGGAAATGGTAAGATCTCATGCGAGAGGAGCTAGCACCAGTATATTGCCAAAGGTTACTACAGAAGATCAGGTGGAATTGAGAAAAGCTATTCAGCGTGAAAGAAGAGTTGAATTAGCTTTAGAACCAGACCGTTTTTATGACTTAGTACGTTGGGGTACTGCTAAAGAAGTATTACATGCAGCAGGTAAAACAAATTATCAAGATAAGCATGCATTACTCCCGGTTCCTCAATCGGAAATCGATAAATCAAATGGCGTTTTAAAACAAAACCCCAACTATCAATAAGGTTTATTAGGTTATCACATTTTTAATAGTAAGGGCTAGACAATTAGCCTTTACTAGTTTTAGGCAAGAAATAATTAGAGTTAAGGTATAACTGAAATTTAAGGTAAAATGACTGTAAGACAATTATTATTGGTCTTCTTGGCCTTCTTTGCTATCTCGGGCAATATATTGGCACAAGGGAAAGATCCAAAGATGGATAAGTTTATCAATGATTTAATGAGTAAGATGACGCTGGAAGAGAAAATCGGACAGCTTAATCTGCCTAGTTCCGGAGATATAACCACCGGACAGGCTAAAAGCAGTAATATAGCTGAAAAAATTAAGAAAGGGCAAGTAGGTGGTTTATTCAATATAAAAGGTGTTGAGAAAATTAAAGAAGTTCAACGCATTGCAGTAGAACAGAGTCGTCTAAAAATTCCGTTAATATTTGGAATGGACGTAATTCACGGATACGAAACTGTATTTCCAATTCCTTTGGGGATGGCTGCTACATGGGATATGGCTGCTGTAGAGCAATCTGCTCGTATCGCTGCAATAGAAGCAAGTGCCGATGGTATTTGCTGGACATTCAGCCCAATGGTTGATATTTCAAGAGATCCTCGTTGGGGACGTTTTTCGGAAGGGAATGGAGAAGATCCTTTTCTTGGAGGACAAATCGCAAAAGCGATGGTTCGCGGATATCAGGGAGTAGGAGAGAACATGTATAAATCTAACTCCAATATTATGGCTTGTGTTAAACACTATGCGCTGTATGGTGCAGGTGAAGCAGGTCGCGACTATAATACGGTAGATATGAGTCGTATACGTATGTTTAATGAATATATGTACCCTTATCAGGCTGCAGTAGAGGCAGGTGTGGGGAGCGTAATGGCTTCGTTTAATGAAGTGGACGGAGTTCCGGCTACAGCTAACAAATGGTTGATGACAGATGTATTGCGTAAGCAATGGGGGTTTAACGGGTTTGTAGTTACAGATTATACCGGAATAAGTGAAATGATAGATCACGGAATTGGTGATTTGCAAACCGTTTCGGCTCGTGCCTTAAAGGCCGGAATCGATATGGATATGGTAAGTGAAGGCTTGGCTACAGTTGGTAAGTCTCTTAAAGAAGGAAAAGTTACGCAAGCCGAAATAGATCAGGCTTGTCGCCGTGTGTTGGAAGCTAAATATAAATTGGGATTATTTGCAGATCCATATAAATATTGCGATGTAAATCGTGCAAAAAAAGAAATATACACAGCTGAAAATCGTGCTGTTGCTCGTAAGATAGCTTCAGAAAGTTTTGTTTTGCTTAAAAATGCAAATAATACATTGCCTTTGAAAAAAGGTGGAACTATAGCAGTGGTTGGCCCTTTGGCAAACACACGCTCTAATATGCCCGGAACATGGAGTGTTGCTGTAGACCTTACTAAACCCGCAACCGTAGTTGAAGGTATCCAGAAGGTAGCCGGAAGCAATGCTAAGGTTGTGTATGCAAAGGGTAGTCATCTGATAAATGATGCAAAATATGAACAAAATGCAACTATGTTTGGTCGTACATTACATAGAGATCAGGAAACTCGCAGTAATGAAGAAATGCTACAAGAAGCATTACAAATATCAAAGGATGCAGATGTAATCGTTGCAGCATTGGGTGAATCGTCTGAGATGAGTGGAGAATCTAGTTCTCGTACCGAAATTGGTATACCTGATGTACAGAAAGAATTGTTAAGAGAATTATTGAAAACCGGAAAACCTGTCGTCTTGGTATTGTTTACAGGTCGTCCATTGACTTTGACTTGGGAAAATGAAAACGTACCTGCCATTCTTAATGTTTGGTTTGGTGGTTCAGAGGCTGCACATGCTATTGGAGATGTTTTGTTTGGAGATGTCAACCCTAGCGGAAAACTTGTAGCTACTTTCCCTCAGAATGTAGGACAGATACCGCTATTCTACAATCATAAAAATACAGGTCGTCCGTTGCACGAAGGACGATGGTTTGAGAAATTCCGTAGCAACTATTTAGATGTAAGTAACGATCCGTTATATCCGTTTGGATACGGATTAAGCTATACTACATTTAGTTATAGCGACGTTAAATTGAGCTCTACAACACTTGATGCAAAAGGAGAATTAACAGCTTCCGTCACTGTTACAAATACAGGAAAATATGATGGAGCTGAGGTTGTTCAACTTTATATTCGTGACTTGGTTGGTAGTGTTACACGTCCGGTGAAAGAATTGAAAGGCTTTGAAAAAACATTTATAAAAGCAGGGGAAAGTAAAAATGTTAGTTTTAAGATAACTCCTGAGTTATTGAAATTCTACAATTACAACCTCGAATATGTATTTGAAAAAGGTGATTTTGATGTGATGATAGGAGGTAATAGTAGTGATGTTAAATCTGCGAGATTTACATTGAATTAAATGCTCTGAGTCTTGAAAAAGAGACTATGTAATCTTAGTCTCTTTTTCTTGTTTATTATTAAAACAGATAATATGAAAAAAATATATATACCATTCATTTCTATAATGCTTGTTCTAGTGGCTATTAGCTGTAAGGATAAATCCAATAAAGATACTGATGATAGCTCCACAAAGCCAATTGCTATTACAGATGAAGCTCTATTGGATAGTGTTCAGCGCAGGACATTTAATTATTTTTGGGATGGAGCCGAACCTACGAGTGGAATGGCTCGCGAACGCTTTCATGTAGATGGAGTATATCCTCAGAATGATAAAAATGTAGTGACCTCCGGAGGTAGTGGCTTTGGAATAATGGCTATTGTTGCCGGAATAGACAGAGGGTATATAACTCGTGAACAAGGTTTAGAACGGTTTACAAAGATTGTAAACTTTCTCGAAAAAGCAGATTCTTTTCATGGTGTATTTCCACATTGGTGGAATGGTGAGACAGGTGAAGTTAAAGGATTTAGTGATAAGGATAATGGAGGAGACTTAGTTGAAACTTCATTCCTTTTACAAGGTTTATTGACCCTTCATCAGTATTATATAAATGGGTCTGATGCAGAAAAAGCTTTAGCTGTCCGTATTGACAACCTTTGGAAAAATGTGGACTGGAACTGGCATCGCAACGGTCAAAATGTGTTGTATTGGCATTGGAGCCCTAACCATTCATGGGAAATGAATTTTCCTATTCGTGGATATAATGAATGTCTCATCACTTATGTACTGGCTGCATGTTCTCCTACTCATGGTACTCCGGCTGAGGTCTATCATGAAGGTTGGGCAGAAAACGGAAAGATTATTGCTCCTCATCAATTGGAAGGATATAACCTAAATATGCGTTATCAAAGCAATAGCGGAGCAGGCCCTTTATTCTGGGCTCACTACTCATTCTTAGGATTAAATCCTACCGGGCTAAAAGATAAGTATGCTGATTATTATCAGGAAATGAAAAATTATACACTGATAAATAGAGCGTATTGCTTGCGTAACCCAAAAGGTTTTAAAGGTTATGGAGAAGATTGCTGGGGCTTGACTGCTAGTTATTCAGTAAAAGGGTATAGCGCTCACGAGCCAACAGAAGAAGGAGACCTCGGTGTAATAACTCCTACGGCCGCTTTGTCTTCTATTGTGTATACTCCCGAGGAATCAATGAAAGTAATGCGCAAGCTATATCGCATGGGCGATAAGGTTTGGGGGCAATATGGTTTTTATGACGCATTTAGTGAAACAGATAACTGGTATCCACAGCGTTATTTAGCAATAGACCAAGGTACAATAGCTGTGATGATCGAGAACTATCGTTCGCAGTTGCTTTGGAATCTATTTATGAGTCACCCTGATGTTCAAAAGGGGCTTAAGAAACTAGGTTTTGAATCTCCTTCATTGAATTAAAGAGTAATAGAATCAAAAGCAAATAGCATGACAACTCACATGAAGTAAGATGTATTATCGTTATCTTTAATGTCAGTTATTTTAAAATTAAGGTTATGAAAAAAGGTGTTTTATCTTTCATTTTTCTAATTTGTTCTTTATTCAGTTTCGCTCAGTTCAAGAATGCCTCATTCATGTTTGACGGGCATACATTGCCATATCAGATAATGTATCCTGAAAACTATGATGAGTCGAAGCAATATCCATTGGTCGTATTTCTTCATGGAGCAGGAGAGCGAGGTAATGATAATCAGAAGCAATTGACTCATGGTAAGCAGTTCCTTATTGATAATTTTCAGTCTGTTTATCCAGCTATCGTTATAGCACCTCAATGCCCAGCCGATAGTTATTGGGCTAATGTCGTTCGTCACCAGATTGATGATAAAATGACATTGACATTCGGTCTTTCTGATGGAATTACAGAGCCAATGAGTACACTGATTGCTTTGGTGCAAAATTGGCTGACCTCAGGGAAAGTAGACTCCAACCAAGTATATGTAGGTGGTTTGTCAATGGGGGGTATGGGTACATTGGAATTGTTGTGGCGATTGCCTGATACCTTCTCAGCCGCGTTCCCTATTTGTGGAGGTGCTGATTTGAGTAAGCTGCCTTTGTATGCCCACAATACAGCTGTTTGGGTTTTTCATGGCAGTGCCGACTCTGTCGTTCCTGTAGAAAATTCGAGAAATATATATAAGCGTCTCAAAGAATTGGGGTGTGATGCGGAATATACCGAATATGAAGGAGTTAATCATAATAGCTGGGACAATGCCTTTAGAGAAAAAGGACTTGCCTCATGGCTGTTTAAACATAAAAAATAAAAGCTGAATTCAAGGTTTGTTTGGTGTTAGGCGAACTATGGTTGGTAATTGGTGTTATAAGGAGTAGAGACTGCATTAGTATTGTATGACTTTTGCAGTCTCTTTTTATATTCTATTTGTCAGCTATATTCGCTCTTACTTTTGTGAGGAAACTTAGCATTGCTGCACTGTCTTTTTTCTCAATGATTTCTAAAAGATGCTTTAGTTCACCTCGTATACTCTCCACCTGAGCAGGAGTATAAGGGTTGAAGAGAATCTCGGTCAACAAATAATCATCTTCCGACAGAAGCCCTTTTGCAATATTCATGTGACGCTTAAATGTTGTTCCCGGAGCATCTTGATGCTTCATTACCGAAGCAAATACAAGTGTAGACGCAAACGGAATAGAAAGGGAATATGCAATCGTTTCGTCATGTTCTTCGAATGTATACTCGAAAACGTTCAACTTAAGACTGTTATACAAGTCTTTGAAAAATATTTTTCCCCAATGGTTCGATTCCGAAATTACAATTGCGCTCTGTGTACTAAGATCTGTTAAGTTGGCAAATGTAGGGCCAAACATAGGATGGGTAGATGCAAACGGTCTGCCTGTTTTTTTGTAAAACTCTTTTAGTCCCGTCTTTACAGATGCAATATCCGACAATATACAATCTTCATCCAGATATGGCAGTACCATTTCAAATGCCTGAATCGTATATTTCACTGTTGCTGCATTAATAACAATTTCAGGCTTAAAGTCCCTTATCTCTTCGGGATTGCTCATTCTGACTACATTATAAACAAATCGTAGCCGTTTGGGATCAATGTCAAATATAGCAACTTCGTGATCGAAACTTAATACATCAGTAAAGAAGGAGCCCATTTTTCCGGCTCCTAATATTAATATCTTCATATACGGTTACTTGTTTAATATCTCAACCTGTTGTCTTACAGATTCTTCGTGTATTGCTTCCAGAACCACACGCATAAAGTCAGGGTTCATACTCATAGATGTAGCCTGAGCAATTCGTTTCTGTAGAATTTCGTCATAACGGTCTGTCTGAACAACGGTTAAGTTGTGCTCTTTCTTGAAAGTACCTATTTCGCATGATATGCGCATACGTTTGGCAAGTAATTCCAGCAACTGATCGTCCAGTTCGTCTATTTGTCTGCGAAGGTCAGAAAGGTCTTCTGTCGATTGCTTACCATCACGAATAATAAGTGCTGTCAGTATTTCTTTTAGTCTCACCGGTGTTACCTGTTGAGAAGCATCACTCCAAGCATTTTCAGGGTCGCAATGAGTTTCTATAATCAATCCGTCATAGTTTAAGTCCATTGCTTGCTGGCATAGCGGCTGTATAAGGTCACGTTTTCCTCCGATATGACTTGGGTCACAAATAACAGGCAGATCAGGAAAACGACGTTTCAGTTCGATCGGTATATGCCATTGAGGCAGGTTTCTGTATATTTTCTTATCGTATGAACTAAATCCACGGTGTATTGCTCCTATCTTGGTCAGACCTACATTGCTGAGGCGTTCAAGAGCACCGATCCATAACTCTAAATCGGGATTAACAGGGTTCTTAACCAATACCGGGATATCAACACCCTGTAGCGCTTCTGCTATTTCCTGAACTGCGAACGGATTTGCTGTTGTACGGGCACCGATCCATAACATGTCTATCCCATATTTAAGGGCTTCATAAACGTGTTTCTGTGTTGCAACTTCAGTAGAAACGTACATTCCAGTTTCTTGTTTCACTTTTTTGAGCCAAGCAAGACCTTCGCTGCCAACTCCTTCAAATCCACCCGGTTTAGTGCGAGGTTTCCATATTCCGGCACGAAGGATTTTTATACCGTCTGCTGCTAGTTGCTTTGCAGTATTCATTACTTGTTCTTCGGTCTCGGCACTGCATGGACCGGCTATTACAAGAGGACGTTTCGGGTCAACTCCCGGAAGTAAAATTGAGTCTAGTTTCATATTTATTTTAATTTGTTTTTTGATTATTCTATATTTTAGCTAAAAAGTGACAAAAGTGACAACTTTTATTATGTTTTTATCTGTTACCTTTTATTTACTGTCTATAATTTAATACTCTATAATAGATAAATTTAGGCTATCCTGATTATCTGTTCTCCAATCTGAAACATTAAATATAATACTCGTCATTTTCCCAGTTATATGGATTGTTTGTTATATAATCAGATATATTCTGGTGTGATTTTTCATCTCTGATGATATGTTCATAATAATTACGCTGCCATATTCTTTGATCGTAGGGTTCCCAACCTAATTGAGTAACCCCATGGGTATATTTGACGGTCGTTATTGATTTAAAAGCTCCCAATATTTTGCCCAGAGTAGGGGCAATCCCTTGTGGTTGCCCATTCGTCTTTCGGATACCCACAAGGGGTATCCCTACATCTGTAATTTCTATTATTCCATGAAAATGATTTGGCATAATAATATAATTATGTAATTCTATATTCGAGAAACGTTTCTTTAAATTGTTCCACTCTGTATTTATCATCCTACCGGCCTCATTTAATACGATATCAGTGTTTTGTATTTTACCAAAGCGACAAATTCTATTCTCGCAACATATCGTCACGAAATATAATCCTATCTGACTGTAATCATAATTTGCGAATCGGATACTCCTCCGTTGAGGAAGTTTAGAAGACATATATTAATTTGTTACCTTTTTTATTCTTTCCAAGGCCTCTTTCAGCATGTCTTCATTGCAGCACAAAGAGATACGTATATATCCTTCTCCTTTGTTCCCGAAAATGAATCCCGGGGTTAAGAAAACATTCGTTTCGTATAAAATTTTGTCAGCCAATTCTTCGCTGCTTTTGTATTCTGCCGGAATCTTTCCCCAAAGAAACATTCCCGATTGTTTTTTATCAAAAGTGCAACCTAGCTCTTTCATAATAGCTTCTGCATATTGACGGCGATTAGCGTATAATTTGATATTGTTTTCTTTGTGCCATTCGTCCGAATTGTTCAGAGCGGCAATGGCTGCCAACTGTATAGGTTTTAGTATCCCACTCTCGATGTTGGTCAGAACCTTTAGCACCCATTGTATAAATTGTGCATTTGAAGCCAATGTCCCAATTCTCCATCCGGGCATATTGTGCGATTTACTCATCGAATTGAGTTCGATACATATATCTTTCGCTCCTTCTACTTGCAGTATGCTTAACGGCTTTTCGTTAAGAATAAGACTGTAAGGATTATCATGAGCTATGATTATGCCATGTTTCTTTCCAAAAGCAACTATTTTTTCAAATAATTCGATTGTAGCATTTGCCCCTGTAGGCATGTTAGGATAATTAATCCACATTAGCTTTACATTCGATAAGTCTAGCTTTTCCAATGCATCGAAATCCGGTTGCCAATTATTATTCTCATCCAAGTCGTAAGAGATAATATTTGCCCCAACAAGCTTGCTCACAGAACTATATGTCGGATACCCCGGATTAGGTACTAATACTCCGTCTCCCGGATTGAGAAATGCCAGAGAGATATGTAAGATCCCTTCTTTCGAGCCTATCAAAGGTTGTATCTCATTTGCAAAGTCCAGATTTACATTATAAGTTCTTTTATACCAATCAGCAAAAGCCTTACGCAACTCGTCAATACCCACATGTGGTTGATAGCCGTGTACATCTTTTTTTATTACAGATTCACATAGGGCTTTTGTGGTTTCTTCGGAAGGAGGGAGATCAGGACTTCCCACTCCGAGACTAATCACCTTTTTTCCCATTGCGTTCATTTCGGCTACTTCTCTTAGTTTTTTCGAAAAGTAGTATTCACTTACTGTATTAAGGCGGTCTGCCGGTACTATTGTTCTCATATTGTTATTAGCAGTTTGCTATTGTTAAATCGTGGTTTTTATAATTCGCTTTGTTTTCCGTTTGGATATTCTCCCAAAAGCTTTAGTTCGCTTGTTAAAGGGCGAATTGCTTGTAGCGATTGCTTGTATCGGGTAAGATCAGAAAATGTGAGGTCTACATAGAACTGATATTCCCATTCTCTGCCTATTATTGGTAGAGATTGTATCTTAGTCAAGTTGATGCCGTAGAAAGAAAATACGGATAATACTTTCGATAAGCTGCCTTCGCTATGTGGAGTTGTGAATACAATTGAAGATTTATTCAGCACTTCTCCTTTTTGTAGTTCGTCTACCACCCACGGATTGGCTATAATAAGAAAGCGAGTAAAATTGTGCTTATTTGTCTCAATTCCCCTCGCTAAGATGTTTAGTCCATAAATTTCTGCCGCTTTGGTGCTGCATATCGCAGCAGTGGTCGATAGATGTTTCTCTGCTACATCTTTTGCAGCCAAAGCCGTATCTTCATGCTCTATAATCCTAACACCCGGTAGTGTATCCAGGAATTCTGTACATTGCATGAGTGCAATTGGATGCGATTCCACTTCTTTTATATCATGAATTGTTTGTCCGGGCAATGCCGCCAGACAATGAGAGATGCGTTGTTTGTATTCTCCTGCTATAGGGAGTTTATTTTCTTTTAGCAGATCGTAGTTGCCCAAAAGGCTACCAGCTATAGTGTTCTCTATGGCTATAATCCCGATTGTATTCGGTTCTTTTTTGATTGTTGTGAAAATATCACGAAAAGTAATGCATGGAACAATTTCGACTTCTTCTCCGAAAAAATTCTCTGCGGCTATCCCATGATATGCACCTAATCCTCCTTGTATCGCAACTCTTTTCATAAAATGTTATCAAAAAAAAATCCCGTCATATTTGACAGGATTCCATATATTCTTGTTGTTTTAATTCACTCCAAATTTCTCATACAAAATCCTGTTCTACTTTCTAAAGTAAAAGTAAAAAAAGAAAAAGTATGTATAAGAAAAAATATTCATTCTAACGCTTGTTGTTTTAAATGTGATTACAAAAGTAATATTTTTTTGAATATTGCAAGCATTTCATTCTTTTTTTATTCAGAAAATTGTAAAAATGAGGATTTATAGTTGTTATTACCACTTTCCGTTTACGATTGTTTCACTTTTAAGTAGTGACGGATCAACTTTTACATATTTAATTTTTTCTCTCCGCCACGTGTATACTATGTGTATCATACCGTCTTCCCCTTGTATAACCGATGGGTAGGAATATTCCTTTATTGGCGAGTCTTCCAGAATGAGTGATGCTTTCCAGGTAATTCCATCGTCAGATAGAGCGACATTCAGTGGAGTACGAGCTTTATCCTTATATGCACTCTCTGATGCTGCTACATGATTGTACACCATTAGTTGGCGTCCGTCTTTGAGTGTTACGGCATCCGTCCCCGAGTTGTTATTGGGTAAGTAAAGAGCTATAGGATCGCTCCATGTTTCTCCTGCATCTTTCGAAAAAGCGGATATGATATGTTCGTTCTGAGAGCGACATACTATTTGCAATACATTATTGTTTAATGTTAATATACTTGGTTGAATAATATTCCAAGGTTTGCTGTTGATCGGAGATGTTTTTCTCCAAGTTTTCCCTCTGTCTTCGGTAAATTCCATGTGAACCTGCCATCCGTCGTTCTCGGTACTCGATGCGCAAATTAGTTTGTTACCAATCAGAATCGGTTTATTCTTTATTGGGCCCAGAAATCCTTCGGGCAGTGCTTCGGGCTTTGTCCATGTTTGTCCGTCATCGTATGAGCGGATTAAGTAAGCTGTCCAATCTTGCACATTCTTTCCTATTTTATAAAACAATAGCAATTCGCCATCGGGATATTGAAATAAGACCGGGTTATAGCAGGCCTTCCTTAAAGTATCGCTCACGATGCCATCCGCTACCTTCACCGGCGGAGTCCATCCTGTTGCAGTATGACGAGAAGTATATATATTGACTTCGGAGTGTCCTTCATATTTTCCGCCAAAAAATGCCGTAATCAAACCCGACGGGTTTTCAGCAATTGTAGCTGCATGGACCGAGGGGAATTCAGCAGAATCATAAATGAATTCATCCACTAGGATACCTTCTTTCCATTTATGATTATCTGCACTTTGGGCTAAACAAGGGATACTGAGTATACTTATTGTTGCGATCAGTATACTATAAGCTCTGAGATAGAATTTGTCCATTTATATTTCTTGAAATGTTATTGTTTTTAGATTGTTATTACAATAATATACTAGCTATCTCCGATAGTTTACTTCTTTCTCCTTTTATCAGATTGACATGTGCGAAAATATCTTGTCCTGTCATTTTATCTATCATGTAAGCCAACCCATTTGACTGAGCATCAAGATAAGGAGAGTCGATCTGTTGTAAATCTCCTGCAAAAATCATTTTCGTACCTTCACCTGCACGGGTTATAATCGTTTTTATTTCGTGAGGTGTCAGGTTTTGAGCTTCATCGATAATACAGATCATCTCTGATAAACTTCGTCCACGGATATAAGCTAATGCTTCTATTTCCAGCTTCTTACTTGCCTGCATCGCTTCTATATTCTTGTACTCAGCACCACCGTAAGGAATGTGATTTTTTATTACAGATAAATTGTCGAAAAGAGGCTGCATATAAGGTGCTATTTTTTGTTTTTCGTCACCGGGTAAGAATCCCAATTCTTTGTTCCCTAATGCAACGATCGGGCGGGCGAGGAGTATCTGGTCAAAGGTTTCACTTTGTTTCAATGCTGAAGCTAAGGCTAGTAACGTTTTTCCTGTTCCGGCTTTTCCTGTAAGTGCTACTAATTTTATTTCGGGATCGGTCAGCACCTCCATCGCAAATGTTTGTTCCGCATTTCGAGGTTGTATGCCGTAACAAATCTGCTTGTCTATTTTTTTTATCTTTTTAGTAAACGGATTGTATCTGGAGAGCACACTTTTTTTACCATTCTTCATAACGAAACATTCATTGGCATTAACCGAAGTTTCCAGATTAAACTGATCGAGATCAACGCCGTTCGGATTTGCATATAGTTCATCGATAACCGAAGACTCCATATCCTTGAATGTTTTGTGCTGTCTTTCAAATAAAAAGATATCAGGAACTTTGTCATTTATATAATCTTCTGCCAGAAGCCCGATTGCGCGAGCCTTCATTCGCAGGTTTATATCTTTGGTTACCAGTATGGTTTTTGTTTTGCTGTCGCGCTCCGAGATGTCAAGAACAGATGATAATATACGATGGTCGGGTATTCTCTCCGGAAATATCTCAGTTATCCTTTCTTGAGATTTTATACTTGTATCAATAAAGAGATTGCCTAAACCGTTGCCTAAAGATATTCCTTTCGTAAATAAGTTGTCGTCTGTTATTGCATCGAGCTGGCGGAGAAATTCGCGGGCATTATAGTTAATCTGATCATTCCCTTTTTTGAACTTGTCCAGTTCTTCCAAAACTACAATGGGAATATATATGTCATTTTCTTCAAAATTATCTAAGCACCTGAAATCATGTAGTATTACATTTGTATCCAATACAAAGTTTTTCTTTTTGGCTTTTCCCATAATTATCATGTTTTTTTATATAACAATAAAAATAGCTTAATTCCTTTAATATTGCTAATAAATAATATCAATGACAAACCTAAAATTTCTGAAAATGGCAGAATGTTTGTACCTTTGAACACTATTTTATCTAGTAATCAAACAAATAAAAAATGAATATAGAGAACTTAAAAAATGATAATTTTTTCTTGCTGGCAGGACCATGTGTTATCGAGGGAGAAGAAATGGTACTTCGTATTGCAGAAAAAGTTAAAACTATAACAGATAGACTAAATATTCCCTATGTATTTAAGGGTTCCTATAAGAAAGCAAATCGATCACGTGTAGATTCTTTCACCGGGATTGGAGACGAAAAGGCTTTAAAGATACTTCGTAAGGTAGGTGAGACTTTTGGTATTCCTACCGTAACGGATATTCACGAAACTCATGAGGCTGCAATGGCCGCAGAATATGTTGATATTTTGCAGATTCCGGCATTTCTTTGCCGTCAGACTGACTTGCTCATCGCAGCTGCTAAGACAGGTAAAATAGTAAACATAAAGAAAGGTCAGTTTCTGGCTCCGAGTGGAATGCAGTTTACAGCGCAGAAAGTATTGGATTCGGGAAATAAGAATGTAATCCTTACAGACCGTGGTACATCTTTTGGCTATTCTGATCTTGTGGTAGACTTTCGAGGAATACCTGAAATGAAAGAATTTGGTTTTCCTGTCGTATTGGATGCAACACACTGCCTGCAAAAGCCGAATCAGGCTTCGGGTGTAACAGGGGGGCAACCAAAATTGATAGAAACGATGTGTAAAGCGGGTATTGCTACAGGGGTAGATGGATTATTTATAGAAACACACTTCGATACAGCAAATGCATTGTCGGACGGAGCTAATATGCTTCCGCTAGACCAGCTTGAAGGACTTATGGAGAAATTAGTAAGAATAAAAGCTGCGCTATAGATGAAAGTTGATGTTTGTTTTTCTCCTGCTTTGTATCCTTACTATGCCGATAGCAATAACTATATTGTAGTAGTGGTTGATATATTCAGGGCTACTACAACCATGTGTGCTGCCCTGAAAAATGGAGCTAAGTGTATTATTCCGGTAGCTTCTATCGAAGAAGCCCAACAATATAAACCTAAAGGATACTTGGTTGGTGCAGAACGGAATGTGAAACGTTGTGATTTTGCTGACTTTGGAAACTCACCGTTTGACTATACAGAGGACAGGGTAGAGAGTAAAGAAATTGTGTTTACAACGACAAACGGAACTCAGGCAATTGAAGCCGCTGCAAATGCAGATATTTTGACTATCGGAGCTTTTTCGAATATAAGTGCATTGACTGAATTTTGCATACAAAAGCAAAAAGATGTAATGATACTCTGTGCGGGGTGGAACAATCGTTTTAATATTGAAGATACGTTATTTGGCGGAGCTTTAGCTGATAGGTTGGTGGCAAAAGGATATGCGTCTGCTTCAGATGCCACTCAGGTTGCTTTATCGATGTGGCAAGAGGCAAAGTCTGATTTAAGAGGCTATATTAATCGTACCGAACATATCAAGCGGCTTGAAGCAAATAACTTGCAAGATTCTGTTGGATACTGCTTAACTGTGGATACTGCAAATCTCGTTCCTTTGTATGATAATGTAAATAAGGTTTTAAAGCTTTAAGTAGTCTATGGCTGAGCATAATGATCTTGGAAAAAAAGGTGAGGAAGCAGCAGTTAATCTTCTTAAACAAAAGGGGTACAAGATCATTGAGCAAAATTGGACTTATGAGAAATACGAAATAGATATTATTGCTCGAAACGAAGAGTTTATTATTTTTGTAGAAGTAAAGACAAGAAGTAGTAATTATTGGGGACATCCGGAAGACGCAGTATCGAAACGGAAAATAAAAAGGATTGTAGAGGCGGCAGATTTCTATTTGAAAGAATTTAATATAGATTTACCGGCCCGCTTTGATGTTATTGCAGCAATTTGGACAGGACAAAAGTTCGAAATAGACCATATAGATGATGCATTTTTTGCGCCTATAAACTGATACCTCATTATTTGCGATCATCTGTATAAATTTAAGAAAATCTTATTTGAAGAAAAAGATCTAATAAATCAGAAAATGAATATAGAAGAAGCGCGCGAAGCCTGTATTGCTATAAAAGGAGCGACAGAGACATTTCCTTTTGGAGAGGATGTCTTAGTTTACAAGATCATGGATAAGATGTATGCTTATATGGCGTTGGATAGTAAAGATGGAGAATTTTGGCTTAACCTCAAGTGTGATCCGGAGAAAGCTATCGAGCTGCGTGAAGAATATACGGGAATAAAACCCGGATTTCATTCTAATAAAAAGTATTGGAATACAATTGTTCTTGATAGCGATGTGCCTGATAAACTTATTAAAGAATTGATTCTTCACTCAGTAGACGAAGTTATAAAGAAACTACCCAAAGTAAAGCAAACAGAATATAATAACTTACCAAATAGTTGACGACTGTGCCTGAGATAATTCACATTAGCGAGACTAACTCGACTAATAATTATTTAAAAGAACTACTCCAGACACAGAATGTTGATGAAGGTACTGTCGTTTGGGCAGATTTTCAGTCGGCAGGGAAAGGTCAGCGAGGGAATGGCTGGGAGTCGGAAGCGGGAAAAAATATTCTTTTTAGTATTGTCTTGTTCCCTGGCTTTATAAAAGCGGGAGAGCAATTTATACTATCACAGATTGTATCTCTAGCCGTAGCAAATTGTCTGCAAGAATATACAAAGAGTATATCTATAAAATGGCCTAACGATATCTATTGGAATGAAAAGAAAATATGTGGTATCCTATTAGAAAACACTATTCTCGAAGATAATATAGGTCATTCTGTTGCCGGTATTGGCATTAATATCAATCAGGAAAATTTCAGAAGCGATGCTCCGAATCCTGTATCTCTGAAACAGATAACTAACAGAGACTATAATCTTGAGGAAATACTAAAGACTGTTGTTGATAATATCAATGTGTACTACCAGCAAATAAAAATAGGAAAGGCCGATTCTCTGATAAAACAATATAAAGAATCTCTTTTCAGGAAAGATGGTTGTCATCTATACAATGATGGAATATCGGATTTCCTTGCCCGAATACAAGATGTTGATTCTTCGGGACTCCTTATTTTAAAAACGAAAGAAGGCGAAGAAAGACATTTTGCCTTTAAAGAAGTTAAATATATCATATAAGAACACATATACTTATGAATTATTTTAAATTAAGCATTATTGCTCTCTTTCTATTTCAAACAATAAGTGCTCAACAAGCGTATAAGTACAAAAATCCAAAGCTGTCAAGCGAAGAGCGTACTGTCGATCTTATCAGTCACATGACTTTGGAGGAAAAAGTAGGTCAGTTGCTTTGTCCTCTTGGTTGGGAGATGTATGAACGGAACGGAGATCAGGTGACACACTCTAAAAAGTTTGAAGAGTATGTTCAACAGCGTCATATAGGTATGCTCTGGGCTACTTTTAGGGCAGACCCATGGACTAAAAAAACATTAGAAAACGGATTGAGTCCGAAGTTGGCAGCTAAAGCGGGTAATGCTTTACAGCGCTATATAATGGAGAATACACGCTTGGGTATTCCTATTTTTCTAGCTGAAGAGTGTCCTCATGGGCATATGGCGATTGGTACTACTGTTTTCCCTACAGCAATAGGGCAAGCGGCAACATGGAACCCTAGTCTTATACAACAAATGAGTGCGGTAATATCCAAAGAAGCACGTTCTCAGGGTTCGCATATCGGATATGGTCCCGTCTTAGATTTGGCAAGAGAAGCCAGATGGTCTCGTGTGGAAGAAACGTATGGAGAAGATCCTGTATTGATCTCTAAAATGGGAGAAGCCTTTGTGACAGGTTTTGGTAGTGGAGATTTGAGTAAACCATACAGTTTGATTTCTACTTTAAAGCATTTTGTTGCTTATGGAATCCCCGATGGTGGACATAATGGTAATAGCAATAGTGTGGGAATGCGCGACTTGAAGGAAAACTATTTACCTCCATTCGAAAAAGCTGTTAAAGCAGGGGCTTTGTCTGTGATGACTGCTTACAACTCTGTAGATGGTATTCCTTGTACATCGAACGAATATTTGCTAAAGGATGTACTATGCAAAGATTGGGGTTTTAAAGGCTTTACTGTGTCTGATTTGGGTAGTATCGAAGGATTGAGAGGAAGTCACTATGTTGTATCAACAATACAGGAAGCTGCTATATTATCCTTAACGTCAGGACTTGATTGCGACTTGGGTGGTAATGCTTTCTTTACATTGTCTGACGCTGTAAAAAAAGGCATGGTTAGTGAAACTCAGATTGACTCGGCTGTATATAAAATACTTAAATTGAAATTCGATATGGGACTTTTCGAAAATCCATATGTCGATGAAAACAATGCACAACAGGTTGTTAGAACACAAGAAAACAAGGCATTGGCAAGACAAGTAGCAAGAGAGTCGATTGTATTACTCGAAAACAAAAATAATGTCTTACCTCTTAATAAGAGTAGGATAAAGAAAATTGCTGTGATAGGTCCTAATGCTGATAATGTATACAATCAGTTAGGTGATTATACTGCACCACAGGATGATAGTAATGTTAAGACTGTTTTGGATGGTATCAGATCTAAACTTAAACAATCGCAAATAGAATATGTAAAAGGCTGTGCTATCAGAGATACCCTAAACACTGATATAGATAAGGCTGTGCAGGCCGCCCTGAGATCAGATGTGGCTGTCGTTGTGATTGGAGGTTCCAGTGCACGTGATTTTAAAACAAAATATATAGAAACAGGTGCTGCTGTTATTGATGAGCATAGTATAAGCGATATGGAGAGCGGCGAAGGCTTTGATAGAGTTAGTTTAGATCTTATGGGAAAACAATTAGAGCTATTGAAGGCTATAAAAGCCACCGGCAAACCTTTTGTCGTGGTGTATATTCAAGGTCGTCCGCTGAATATGAACTGGGCAGCAGAGAATGCAGATGCACTACTGTCAGCTTGGTATCCGGGACAAGAAGGCGGCAATGCGATAGCTGATGTTCTGTTTGGTGAATATAACCCTGCGGGACGTTTACCAATGTCAGTAGCCAAATCGGTAGGGCAATTGCCTGTATATTATAATCACAGGAACCCGGCAAGCCATGATTATGTGGAGATGACTAGCAAGCCATTGTATAGTTTCGGTTATGGGCTTAGCTTTACCAGTTTCGAATACAGTAATCTGAAGATTAATAAGAGCAATTCAGATGTTGAGGTTGCTGTAGAACTTCGAAATTCTGGAAATCTTGATGGAGACGAAGTTGTTCAGCTATACCTCAGAAATAATAGGGCTTCTGTTGTGCAGCCCATTATGCAGTTGAAAGCCTTTGAAAGAGTCAATTTGAAGAAAGGTGAGACCAAAACGATTAAGCTTCTACTGACAAAGGACGACTTTTCTATTATAGATAAGAAAATGAATAGAGTTGTTGAGCCGAACGGAGACTTTACTTTTATGGTAGGTAGTTCTTCTGATAATATTAAATTACAAGAGAAAATATCATTATAAAGATAAGTTTGTAAGAGATAAAGCATAGCAAATCAAATTTGATGAAGACTGTAGTATATTGCTACAGTCTTTTTTATTTATATATTTTATACATTAAAAATTTCAAATATGCAATATAATGTATATTTTTGCATCTTGTTTGTATATTTATACATGTATGACTAAAAGATTCAGACACAAAATAATAAAAGAAGTGCTTCAGACTAATGAAATAAATAGTCAGGATATGCTGCTTAAGATACTTACAGAAAAGGGTTTTGAGCTTACTCAGGCTACGCTGTCGCGCGATATCAAAGAATTGAAAATAGTTAAAGCACCGACATCGAAAGGTACATATACATATCAGTTATCAGAAGCGAAGGTTACGACTACGGAAGAATCCCCGCTTTCATCCTTTGGGTTTGTAGGGATAGAATTCTCAGGACAACTGGCTATAATCAAAACCCGTCCGGGATATGCAATGGCGATAGCGGGTGAAATAGACAATAAAGCTTCAAAATATATTTTGGGTACAGTGGCCGGTGATGATACGATACTGATTATACCAAAAGAAAATGTGAGCCGAGAGGAAGTGATAGCTTCACTATCTACCTTTATTCCAAACATTGAATAGATCAACTAAAATGAACAATATAGAAGAACTTGTGTTAGACAAAAAAATGGAGGCGCAACAACAACTCACCATACAAATAGCCGGAGAAGAGCATCTTGGCTATGTACAAACAATATTAGATACTATAGAAGCTGCTGCAAAAGTTCGGGGTACAGGGATTGCAAAACGTTCACCTGAATATTTGGAACTTAAAATAAAAGAAGGCAAAGCAATTATAGCCCTTATCGGGGAAGAGTTTGCTGGTTTTTGCTATATCGAATCGTGGGGAAACAAACAATATGTTGCTAACTCGGGACTTATTGTTGTCGAGAAGTTTAGACAACATGGCTTAGCGAAAAAAATCAAGCAACATGCTTTTTCGCTGGCCAGAGCGATGTTTCCTGATGCAAAGGTATTTGGTCTGACTTCGGGAGCAGCTGTAATGAAAATAAATACCGAACTTGGTTATGTGCCTGTGTCATTTGCTCAGCTGACGGATGATGACGCTTTCTGGCGTGGTTGTCAAGGTTGTGTAAATTACGATGTGCTTACTCGTACCGAGCGTAAATACTGTATTTGTACAGCGATGCTTTTCGATCCGGAGAAGCAAAAAGACAAGAAAGAAATAAAAACAATCATAAAAGACCTAAAAAAGCAATTGAAGAAATGAAAAAGAAAGTCGTTTTAGCATTCAGTGGGGGATTAGATACATCGTTTTGCGCTAAATATTTATCTGCTGACCTTGGTTATGAGGTATATACAGCAATTGCAAACACGGGTGGATTTACTGCTGACGAACTTAAGGTTATAGAGCAAAAGGCATATAAACTGGGTGCTGCAAAACATGTTAGTCTTGATATAACACAAGAGTATTATGAGAAAAGTATCAAATATATGATCTTTGGCAATGTGCTTCGCAACGGCACATACCCTATATCTGTTAGTTCGGAGCGTATTTTTCAGGCAATTGCTATTATCAACTATGCAAAAGAAATAGGTGCTGACGCTGTAGCGCATGGAAGCACTGGTGCCGGAAATGATCAGGTTCGTTTCGACCTGACTTTTGATGTGCTTGCACCGGGCATCGAAATAATTACTCCAACACGTGACTTGCTGCTCACTCGTGAATATGAAATCAATTATCTGAAAGAGCATGGGTATGAAGCAGATTTCACAAAAATGGAGTATTCTATCAACAAGGGTCTTTGGGGTACAAGTATCGGTGGAAAAGAAACATTGAAATCGAATCAAACTCTTCCAGAGGAAGCATACCCTTCTCAATTGAAAAAACAAGACTCAGAAATGCTGACTATTGATTTTGAAGAAGGTGAAATAGCTGCTGTTAACGGTGAAAAATATACTGATAAAGTAAAGGCGATACAGAAAATTGAAGAAATTGCTTCCGCTTACGCTATAGGTCGAGATATGCATATAGGTGATACTATTATTGGTATTAAAGGACGTGTAGGTTTTGAAGCCGCTGCACCTATTGTTATCATCAATGCTCATAAAATGTTGGAAAAACATACACTTACCAAATGGCAACAATATTGGAAAGATCAGGTAGGTAACTGGTATGGCATGTTTTTACATGAAGCGCAATACCTAGAGCCTGTGATGCGAGATATAGAAGCGATGCTCGAAAGTTCGCAGCGCAATGTCTCAGGTCGTGTTATCATAGAACTGAAACCTTATCATTATACTCTTGTAGGGGTTGAAAGTGATTTCGACTTGATGAAAGCAGACTTTGGTGAATATGGCGAAATGAACAAAGCTTGGACTTCCGACGATGCCAAAGGATTTACCAAGATATATGCTATGACAAATAAGATATATCATAGTGTGCAGAAGAAAAACGGAAAATAATATTTAAGATCAACCACACCGTTCACTCTGTGGTAAATATAAAAATAAATGATAAAAGCAGGAATAATAGGTGGAGCAGGCTATACAGCCGGAGAACTGATAAGGATATTACTCAATCATCCACAGGTAGAACTTGTATTCGTAAATAGTACAAGTAATGCAGGGAATAAGCTGACAGATGTACATGGAGGCCTCTTGGGAGAAACAGATATGAGTTTCACCGATCAATTACCCTATAACAAGATTGATGTTTTATTCTTCTGCACAGCACATGGCGATACTAAGAAGTTCTTGGATGCGAATGATATCCCCGATCACCTGAAAATAATTGACCTTTCTACAGATTATCGACATAAAGCAGTAGGAAATAAGTTTATTTATGGTCTTCCTGAGTTGAATAAAGAAGAAATCAAGCAGTCTTCCTATGTGGCTAATCCGGGATGTTTTGCAACAGCTATACAGTTAGGATTGTTACCTTTGGCAAAAGCAAATAAGCTGACTGCTGAGATTCATGTGAATGCTATTACAGGATCTACCGGGGCAGGGGTGAAGCCTTCTGCTACATCTCATTTCAGTTGGCGTGAAAACAATATATCAGTTTATAAAGCTTTCGAACATCAGCATCTGACGGAAATCAAACAGTCGCTAAATCAGTTACAGGTAAATTTTGGTGAAGATATTAATTTTATCCCTGTGCGTGGAAACTTCACGAGAGGTATTTTTGTATCTACCTATATCAATTACGACGGTACAATAGAGGATGCAGAGAAATTGTATAAAGATTATTACAAGGATAGCCCGTTTACGATTATATCGGATAAGAATATCGATTTAAAACAAGTTGTAAATACAAATAAATGTGTTTTACATCTTGAGAAACATGGTAATAAACTGCTTATTCTTTCATGTATCGACAATTTAGTAAAAGGAGCTTCCGGTCAGGCAGTGCATAATATGAATCTGATTTTTGGTTTGGAAGAAACTATAGGGTTGAATTTGAAAGCATCTGCTTTTTGAAAGAAATAATTATGTATACGCCACCTAACAATTCAGAGAAATCTAAGCATCCTATCCTTATTGAACTGGATGGTATTCTAAAGAAAGATGTGCAAAAGGAGAAAAGAGATGAACTTTTCTTAAATTTTTATAAGCGTAATCTAAGTTTTTTTGATGATTTAGAGAATGCGAATACAAATATTACAACTTCAAAGTTTATCTATCTGAAAATAATGTACATAAGGATCCTTGATGATAAAGGAGAGTATAAGAAAGGGAAAATAGTAGCTGATCAACTAGAGGTTCTAATAGGCAAATTGGATAAAAACTACTATGAGTATAATACTCTGTATATCGCAAGTAAAAAATGGATTGCGATTAATTTAGGGAGATTAAAAAAGTATAGGGCATCTAATAGAATATTTAAAGAATTGCTCAAGTTAGATGAGTATAAAGAGTTTTATCAAAAATGGATAGTTCATAATACGGAATGGATTATCTCACCTTATGCTTATACACTGGCGGGTCTTTTACTATTGTGGTCTTTTAGAAAAGTGTTTTTTAGTGTAGATATAGCAGTTCCTTTTGGTTTTTCACTGTTAATTATAATATTAATAGGATTATTGTTAATATATATATTTTTCTCCCATAAAATAATTCATTATTTTGTAGTCAGAAGATGTAAATAACAATCATTATGAACATAACCTATGTAACAAACTTTCCATCCACAGACATAAAGCATTGGTCCGGCACTGTGCATTTTATGGCAACAAATCTGGCTAAATACTCCAATGTGGATTATATAACAGGTTTGCAGGAAGATTGGACATTCTCTCTGAAGGTGAAGAATAAGTTATATGGGCAAAACAAAATATATCGTGCAGACCGGTCACCCGAATTCGGAAAAAGTTATGCAAAACAGATATCAGCACATCTGAATCCGACTACAGATATATTATTTTCTCACAGCTCTACTCTTATGTCTTATCTGAAAACAAATAAGCATAAGGTCATATATACTGATGCTACATTTGCTTCGATGATAAATTACTATGACTATTTTTCAAATCTTAGTCAGCAGTATATTAAAGAAGGAAATCAGATGGAGCAATTATCATTAGACTCAAGTAGTTTGGCTATTTATAGTTCTCAGTGGGCTGCAGATAGTGCAATCAAAGATTATGATGCTGATAGTGATAAAGTAAGGATTGTACCCTTTGGTGCAAATATCTCTACTCAGAAAATATCTTTAGAGGAGATAAAAGGTATACTTAAAAAAAGAAGTACAGATGTTTGTAAGATTCTTTTCCTAGGTGTTGACTGGTTTCGCAAAGGTGGAGATATTGCCATCGATGCTGTTAGGTATTTGAATGAAGAACTACGTCAACCAGCTGAATTACATATTGTAGGTATCGATGATTTGCCGGTAGAAAACTTACCACCTTATATAATCAATCATGGGCGTATAAGTAAAGCCACTCCCGAAGGCATGAAAAAGGTAGAAGATTTGATTTTGCAAAGCCATTTTCTTTTTATTCCCTCACGGGCAGACTGTACACCGATTGTTTTTTCTGAAGCTATGTCGTATGCAGTTCCGTGTGTATCGGCTGCAACAGGAGGAATTCCTTCTATCGTGAATGATACGAATGGAATAATCCTTAGTTCCCAAGTAGAACCTAAAGAGTATGCGCAACAGATATATAAAACATTCGAAGACAAAGACTATTATAATGAGTTGGCTCTGTCGGCTTACCATGACTTCGAATCCCGATTGAATTGGGATACAGCAATGAAGACCATTATAGGTTATATGAAAGAATTGTAAGGATTATATTCCGCTTATAAGATTATCTATTATAGAAGTTTTTTAAGGATAAAGTAACAATAAAGAGTATACTGATAAGTGTTACTTTTACATACGCTTCGCTCCTGTGACCGTTGGTTGCCACCTTTTAATAGAAAGTCAGAGTTCTTAAAATAAAAAACTATAAGGTTTATGGAAAAAGGTTCTACAGTATATCTATTTTGTATAGAACCGATAAAATCTTATAATCATGAAATATATGAAATTTGAAGTAGACAGTCAGACGAAGAAGGACCTTGAAATCTTTGAAACAGTCAAAGAAGGATTGTCTGTTGTTGGTTTATTTAATCATACACAGTGCATTGGAGGTAAGAAAAAGTTATACGAGTATCTTGCTAATCCTTTGGCTGACTATAAGCAGATCACGGAAAGAAAGGAGACGATTGCCTTTTTTCATAAGCATTTCCCGGATGGTCTGAATCTTGATAAGGATGCTTTGGATTTTACTGAATACTATCTACGGCAGCCCGATTATCCGACACGGATGCCTTCTTGGTTTACGGCTATAGAGAAAATGATTGCGGACAAGATAAGTACAAGCAGTAATGAATACTACCTTGCCGAAAAAGGGGTTACTTCGACAGTAGACCTCCTAAAGAATATATATGAATTTTCTATTATCTTGGCTGACAAACTTAAAGAAGGAGATGCTCCTGTATTCTTAGTGAAGAATAACGATATTGTTCTGGAGCTTTTCCAAAAAGAGGCATACAAAGAGATAAAGGATATGAAGAAATACAAGTCTTATGATATAATGAGGCTCGATTATATGTTTCGTTACACCGATAAGAAACATATACATTTCTTCCTAGACCTTGTACATGAATATGATGCCTTGTTTGCGGTGGCCAAAGCGGCTGCTAAATATCATTTACAATACCCTGAAATATTATCTGAAACAGAGACTGTGCTTGATTTGGAAGGGCTATTCCATCCTTTTGTAGAGAATGCTATCTCGAATGATGTGCATTTCGACAACCAGTCGAATCTATTATTCATATCGGGACCTAATATGGCGGGTAAATCAACATTCCTAAAAGCGCTAGGTGTGGCTGTATACTTGGCACACGCAGGTTTTCCTGTTCCTGCCGGTAAAATGAAAATCGGTATTTTGTCTGGATTGAGTACAACTATAAATATTTCGGATAATCTGAGTACAGGTTATAGCCATTTCTATGCAGAGGTAATGAGGATCAAGGATGTGGCTCATAGGCTGGAAGCAAATAACAGAATATTGGTTCTATTCGACGAGCTGTTCAGAGGAACAAATGTGAAAGATGCTTACGATGGAACAGTAGCGGTTGTTTCTGCCTTTGCTAAAATTAGAACCTCGTTTTTTGTTATCTCAACCCATATTGTAGAAGCGGCAAGAGAGTTGGAATCAAAAGCTAATATTCAGTTCAGTTACTTTGATATAAAGGAAGAAGACGGGCATCCGGTTTATACATATAAATTGAAAGAGGGGGTATCGGATGTAAGACTTGGGATGTATATAATAAATAAAGAGGGTGTGATAGATTTGATAAATAATATAACTAATTAATATATACAAAATGAAATTATTTGATGTGTTCCCACTGTTTGATATTAACATAGTGAAAGGTAATGGATGCTATGTATATGATGACAAGGGAAATGAATACTTGGATTTGTATGGCGGGCATGCTGTGATATCCGTAGGACATACTCATCCGTACTATGTAGAAAAGCTAACAGATCAATTGAATAAGCTTGGGTTTTATTCAAACTCTGTTATAAACAAATTACAACAGGAGGTTGCTCAAAAACTTGGAGAACAATGTGGTTATCCCGATTATTTTTTATTTCTGATAAATTCGGGTGCAGAAGCAAATGAAAATGCCATAAAGCTTGCTTCCTTCCATAATGGACGAAAAAAGGTGTTAGCTTTTGCGAAAGCGTTTCATGGGCGCACTTCAGCTACAGTTGCGGCTACAGATATTCCGGCATATTCAGCTCCTGTGAATATGAATCCGAACTATGTGTTTGCTCCATTTAATGATATTGAATTTATAAAGAAAGAGCTTGCTACTAAAGAATATTCATCTGTTTTGATTGAAGGTATTCAGGGTGTTGCAGGAATACAAGTTCCTGAGGACAGCTTTTTAAAGCAGCTTCGTGATGTTTGTACCGAGACAGGAACGATCCTTATATTGGACGAAATACAATCGGGATATGGGCGTAGTGGTAAGTTTTTCGCTCACCAGTATGCAGATATACAAGCTGATATTATAACTGTAGCTAAAGGTATCGGTAATGGTTTCCCTATGGCAGGCGTGCTCATCAATCCGATGTTTAAGGCTGTATATGGTCAGCTTGGTACTACCTTTGGTGGAAATCATTTGGCTTGTGCTGCTGCTATTGCAGTATTGGATATTATGAAAGAAGAGAGGCTGGTCGAGAATGCTTACAATGTTGGTGAATACCTGATGCAAGAGTTGAAAAAGATTCCTCAGATAAAAGAAGTTCGTGGACGAGGATTGATGATTGGGATGGAATTTAACGAACCTATTAAAGAGAAACGTTCGAAGCTTCTTTTCGAAGAGAAAGTATTTACAGGAGCTACAGGAACTCATGTGTTCCGCTTATTGCCTCCTCTTTGTTTGACTATCGATCAGGCAAATATATTCCTCGAAAGATTTAAGAAAGTAATATAATGAAAAGTGGCGAAAGCCACTTTTTTTCTTTTACCGAGGAGGAGATAAGTAAATAAAAGGAGATATGGGTATGTTTCGTAGAATAAAGAATATGACTAATACGGCGATAAAGATATATCCCAGCTTCCCCGAAAAGTTAAAGTATTTCAGATAGTTCTTATTCTTTAATATGTAAACCTGAGCTAAGAGGAAATATATATATAGCAAGAAGGGGAGTATAATTATTAATAGAGCATTATACCGTAATGCTTGCAATATATTTCCGTGTAGCAGATGGTAAAAAGATCGTTGACCGCCACATCCGGGGCACTGAAGTCCTGTTAGCTCGTGAAAACTACACTGTTTGCTCCATATATTCCCTGTTGTTGCATAATAATTGTAATAGACAAATGCTATGATTAAAGGAATAGCTATGATAATGATATATCCTATATATTTTCTCATATAAAAAAGGAAAGGTAATTGCTACGATTACCTTTCCAAATATATTAATAATTTAGTATTTATTTATTCAGCATATTTTAGAACCTCTTTGTATTGTTCAAGTACAGCATCCATTCCGCCTGTGATAAACATAATAATACCATAGATTAAATTGAGAGCGAATAATCCGATGGCAATCAGAGCAAAAATCTTAGCCTTTTGTGCATTTCCCTGTGCTGCCTCATATTCTCCTGCATTATATTTTGAATCTACTTGTGTAGAAAATACGATTGCAATAACACCTAATATCAGTCCTATACAGCATGGAGAGCATAGTCCTAGTACTGTACCTACAATTGATAAGACCAAGTTATTATCGGGTTTAACAGGTTTAGCAAAATCATCTAAATTATTAGCCTGATAGGGAGAAGATTGGTAATCTTGATTTTCTGTATTAAATTCTGACATAACTATCTGATTTTTAAGATTAATAATTTTTATCAAAAATAAATATAATTTCTACATATTAAAAGAAAATAGTAATTATTATCTTCACTAAAAATAATATTATCGTGTTAACTTTAATATCTGTATGAAAAAGAAACTCATCATATATTCTTCCCTTGGTGCAATACTGATTATAGCTGTTGTTATAACCGGATTGTATTTTGCTTATACCAAAGGGTATATACGAATGAACTACCCTTCTTTTGAAGAGTATTCGGTACAAGGCATAGATGTTTCTCATCATCAACAAACAATTGATTGGGGAAAATTAGACAAGCAATCCGTTCAATTTGCTTTTATAAAAGCTACAGAAGGAGGTAATCATAAAGATTCTCTTTTTCAGGAAAACTGGAGACTAGCCATTCATCATAATGTACCGGTAGGTGCTTATCATTTTTTTACATTTTGTAAAGATGGAGATGCACAGGCCCGAAATTATATTCATTATGTACCTAAAGATAGTATAGACCTTCCGCCTATTATCGACTTGGAGTATGGCGGAAATTGTCAGCAGGAAAATCGTAAAGAAGATATTATCGCAGAAATTGCCAAGTTTATAGAGATTCTGGAAAATCATTATCAACGGAAGGTGCTTATCTACACTACAAATGAGTTCTATAAAAACTACATGATCGGACAGTTCGTTGATAATCCCATTTGGATAAGAGATATAGTTTCTAAGCCAAAGCTGCCTGATGGGCGTAAATGGTTGTTTTGGCAATATACGAATAAAGGGAAAATAGAAGGTATAAAAACGGATGTTGACCTGAACGCATTTGCTGGAACTAGAGAGGAATTTGATCAACTGATAAAGAAAGATTGATAATAAGGCTATAAAATAAAAATGGGTTCGTAGAAAACGAACCCATTTCTTTTAAAACCTATTTATATTACCAGATATCAGCTCTCTTTTCTTTTGGAATATATAGAGAATCTTTTTCTGTGATATTAAATGCTTTATACCATGCATCGATATGAGGTAATGTGCCATTTACACGCCATTTACCTAAAGAATGCGGGTCTGTTTTTGTACGACGTAGGATTTCTGCATCACGAATATTACCTGCCCATACTCCTGCATAAGATAAGAAGAAACGTTGAGCCGGAGTAAAGCCGTCTATTTTATCGCCTTTTTTAGCTTCATCTGTTTTTTCGAATGCATTGTATGAAATTTGAAGTCCACCAAAGTCTCCGATGTTTTCTCCCAAAGTAAATGTTCCATTAGCAAATACACCCGGAAGAACCTCTATTTTGTTGAAGTGTTGAACAAGTACCTGAGCTCTTTCGTTAAATTTCTTAGAGTCTTCTTTTGTCCACCAGTCCGACAGGTTACCCTCTTTGTCATATTTAGATCCTTGATCGTCAAATCCGTGAGACATTTCATGACCGATAACAACACCGATAGCTCCATAGTTAACCGCATCATCTTCGTTTAGATAGAAGAATGGTGGTTGTAAAATTCCCGCCGGGAAACAAATTTCATTCGTTGTTGGATTATAGTATGCATTCACCATTTGCGGAGGCATATGCCATTCGCTCTTATCTACAGGCTTGTTGATCTTTTTGATCATTTCGTTATGATCGAACTCACTTGCCCGTACTACATTTTCCCAATAAGAGTCTTTCTTTATATTAAGCGTTGAATAGTCTTTCCATTTGTCCGGATAACCAATCTTAACAGTAAAAGAGTTCAGTTTTTCCTGAGCTTTAGCTTTCGTTGCATCGCTCATCCATGTCAAGTTGTTGATGCGTTCGCCCAATGTTACCTGCAGATTCTTCACCAACTTCAGCATTCTTTCTTTAGCTTCAGCTGGGAAGTATTTTTCTACATACATTTGACCTACAGCTTCACTAAGAGCTCCATCCACAACTCCTACAGCACGCTTCCAACGAGGTTGTAATACTTTGCGACCACTAAGTTGTCTTCCGTAGAAGTCAAAGTTTGCATTTACAAAATTGTCGCTAAGATACCCGGCTGCAGAATTGATCAAGCACCATGAAAGATAAGCTTTCGATTCATCAATAGGCAGTGTATGTATCAAATTTACGGCTGTTGCAATCGGTTTTACCTGAGCTACATTAATTTCTGTAAAATCTTTAGCATCGGCTGCATCGAAGAAGGCTTTCCAGTCAAAATTAGCTACTGATTTATTCAAATCGGTAACATTCATTTTGTGATAATTCAATTCTGGAATTCTGGTGTCTTCTTTTTTGAAGTGATCTTTTGCTAAAGCTGTTTCTATTTTTAGAACTACGTCAGCTGATTTTTGTGCATCAGCTTCGCTGTAGCCCGCATTTACAAATTGAGTCTTTATCAAGTTGAGATATCCTTTACGGATAGCAACCGATGTAGAGTCTTGTGCTACGTAATAATCGCGTTCTCCTAATCCGAGACCTCCCTGGTATAGTTGAACAATATTCATAGAACTATTCTTGTCGTCGGCACCTACATATAGACCAAAGAATGGAGAGTTCGCATATTTTCTTAGTTCTCCCGTTAGTTTTACTATATCAGCTGTTGTAGAAGCTTTGTTTATATTATCCAACTGAGCTTTTATTGGTTTTGCTCCGTCGGCATTGAGCTTCGTACTATCCATTCCCAACGCAAACAGGTCTCCAATCTTCTGAGCGATAGAACCTTGATCATGTTTTGTTTTACCCAATTCTTCAATAAGACCTTTTACTTGCTCTTGATTTCGTTCAGCTAATTGATCGAATGAACCATAGCGTGCATATTCGTCTTTCATAGGGTTTGCCTTTGCCCAACCGCCTGTAGCGTATTGGTAAAAGTTATTGCCGGGGATAGCTGTAATATCCAAATTGGCAGTATCAAATTTCTGTGCGATATTCATAATATCAGCATCCGAGTCCTGTGCGCTTGCCTTTTGTTTACAGCTCACTTGCGTTAGAGCGAGAGCGGCAATCGGTAAATAGAAATAGATTTTGTTCATATAAATTAAATTAGTTACTCCTCTACATATTTTCGTATTTGGTCTACCCAAACTGTGTATCCGTTATCGTTCAGATGCAATCCGTCCGTTGTGTATCTGGCATCTAAGGTTCTGTCTTCGCTCAAAAATGCAGGATAAATATTGATAAAGGTTATATTCTCCTTTTCACAGAAAGCTTTTAACTCTTTATTCAACTGTTCTATCTGCCACTCTTTATTCAACATTCGTTGATATACATTTCTATTGTTGTTGATTGGCAATAGACTTTGAACATAGATTTTTGTATAAGGCGAGCCTGTTTCTATTTGGTAGATGATAGACTTGATGCCTATCATTATTTTCTCATTCGATCTGCTGAGAGATATATCATTGATTCCTGCCATGAGGAATACTTTCTTTGGCTTAGCAATTATAATTTCGTTTAACCGATTGAGCATCCCCAATGTATTGTCACCCGCTATGCCTCTGTTTACAGGTTTTTGAGTAGGGAAGTATTCATTCCATTTACCGCCTTGTGTCAAACTATTCCCTAAAAATATTATTTGCCCATTAGTCAGAGGGGTTGCCTTGAAGTAAGCCATTCTTTCGAGATAGGTTTTATTTTCAAGGATATTTTCTTGTATTTCTTGTGCCGATAAAATCATAGTACAAAATAACATTAAAATAGACAATATAGTTCTCATAGAATGCAAATTTAGTCTTTCGAAATATTTTGAAGTTCAACAGTCAATTCTTCCCATTTGAGCATATCGTCTTCCAACTCTTTTGATAATAGTCCATGTCTTTCGAATAGAGAAGCGTCGGCCGCACCTTCCGGTGTTGTTAGTTTAAGTTCTATTTCGGCTATTTCGTTCTCTTTACTTTCTATACTTTTTTCTATATCCGAAATTTGTTTTTCTACTCTTTTTATTTGACGAGCTAATTCTTTTCGCTCTTCGTAAGATAACTTATTTACAGATTCTTGATCTGTAGTCTTGTCTGATTCATTAAGCGGAGATGTAGAGACTTCAAGTTCTTTGAGGCTATCCATTTTTTTCTTTTCAAGAAATTCATAGATTCCGCCTAAGTGCTCTATTACTTGTTGGTTACCAAATTCATAAACTTTTTCTACAAGCCCGTTTAAGAAATCTCGATCATGGGATACTACGATAACTGTTCCGTCAAATTCTTTAATCGCCTTCTTCAAAACATCCTTCGAACGCATATCGAGGTGATTGGTCGGCTCATCGAGAATAAGCAGATTGACGGGTTCGAGTAATAAGCGTATCATTGCCAAGCGGCTACGTTCTCCACCGGACAATACTTTTACTTTTTTGTCAGAAGCTTCTCCCCCAAACATAAAGGCTCCCAATATGTCTCTGATCTTAGTTCGTATATCACCTACAGCCACATAGTCTATTGTTTCGAACACGGTGTGATCCCCGTTTAATAACTGTGCTTGATTCTGTGCGAAGTAGCCTATTTTTACATTATGTCCTAGTTCGAGTTTGCCTTTGAAGTCAATCTCGTTCATAATGCATTTCACTAAGGTAGATTTCCCTTCTCCATTCTTCCCAACAAAAGCTACTTTATCTCCTCTATGTATCGTAAATGTTACATCTTTGAAGATCAGATGATCTCCATAGCTTTTTTCTACATTTTCTACAATTACAGGATAAGAACCTGAGCGTGGTGCAGGAGGAAATTTAAGATTCAGCATAGCATTATCTTCATCGTCTACCTCCAGCCGTTCTAGCTTATCCAATTGCTTTATGCGTGATTGTACTTGTACCGATTTTGTCGCTTTGTAGCGGAAACGCTCTATAAACTCTTCGGTTTTCTGTATTTGCTTTTGCTGATTTTCAAAAGCACGTATTTGATGCTCGCGGTGCTCCTGCCTCAGTTCCACATATTTGGTATAGGGTACTTTATAATCGTAAATACGTCCGAGAGATATTTCTATTGTGCGTTGGGTTACAGCATCCAGAAAAGCACGGTCATGCGATACAAGTAAGACGGCATTGGCACGGGTCGAAAGAAATGTTTCGAGCCACTGGATCGACTCTATATCAAGGTGGTTAGTCGGTTCGTCGAGTAAAAGTACGTCTGGACGTTGAAGAAGCAGTTTCGCTAATTCGATACGCATGCGCCATCCTCCACTAAATTCACTTGTCGGACGTTCAAAGTCTGTACGTTTAAAGCCGAGACCAGTCAGTGTTTTTTCTATTTCTGCCTGAAAGTTACCGCCCCCCGACATCATAAACTCCTCGTTGAGATAAGATGATTTCTCAATCAGGTTGTGATAGGCTTCCGACTCATAGTCGGTTCTTTCAGCCAACTGCTTATTTACATACTCTAATTCGGTTTCTATCTTCTGTATGTGAGAAAATGCTAAAGAAGCCTCTTCAAAAACAGTATTACCTTCTTTTAGGGTCATGTGCTGCGGCAGATAACCGATCGTTATGTCTTTGGGTACGGAAAGATTTCCTCGTGTAGGAGCTTGCAGCCCCGCAAATATTTTAAGCATGGTTGATTTACCTGCTCCATTTTTACCAACAAGGGCTATTCTCTCCTTCTTGTTGATAACAAAAGATATATCGTCAAAGAGGCTGAAACCTCCAAATTCTACCGTTAGTCCTTCTACTGAAATCACATCAATTAAGTTTATAAAACGTACAAAAATAGTCAATTTTACTGCATCTGGCTATTTTTGATCTTTATTTTCAGCGTTCAAGCCTATTCCGACTCGAATTGTATATCAGATCTTTCGAGTTTTTTATATCTTATGTCTAAAACATTTAATATGACAGATAATACAATAAGCATTTCGAATGGAAAGCTAAATCGTGAATTTGTTCCGTATGTAACAAAAGCTTGTAGTATCGAGGCAGTGAATACTATTATAGATATTGTAAGTTGAGGAGTAATCTTCTTTTGCTTTATACCTCTGAATATATTGTAAGGGATGAGGATTATAAACGCAATCTTTATTAATTGTAACAGAATTCTTTCTAAGTAACATATATACAATAGTATTTCATTGGCATGAGGAATAGCAAATTTATCATATTCCCAATACAGTGATGTTTTCCAAAAGTCACGCCACGAGATAAAAACCTGCTGCAAATACGCTATCGGGTTCTCTTTAATTGTAACGATACTATAATCATAGAGCCTCTTGGATAAGTCAGGGAACGATAAGCCTGTTTCCGATTTCAATTCAGGGTATGCTTCCCAGATAGTCATTGCTATTTCCTTGTCCGAAATTCTATTGTCTCTATACTTGGCATATATATTGCCTATTGTAGCATATTCGGGTGTTGTTTTTTCTGCAAAGTTGACACAGTTCTGAGCAAGATTGAATCCGTAGAAAGTAGTAGAAGTGAAATATCCAGTGTTCTTTTTGTTTTCATAAGACCAACCTAGAAAAACAAAAAGAGGAATTATTAAGATAAAGGATAGTCTGGTTAATAGGTACTTAAATGAACTTCCATTTAATAATATAAAAAAGAGAATTACGGGTAAGAATATATAAAAAGGCTTTATCAAAACAAGGTATCCACACAATATACTTAGTCCTATGTATTGATTCGACTGTCCGCTTCGAATTCTAAAAAACAGATAAAATATAAGTATTATAACTAGTAATGTTAGTGTTTCGGTAAGAATAGTAACCTCGAAAAAAATAGTTGGTAAGTAGCAACTTAATATAATCGTTAAGTAAAAAGATATCTTTTTGTCCAGCCTCATCGATAGGCATGTTTTGTAGAAGTAAATAAGAGTAACTATTCCTATAATAAACTGTAGTGCACCTGTTGTAGAATAAGAGATATTACTCAACGCAAGTAAAATAGGATATCCCGGAGAACGTTGACCTTCATAGCCTGAAAAATCAAAGATTAGGATTCTCTTAGCTAACTCTACATACCCTTCACTATCAGGATAGAGGGTTATATACTGATATAAAAAGGCAACAACTAAGCGAACTAAAGTACCGACAATAATGATGCTTTTTATCGGATTATCTGTTACCCATTTTCTTATTTTAGCGAATGTGTTCAATAAATTCTTTTTGATAAAATTAAGCTTTATATCGATTGGTGATGTGTATTGCAATAAATAATTATTTTTGTAATACCATTAGCGAACTTTTTATACTCCTTTTTGATTTTATATAATAAGAAAACAAACTTAAAAAATATAATCCAATGTATGATAATGAAAAAAGAGCTTTTATAGCTATTTCTCCCGAACAGGAAGTCTGTATGGTTCCTAAAATGGCTAATCGACACGGACTTATCACCGGAGCCACAGGTACAGGAAAAACAGTGACGTTACAGACCTTAGCTGAGACATTCAGTAAAATGGGAGTTCCTGTATTTGCTGCAGATGTGAAGGGCGATTTATCCGGTGTAGCCGCCGTTGGAGGAAATAAGGAGAGCGTTACCCAACGTGTAGAATCATACAAATTGGCAGACAAAGGATTTAAATTTCAAGATTTCCCTGTTCAGTTTTGGGATGTCTTTGGAGATCAAGGAGCACCTATCAGAGCCACCGTTGCAGATATGGGGCCGCTTCTATTAAGCAGGCTTTTATCTCTCAATGACACTCAATCGGCAGTTCTTACTATTATATTTAAATTGGCGAAAGATGAGTCTTTAGATATCATCGACTTAAAAGACTTACAAAAGCTATTGGAATATGTAGGAAACAATGCCAATCGTTTTACAACGAGTTATGGCAATATCTCTACCGCAAGTGTTGGAGCTATACAGCGTGGATTAATTGCGTTAGAGCAAGAAGGTGCTGATAAATTCTTTGGAGAGCCGAATCTGAATATCGACGATCTGATACAAACAGTAGGAGAGAAGGGCGTTATAAATATATTGGCAGCAGATAAGCTGATGAATTCTCCACGTGTATATACTACTTTCTTGATGTGGCTGATGATCAAACTGTTTGATGTAATGCCCGAAGTTGGTGATCCGGACAAACCGAAACTGGTATTCTTTTTCGATGAAGCTCATTTACTGTTTAGTGATGCACCGAAGGCATTATTGGAAAAGATAGAGCAGGTGGTTCGTCTCATTCGTTCTAAAGGGATAGGCGTCTATTTTATATCACAGACTCCTGCAGACATTCCCGACTCTGTATTAGGTCAGCTAGGGAATCGTGTGCAACATGCTTTGAGAGCCTATACGCCGAAAGATCAGAAAGCCGTCAAGGTTGCGGCGCAAACTTTCAGAGCGAATCCTAAATTTGATACAGAACAGGCAATCTCGGAACTGGCTACGGGAGAGGCCTTAGTTTCACTTTTGGATGAAAAAGGACGTCCAAATATGGTCGAAAGAGCTTTTATTCTACCCCCTGAAGGGCAAATCGGACCATTGGATACTACTGCCCGTAATCAGATGACGCAGGGTTCTATATTGTATCGCCATTATGCACAAGTAGTAGATCGAGAATCAGCTTACGAAATTTTAACGGAGCGTTTGCAAGGTACTTTAAGTGAGAAAGAACAAGCGGTGCAGGATAAAGCAACGGCAAAAGCTCAGAAAGAAGCCGAAAGGGCACAGCGTGAACAGGCTAAGATTGACCAAAAGAATGCTGTAGAAAACAAACGATTTTGGAGTAGAATGGCAACGACAGTGCTTGTCCCTATTGCCAAACAGATGTTGAATGCATTTTTCAAAAGCTCATCAAAGAAAAGATAGAACCTGATATGTGTAAATTATAGAAAGACAGTCGACTGGAATCAACCATTCGGCTGTTTTCTTTATAGATACAATCTTTGTTTATTTTTTTTCAAAATTTACTGTCGGATTAATTTATCGTCCTACCTTTGTAGTCTTGAACCCAGAAAACAATAAAATCTTCAAATACGAACATTTGTTGAGCATTGATTTCGCTTTCAAATTCAGACTGAATAAAAGGAAATAAAGATGCAATTACTCAGACCGCAGCATTGGAAAGATTATGAACTGATCGACTCGGGCGATTATGAAAAATTAGAACGTTTTGGTAAATACATTATCCGACGTCCCGAACCACAGGCCGTATGGCGTAAGTCTCTGCCCGATAAAGAGTGGGAGGACGCAGCCGATGCCACTTTCAAGAAGGAGAAAGGGAAGACTTCTCAAGATGGCAACGACAAAGGAGTTTGGGTACAAAAAAATGGAATGCCCGACCAATGGTTCATCAACTATCAATATAAGGAAATGAAGCTTCGGTTTCGTTTGGGTCTTACATCTTTCAAGCATGTAGGGGTGTTTCCTGAACAATCGGAGAACTGGGATTTCATATACGATACAGTTCAAAGCCTCAATGTTTCTGAACCAAAAGTATTGAATCTTTTTGCATATACAGGTGGGGCTTCAATTGCTGCTAAAAGTGCAGGAGCTGATGTGACACATGTAGATTCTGTGAAGCAAGTAATCACGTGGTCACGTGAAAATATGGATGCTTCTGATCTGCATGATATACGCTGGATTGTAGAAGACGCACTTAAGTTTTGTCGCCGCGAAGTAAAAAGAGGTAAGAAATATAATGGGATAATACTAGACCCTCCTGCATATGGTCGTGGTCCTGATGGCGAGAAGTGGATATTGGAAGAGAATATAGCCGAAATAATGTCTCTTTGTTCGCAATTGCTGGAGGATTCCAATTCATTTCTTATACTAAATCTATACTCTATGGGCTTTTCGGCTGTGATAGCCGATAACCTTATAAAGGATTATTTTCCAGATGTCAAAGATCGCACCTACGGAGAACTGATTGTTCCTGAAAAATCCGGTAAAAATTTACCACTGAGTATTTATATCCGTTTTATCAGAAAATAGTGTCACTTTCTGTATATTTGCATTTCTTGTGTAAGCGGCTTGTATATATAGTGTTATGTGGGTTTTTGTGAACAAAAGGTGACAAAAGTGACAGTTGTTCGTATGTTTTTATTTGTAACTTTTGAGATGTTTCTTTTATTACATTTACTCATAATATATGATAACTTTCAAGAATAATCTTTCATGATATAACTATATACGAACATAATATATTTCATAACATGACTTATACCAAAATTGCGAATAAACCGTTAATAAAATAAACAAACACAAATACATAGTATAAAAATCGAAGAGAAAAGTATGAAAAAAGCTCTAACTATTGCGGGTGTTGTTGTCGTTGTACTTATAGTGGCTATGATAGCAATTCCTTTCTTGTTTAAAGATAAAATCAAAACTGCCGTATTGAATGCCGCAAACGAAAAACTAAACGCTACAGTGGATATTAAGGATTTTGGACTAAACTTGTTTTCCAATTTCCCTAATGCAACACTCTCCCTAAACGATGCTTCGGTAGTAGGTGTCGGAGACTTTCAGAAAGATACACTATTGAGTGCTAAATCGGCAAGTGTTACTATCGACTTGATGAGCCTTTTTGGCAGCGAATATAATATATCCAAAATCAATCTGGATAAGGCTTCTATATATACAAAAGTGCTTGAAGACGGACGTGCCAACTGGGATATAATGAAGGTTGACTCTACTGCATCTGCTTCAACCGAAAGTGAATCTGCGTTCAAACTCAATTTGAAAAAAATTACGGTCAACGATTGTAGTTTTGTTTATCAGAACGATTCTACAAAGATGAAAGTGACACTTAATAAATGGAATGGAGACCTGCATGGCGATTTTTCGGCTAGCGAAACAACATTAAATACGAATTCTACTATCGGCGAAGTTACATTTGTTATGGATGGCATTCCATATTTGAATAAAATACAAGGTGTGGCCGATGCTACCATCAATGCTAATCTTGATAAGATGCAATTCTCCTTTAAAGAAAGTAACCTACAACTAAATGATCTTAAAGCATCTATTGACGGTACTTTTGCTATGGTGGGCAAGGATTATGAAGATATGGAGTTCGATCTTAAGCTGAATGCGCCGGATACCCAATTTAAAGATATCTTATCTCTTGTTCCGGCTATGTATACAGCCGATTTTAAAGATGTGAAAACGTCAGGAACTGCAAAGTTGGAGGCATATATCAAAGGTCTTATGCATGGTGATAGTTATCCAGCGTTTGATGTAAAGATAATAGTGAACGATGCGATGTTCCAATACCCTTCTTTACCCAAAGCTGTCAATAATATAAATGTTGCTATGGCGATAAACAGTAAAGGAGGCTCGTTAGATAATATGATTATTGATATCAGCAAGTTTAGTTTCAATTTGGGAGGTAATCCTTTCTCGGGAAGCCTGAATGTGTCCACTCCGATGAGCGATCCCAATCTGAAAGCTCAGGCAAATGGTACGATTGATTTAGGTATGATTAAAGATGTATATCCGTTAGAAAAAGGAACAGCTTTAAATGGTAAGATGATTGCTAATCTGAATGTTGCAGCTCGGATGTCTGCAATCGAAAAAGAACAATATGAGAATGTGTCGGCAGCAGGCAGTTTGAAATTGAGCAATATGACTTATAAGTCTCAAGACATGCAAGATGTGGTGATTAACGATGCCGGATTGGAATTTTCGCCACGCTATGTAAATCTATCGTCACTGAACCTGAAGATTGGCAAAAATGATCTGTCAGCTACAGGACGTCTCGAGAATTTTATTGCATATGCATTGAAAGATCAAACACTGAAAGGTCAGTTGAATATAAAATCAAACTATCTGAATGCGAATGATTTTATCAGTAGCGAAACTGCCGGAACAGAAGAAACAGCATCATCAACAACAGAAGACATTATTATTCCTAAAAATATAGATTTTGTATTGAACGCCGCTCTCAACCAAATTGTATATGGAAAAATGAACATTACAAATATGGTTGGCAATATGACTGTTAAAAATGGAGTGCTTACTCTTAATAATGTTGGAGCTAATGCTTTGGGTGGTTCTTGTAAGGTTAGCGGAACGTATGATACATCAAGCCCTAAAACTCCGAAGGTTAACTTTGATCTGGCTTTATCGAAAGTATCGTTTGCTGAAACATTCAAGTCGGTCGAATCAGTGCAAAAATTTGCTCCTATATTCGAAAAATTAGGAGGAACATATTCTATGAACTTCAAATTTAATACATCTTTAGGTGAGACAATTATGCAGACTTTAGCAAGTCTTACTGGTAGTGGTGCATTACAAACCAATGATGTAAAGATAGAAGGTGTTGAGGCTTTGACCGCTTTGTCTTCTTCATTGAAGACTGATGCTTTGAAGTCATTCTCCACAAAAGATTTGAATTTGCCGTTTACTATAAATAATGGAAAACTGAATACAAAGCCTTTCAATGTAAACTTTGGCAATGGTGGCATTATGAAATTAGAGGGGGCAACAGGTCTTGATCAAAGCATCGACTACAAAGGCACTGTTACGCTTCCTAAATCGTTGGCAAACCATTACGTGTCGTCTGTGCCGATTACAATAGGCGGTACATTTACAAATCCCAAAATTGGAATAGACACCAAGGCGTTGGTTGCCGGAGCTGCTTCGTCTGCCGTAAATGAGCTTTTGGGTGGAGAGAAAGGAGCTGATGTTTCAGCGAAGGTGTCTGAAGAAAAAGCGAAACAAATAGAAAGGATTAGATCGGAAGCGGATGCGACGGCAACAAAGTTGGTGGCTGAGGCTGAGAAACAATCACAGGCTTTGGAAGAAAAGGCAGGAAGTAATCCTCTTGCAAAAGCCGCAGCTAAGGCGGCAGGAAAGAAGCTTGTAGAAGAAGCTAAAAAGCAAGGTCAGAACTTGAGAGATAAAGCCGAAGAACAAATAAAGAAAGTAGAAGGCACCGGTAACTGATAAATAATATAATTAAAACTGTCTGAAAAGAAGATTTGTATTGTCTATTGTCATTCTGAGTCTTCTTTTCAGACAGTTTTTTTAGTCCCTATTAAGCCCTCCGCCCAATGCTTTGTAGAGAGCAACTAACGAATAGAGTTCGTTTAACGTAGCATTATTCAAAGCTATCTCGGCATCGAACAACTGACGTTGTGCATCCAGGACATCGATATACTTAACAGCTCCGTTTACATATTGTAACTTAGCCAGCTCGTGATAAGAGTTAGCTGAATTGTATAAAGCTTCTTGTGACAGATATACCTCTTTCATTTTATTGAACGTAATGATAGAGTTGTTTACTTCCTTAAATACATTCAATACAGATTTTTCGTAGCTATATACTTCTTGCTCGTATGCAGCCTTTGCCGCATTATGTCTTGCTTTGTTTTTGCCCATATTGAATATAGGGCCGGTAAGTACTCCCGAGATAAACCATGTCGGACTTTTAAGAAAGTCTGTCAGTTCGGTATTTTCTCCACCTAAACGCCCTGTAAGTCTTAACGAAGGAAACATATCCGTGTAGGCCATCCCTACTTTAGCATTAGCCTCTATCAGCTTTTGCTCTGCCTGTATCATATCCGGACGGCGTTTCAGTAGCGACGACGGTAAGTCGATAGGTAGGCTGGCTGGAACTTGCAGGTGGCTAATGTCATCTTTCCCTCTGGGAATGTTTCCGATGGGAAATTCTCCAACGAGTACAAAAAGGTCATTCTCTTTCAGCTTTATCTCATTTTCGAGATTTGGAATCAGCGTTTCGGTACGGGCAAGTTCAACAAGGCTTTGCCTGTATGGTATTTCAGATGTCAAACCACCTTCGTAGCGCAATTTGGCAAAACGAACTCCTTCACGTCTGGCATCCAGAGTCTGTTTCACTATTGTAAGTTCTTTATCTAATGCTTTTAATTCAAAATATGCCTGAGCAACCTGTGCCACAATGGTTAAGTGCATAGCTTTTTGCGCTTCTACCGTTTGCAGATATGCAGCAACTCCGGCTTCGTTGGCCCATCTCAGTTTGCCCCATATATCCAACTCCCACGATACATTAAGATTGGCTCTAAGCTCAGGTGAATATTTCTTCGAATCGCCTCCATAGTTCAGATATTCCTTTTGTCCTGCGACTTCAGCCCCTACTTCAGGGAATAGGTTTGCAAATGATATCCGTTTGTTTGCAGCCATTTCTTTTATACGGGCAGCCGCTATGAGCATGTCTTTGTTGTGGTCGAGAGCTTTTGTGATGAGTCCTTGTAATACAGAATCCTTATATAGGGCGCTCCATCCGATGTCAGAAGCATTTCCCTCATTCGTTATTTTTGCATCAAATGCCTGAGGTATATTCATTTCCGGCTGTTCATATTTCTGACCTATTTTACAAGATGAGAATAATACTGTGGAAATGAGTAGTATATATGTAAGTTTATTCATTGTTATCTCTTTTTATAAGTTTCTTTATTTTTTGGAATTTAGGAAACTTAAGTTCCGGAATCTTAAACTTATCCTTTACTTTATATACTATCACAAAGAAGAATGGGACAAGTATTATTCCTAATGTAATAGCTACAATCATACCGAAAAATACACCTGTTCCTATCGAATGCCTACTGGCTGATCCCGGTCCGGAAGCTATTACCATCGGTAGCATACCGAGTACGAATGCTAAAGATGTCATCAATATCGGTCGGAAACGTAATTTTGCTGCTTGCATCGCCGCAAATATCGGTTGCATACCTGCATCGACCTGTATTTTGGCAAATTCTACGATCAGGATAGCATTTTTAGCTGCTAATCCTATTAAGGTTACTAGTCCGATCTGAAAATATACATCATTATCCAGTCCTAATATCCAAATACCGATAAATGCCCCTAACGCAGCAATAGGTAAGGATAATATAACGGAAATTGGTACAGTCCAACTTTCGTATAATGCTGCCAAAAACAAGAATACAAATATTAGAACCAGTACCAAGACTGTACCTGTTTGCCCGCTGGCCTTTTGTTCCTGAAAAGAGAGACCGCTCCACGCTACCCCGATATTGGCGGGGAGGTGTTCTTTTGCGATGTTTACAATTTCGCTCATCGCTTGCCCCGAGCTATGTCCTGCCGAAGGGGTAACCTGCATAGATGCCGATGTGTACATATTGAAGCGTGAGATATTCCCCGGTCCTGTAGTATAGCTTGTTTTACCCAAAGCTGTAAGCGGAACCATGTCGCCGCTTTTCGTTTTTACGAAAAACAGGTTAATATCGCTGGCTGTTGCCCTGTATGATTGATCGGCCTGAATGTATACTTTGTATATGCGGTTAAACATATTAAAGTCATTTACATATACTGACCCCAGATAGGCTTTCATCGTTGAAAAAATATCAGACATTGGCACTCCGAGCAGCATTGCCTGGTCTCGATCCACGTCAAAATATAGTTGAGGTATTTCTGATTGTAGAGAGGAAGAAACATTTGAAATGATCTTAGACTTATTGACATAATACATAAACGTATCAGACGCAGCCACCAGATCGTCCCACTGAGCATCGGAGCGGGCTTGAAGCTTCATCTCTACACCTCCAGCCGATCCGAGTCCCGGAATGACGGGAGGGCGACTCACAAATGCTCTTATTTCGGGGTAATTATAAAATTCTTTTTGTGCATCACGCATTACCTGATCCACACCCGTACTTCTTTCTTTCCACGGTTTAAGGATAACCGTCAACGTTGTGCGTCCCTGATTGGTTCCTACACGAGGGCTTGATCCTGTTACATTTTGTACATATTCTACCGCTTCGTGATTGTCAAGATAGGCTACTGCTCTATCTGTAACTGTTCGCATACGCTCGAGTGTTGTTCCTTCGGGCATTTCAAGCTCTACGGTAAAATAACCTTGGTCTTCTTGGGGAATAAAACTGGTAGGGACTATTTTATTCAATACGAAAATAAATACAAGCACCATACCAAATGCTGCCATCGTACGTCTAGGGTTGTTTATAACCTTTAGTAAGATATTGGCATATTTCTTATTGCCATTCCCTAGCCAGATATTTATTTTGCGGAAGATGAAGTGCTTTTTCTTTTTCGATGGCTTTAATATTATAGCACACATGGCAGGGCTAAGGGTTAGGGCTACTACTGCAGATATAAGTACCGATACTACAATCGTTACAGAAAATTGCCTGTAGAGTGCTCCTGTTATTCCATCAAGGAAGCTTACCGGAACGAATACAGCAGCCAATACTAACGATGTGGCAATCAAAGCGCCTGTCAATTCCTTCATTGCTCTGTGTGTGGCTTCCCGTGCGTTTACCCCCTTCTGCTCCATAATACGTTCTACGTTCTCGACGACCACAATCGCATCATCCACAACAATACCGATCGCCAAAACCAATCCTAGAAGAGTTAGCATATTAAGGGAGAATCCCATCATAAGCATAAATCCGAATGTGCCGATCAAGGAAATAGGCACGGCAACTATCGGGATAATAGCCGCACGCCAGTTTTGTAGTGAAAGGAATACTACTATAATAACAAGCGTCAGAGCTTCGAACAATGTTTTATAAACTTCATGAATAGATTCTCCGATGTATTCTGTCATGTCGAACGGGATCAGATAATCTAAGCCTTCGGGAAAATCTTGTTTTATATTTCCCATGGCTGCCTTTATTTCATCCGCTACTTCCATCGCATTAGCACCAGGAAGGAGATAGATGCTCAACATGGTTGCATATTTACCGTTCAATCCACTCTCGGTACTATATGATGATGCCTCCAGAGACACTCTTGCTACGTCTCTCATACGGATAAAAGAGCCATCGTTGTTGGCTTTTACTACAATATCTTCGAATTCACTCACTGTAGACAAACGTCCTTGTGCTGTGATAGGCATAGTCACATCTACGTGGACTATCGGTTGTTTACCGAGTTCGCCGGCAGCAGATTCTCTATTCTGATCTTTAAGAGCATCTTGCAAATCTTTGATTGTTAGTCCAAAACTGGCGAGCCTGTCGGGATATACCCATATTTGCATGCCATAATATCGGCTACCGACATTCGAAACACGTCCCACTCCGGGTATACGCCTGATAACGTCCAGTATATTTATAGTTGCATAGTTGCTTAAGTATATCTCGTCATATTTAGGATCGTCAGATGTCAAAGCAATAGTCATCAATTGTCCGGGTGCTTGCTTTTCAACAGAAATCCCACCTTGTAGAACTTCAGCCGGTAGACGACTTTCGGCTAACTTTACCCTGTTTTGTATCTCTACAGCGGCGAGGTCAGCATTGGTGTTTACATCAAACGTAACGGTGATGGATAGTCCTCCCGAGTTGGAACTGCTTGATTCCATATATATCATACCCGGCGTACCGTTCAACTCTTGTTCGATGGGTGTTGCCACTGCTTGAGAAACTGTTGTGGCATTTGCTCCCGGGTAAGAAGCTCCTATTTTTACAACGGGAGGTGTTATTTGCGGATACTGTTCGATAGGCAATAGTACCAGCCCAATGATACCTATAATAACAATAAGTAAGGATAAAACGGTAGAAAGTACAGGCCTGTCTATAAATAATCCCGGCTTCATTTTTTATCCTCCTTCTTTTTTTCATCCGCTTTCTCGAGAGCCTCTATTTTTGCTTCCTCTTTAGTACTCCTCGATATAACCTTTTGTCCGTGAGTAAGCTTTTGATATCCTTCTACAACAATGTGTTCATTCGGGCTCAATCCACGGATAACTACTATCTTATTATCATGTTCGGGGCCCGTCTCTACATAGCGTTTTTCCACTATATTGTCCGGACGTATAACGAATATATGAGCTCCTCCTTTTTCTATCGAAATAGCTTTGCGGGGGATAACAACAACATTCTCCAATACATTTAGTAATAGTTTTACACGCGTGAATTGTCCCGGTAGAAGAACCTGATTGGGATTAGGCAATACGGCACGAACGCCAAAAGTTCCTGTTTTAGGGTCAACAAGGGGGGATGCAAAGTCTACAATTCCTTTTTCGCTGTATACAGAGTTGTCTGCAAGCGTAACAGTAACAGTTGGCTGCCACGACCGAGTTGTATCGAGTTCCCCAAGATGCACATTCCTGCGTTGACTTCTTAGATAGTCGAGAGAAGTAAGTTTGAAATCGACCAATACGGTATCTCTTTTAACTACTGTAGCCAATAACGACTTCGAATTTCCTACCAAAGTGCCTATGTCTACATACCGCTCACTAATATAGCCGGATAGGGGAGACCGTACCACTGTATAACTTAATTCCAATTCGGCTTGTTCCAAATCGGCTTTACTCATAGCCACATCAGCTTTTGACATATTCAGTGCAGCTACTGCATTGTCAAGGTCTAGCCTGCTGGCAGCATTTTGATTATATAAAGGTTCTATCCTTTTGAGATCACTTTCTGCTTTTAGAGCTTGCGCTTCATCTCTTTTGAGCTTTGCTTTTGCTTTTTCAACTTTAGCTTTGTAAGTTCTGTCGTTAATGTAAAATAAAGGTTCTCCCGCCTTCACTCCTTTTCCTTCATTAAAGGTCATCTTTTCGAGGAATCCCTCTACACGTGCATGAATTTCCACATTGCGTGATGCTTTAATAAGACCTACGTATTCTCCGTATATTTCGAAATTATCTGTTGTTACAGTTTCAACTTCAACAATTGGAGCCTCGACTTGAGTTTTTTTACAGGCGCATAGTAGTAATGTACTAAGTAAGGTGATAGATAAAATACTTCTTATGTTATTCATAAATAATTAATTGTAGTCAAATCTTAAACAACCCATTCAGCTTTTTTGTTTAACATATATTGAGTTTATATTATTTCTTTTAGTGTACAGGGGACGGCAATTTAGAGTCTTCTATAATTGTATATATATATCGTATAGAAATTGTCTTCGTTTCGAAATAAGTTTTGCTAATTGCAAATGTCCAGCATATAATCGCAAATGTACACATTCATTTAATATATTGTGTATAATGGTTATATTAAAGATTATAAAAGGTTGATAAACAAAATATATGTTACAATCCGATTGCAATCGTTTGCATAACAAAAAGCAGCTTTTTATAAAATCTTTTGATACAAAACAAAATAGGTCTTCTCATATTTGTACTATAATCCTAAAATGTCATGAAAATACAAGTGTTTCTAATGTTAAATCTAAGCCAAGATTTATTTAAAAATATACAAAATATAACATTTGTCTCTTCTGTCCTCTATTCAAAATTCAGGGTTGATCAGAATTTTATTGAATACGAATAGTATGTTATGCACGATAGAATATATAAACCGATTATATAGAAATAAGTAATAAACTAATCAATATTAATGTTAATCTTAATATTATTTCGCATGAAAAGAAAGATTAAGAACAGATGTTTAAATGTATTCCTACTATTTATGTTAGGAATATTGGTGTCAACATCAAATATTTTTGCGCAAGGCGGAAATATCACAGTTAAGGGTAATGTGAAGGACAATAACGGCGAACCTATCATTAGTGGTAGTGTTGTTGTTAAGGGTACAACCATAGGTACTGTAACTGATGTTGATGGTAATTATGCAATCAATGTACCTTCTAACGGTACGTTAGTGTTCACTTATGTAGGATTCAAATCACAAGAAGTTTCTGTAGCCGGAAAATCTACAATTAATGTCACATTGGAGGAAGATACCGAAATGTTGAAAGAGGTTGTAGTAATCGGATATGGTAGTGTGAAGAAAGAAGACCTTAGTGGGTCAATCGTTGCAATCAAGGCAGAAGAGATAAACAAAGGAGCAATAACATCACCGCAGCAAATGCTACAAGGTAAGGTTTCCGGTTTGTTTGTGCAGCCGGGGAATGGTGCTCCGGGTTCGGGTTCTACAATCCGTATTCGTAGTGGTGCATCTTTAAGTGCAAGTAATGATCCTTTGATCGTTATTGATGGTATTCCTACATCGAATGATGCTGCTCCGGGAACTCCAAATGCTTTAGCTACAATCAATCCGAATGATATTGAATCATTCACAGTGTTGAAAGATGCTTCTGCTACAGCGATCTTTGGTTCAAGGGCATCAAACGGTGTAATTATTATTACAACAAAAAAAGGAAGCCAATCTAAAGGAGTGAAAATCTCTTATAGTAGCACATATAGTTTTAATGACCCTTATAAGAAAATTAAAACGATGAATGCTCAAGAATTCCGTGATGTAATTTCTACTTATTATCCTAAAGGAACAGATGCAGGAGATAATGCTCAAGAACTGTTGAATAAATATCCAGATCAATCGACAAACTGGCAAGATGAAATCTTCCGTACAGCCTTTAGTACAGACCATAACTTGGGATTTAGCGGAAAAGCAGGAATATTGCCATACCGGGTGTCAGTGGGTTATACAAATGAAGATGGAACGTTGCAAACTTCAAATTATGAGCGTTTTACGGGAAGTGTTAGCTTGAGTCCGAAGTTTCTTAATGATCATTTGAGTGTAAATATTAATGTTAAAGGAACAATAAATAATAATAGATATGCAGATTCCGGAGCAGTAGGTGCTGCAGCTTTTTATGATCCGACAAAACCAATTTATGATGAAAATGGATATCATGGCTATTGGAATCACATGCAAGGAACTGAACCGAACAAGTTAGCTCCTGTCAATCCATTGGCATTGTTATATGATGTCGACAACTCTGGAAAAACTAAACGCAGTTTAGGAAATATTCAGCTTGATTATAAATTCCACTTCTTACCTGAACTACGTGCTAATTTAAATCTGGGTTATGATATTGCTACTTCTACAGGTAATAACGGACCTTCAGCAGGGTCATACCAAGCAGCGAAAGATTCGGATCTGCCGAATATAGGAAGATATACATCTTGGGATAACTTGCGCCGAAATCAATTGTTAGACTTTTATCTGAACTATAATAAGTATTTTGAGTCGATAAAGAGTAATGTTGATATAATGGGTGGTTATTCTTATCAACATTTTTATAAATCAGATTTTGATAAAACGTTCTCTAATTCAACAAAATCTATTGGAACTATAAATGGATTTGAATACAATGAATCTACTAGTCAATATGTTTGGACAGCTAGTCGAAAAATTCCTTCTGAAAACTATTTGATATCATTCTTCGGTAGGTTGAACTATAACTTCATGGATCGCTATTTATTGACAGCAACTTTGCGTGATGATGGTTCTTCTCGTTTCAGTAAAGATAATCGTTGGGGTTTATTCCCATCTGCAGCATTTGCTTGGACAATTTCCAAGGAACCATTTATGCACGGTAAAATTGATGCATTATCTAATTTGAAATTGCGTGTAGGATATGGAGTTACAGGTCAACAAGATATAGGTAAGGATTATGCTTATATCCCATCTTATATTTTTGGAACAAATCCGAATGGAACATATTTAGGGTCGGGTCTACTGAAACCTGATGGATATAATCCAAATCTAAAATGGGAGCAAACTGCTACGACAAACTTTGGTATTGATTTTGGATTTTTGAATAATCGTATTAATGGTAGCATCGAATATTATCAAAAGAAGACAAAAGATTTGCTTAATACAATAGATTCTCCTGCAGGAACTAACTTCTCTAATGTAATTGTAGCTAACGTTGGTACAATGAAAAATAATGGAGTTGAGTTTAATATCAATGCTGTAGCTATAGAAACTAACGATTTTTCATGGGATCTAGGTTATAATATTACGTGGAATAAGAGTGAGATTACTAAGTTGACAGCATCTTACAACCCTGATTATCCGGGTATACAAATCGGAGACCCTGGTTATGGAACAGGACTTCGCACACAAAAACATCAAACAGGATATGCTCCTAATACTTTCTGGTTATATCAGCAGGTTTATGGGGAAGATGGAAAGCCTCTTCAAAATGTATTTGTAGATCGTAATAAAGATGGACAAATTACAGAGGCCGATCGTTACCTGACAGGAAAGAGTCCTATGCCAAAAGTATTTATGGGATTTAGCTCAACATTCAGATATAAAGATTTTGATTTAGGGTTTAATTTACGTGCTAATTTAGGTAATTATGTATATAATGCTTTTGCTGCACAAAATTCAACGCCATTGACTTTCAACAATCAAGGATTCCTTTCTAATATTTATACAGGAGTGTATGAAACCGGATTTACTCATAAGAATGGAACAGAGCAGCAGCTGTCTGATTACTTCCTAGAGAATGCATCGTTCCTAAAATTGGATAATCTGACATTTGGCTATAGTTTCAAAAATATATTGTTTAATAAACTATCCGGACGTGTAAGTTTTTCTGTTCAGAATGTATTTACTATCACCAATTATAGTGGAATTGATCCTGAAAGCTCTAATAATAAAGATTATCTTGGCATTGATAGGAATATATGGCCACGTCCAAGAACCTATACATTTGGTTTAAATCTTAACTTTTAATTGACATGAAAATGAAAGCAAAATATTTATTGACATTATTTAGCGGATTAGCGTTGACTTTAAGCTCTTGTTTGGGAGACTTAGATGTACAGCCGTTGGATGAGAATGTAGTGACTGGCGAAATAGCTTATTCTGATGCTGCCAGTTATACCAAAGGATTAATGAAAATATATTCAGTATGGGCTATTAGTGGACAAGATGGTGAAGGAAGTTCCGATATTGAAAATCTCGATCCGGGGAATGCTCAGTTGTTGCGTTCATGGTGGAACCTGCAAGAAGTGTCTACCGATGAGTGTAAAGTAGCATGGGCAAACGACTCATGGGTTCCAGAAATCAACAACATGACTTGGTCTAATTCTAAGAATGAATCTATAGAAGGCGTTTACCAAAGATGTATGTTTATTGTAGCATTGGCTAACGAATATCTGAAACAGGTAGGAAATGCCCCAACGGATGCTAATCCTACTCAATTGCGTGCAGAAGCTCGTTTTTGTAGAGCATTGGCTTACTATGTGTTGATGGATCAATATGCTAGACCTCCTTTTATCACAGAGAGTAATTATTCAGTATCTCCGTCCCCATTAAGTAGAGAAGAGCTCTTTGGCTGGATAGTAAAAGAATTAACAGAGATAGAAAAAGATCTTCCGGCTGCACGTCAGGGTATATATGGGCGTGCTGATCAAGGTGCTGTAAATGCTTTACTTGCACGTGCCTACCTGAATGCAGAAGTATATACAGGAAAAGCGATGTATACAGAATGTATAACAGCATGTAATAAAGTTATTGCCGGCGGATATGCATTGACTGCAGATTATTCAAACATATTTAAAGCAGATAATAACGTGGTTGCTAAAAATGAAATAATCTTCCCTATTTGTTTTGATGGGGCAGCAACTAAAACTTGGGGAGGTATGACATTCCTTATTTGTTCTTCTCGTGGTGGTGCTGAATATGTATTAGCTACTGACGGGGTTAGTTCAGGATGGGATGGAACTCGTTCAACACAAAACTTAGTGAATAAGTTTGCATTCTCAAGTAATAATAAAACTGCAGCAAATATTATAGATAAGCGAGGCATATTCTACTCTGAAGGCCGTTCTGTGGAAATAAAAACTACACCTCTAGGAACATTTACCAGTGAGGGTTGGGCTGTATACAAATTTAAGAATGTAAAATCAAATGGAAGTTTGGCTTCGGATACTCAATTCCCTGATACAGATTTTCCTATGTTGCGCTTAGGAGATGTATATCTGATGTATGCTGAAGCGGTTCTTCGTGGAGGAGCAGGAGGTGATAAAAATACTGCTCTGGGATATGTAAACGAGCTTCGCAAACGTGGATATGGAGACGACTCAGGTGCTATTACATCTACTGAACTTACAACAGACTTTATATTGGATGAGCGTTCTCGTGAATTGTATTGGGAAGGAACTCGACGTACAGACCTCATTCGCTATGGATTATATACATCTGGATCTTATCGCTGGCCATTCAAGGGAGGAGTATTGGAAGGTGTAGGAGTAGATAATACTCGTAACATTTTCCCTATTCCGGTAACAGATCTTTCTGTAAATGGAAATCTGACTCAAAATCCAGGATATTAAGTAATAATTGTCTTATAAATATAAAATAGATATGAAACTATTAAAATATATACCTGTTGTTTTTCTTTCTCTAATAACTTTTGCTTCGTGCGATAGTGATTTGGATAAAGTAACATATCATGAAGAAGATGCAAAAATAGGGGCTTTAAATCCAATTGCATCATCTTATGTCCTTGATGATAAAAAGGCTGATGAGGTAGTCGATACGTTTAAATGGACGAAAGCTTCATTTGGTTATGACGCTGCTATTATCTATAAATTGGAAGTTGATGTGGCTGGTAAAGATTTTGCTAATAAGAAAACTATTTCTTCCCTTATAGGAAAGACTCAAGCTGCTATAACTCATAAAGAATTGAATAATGTGTTATTAAGCCTTGATTCTATATATAATATTCCCCCAAGAACAGAAGCTACTTATGATATACGTATATCTGCAACTATTGGTGATGTTATAACTCCTTTGTATACAAATGTAGTAACCTCTAAAATTACTACCTATTTATCATATCCTAAGAATGTATATATGATAGGAGCTGATTTTGGCGGATGGAACTGGAGTGATGCAGGTATTGTAGATATGACTCCTGTTTGGGGACTTGACGGGACTTTCTGGGCGATACGATATTTTAAAGCAGCAAATGGCTTCAAATGGAATACTTCTAAAGCGTGGGATGGTTCAGACTTTTATGAATTGGATTCTAAGGAAGGATATACAACGAATGGAGGCAATGCATTTGTTCCTGCCGATGGCTTTTATATTGTTTATATGGATATGCCTAATAAAAAGATTACAATAAAAGCGGCAGAAGTCTATGGAATGGGAGACTGTTTTGGTGGATGGAGTACTGCTACATATCCATTTACCGCATCTGGCAACAAAATGTCTATAACAACTACAGGTGCAGGTGAATTAAGAATGTATGCTGGTTATCCTGCAGTTGGTGGCGATTGGTGGAAAATGGAATTTATTATTCTTAACGGAAAAATAGAATATAGAGGTAAAGGTGGTGACCAAGATAGAGTTTCTGTTGCTGCAGGCAAAAAAGTTACTCTTGATTTCAATGCCGGTACAGGTACAATAGAATAAATTAGATTGATAGAAATACTGATTAGAAGAGGTGGCTGATTTGGTCACCTCTTCTTTTTGTTATAATCTGCAAACGTTTGCAGATTATTTTGTTTGGTTTACGAGAAAAGGATTCTATCATTGAACTCCAAATGTAGTTTCTTTGTATATAGGAAAATATTTTTTTAAGAATCATGAAAAAAATCATCAGTATTTCTATTTTTATTGGCTTTTATTTAATCTTTGGAACAGTGAAAGCGCAAGAACTCAAATCACCAAATGGAAATCTTACATTAAAGTTTTATTTGCAAGGTAATGGTGTGCCAACTTATACTTTAACGTATAAGGGAAAAGACGTAATTAAGCCTAGTAAGCTGGGTTTGGAGTTGAAAGACAATAGTGACTCTCATACCGATTTCAATGACTTTTCTATAAAAGGAAATACAGACTCACAAAAAGAAGACAAGGTTTCTTTACTCGACGGATTTCAGCTTACAGATAGCAAGACCTCATCTTTTGATGAAACATGGCAGCCTGTATGGGGTGAAGTAAAAGAAATACGCAATCATTATAATGAATTAGCTGTGACGCTAAATCAGAAATCAACAGACAGGCATATCCTTATCCGTTTTCGCCTCTTTGATGATGGCTTAGGTTTTCGCTATGAATTTCCCGAGCAAAAGAATCTTATATACTTTGTTATAAAAGAAGAGCGAACTCAGTTTGCTATGGCCGGCGATCATAAAGCATTCTGGATTCCGGGCGATTATGATACACAAGAATATGATTATACAACATCGAAGTTATCAGAGATAAGAGGGTTGATGAGTAAGGCTATTACTCCTAACTCATCTCAGACGCCGTTTTCTCCAACAGGGGTACAAACTGCATTGATGATGAAAACAAATGACGGGTTGTATATCAATCTGCATGAGGCTGCTTTGATAAACTATGCATGTATGCATCTAAATTTGGATGATAAGAACATGGTATTCGAATCTTGGTTGACACCTGATGCACAAGGCAACAAAGGATATATGCAAGCTCCATGTAACACGCCGTGGCGTACTGTAATAGTAAGTGATGATGCACGTGATGTATTGGCATCTCATATTACACTGAACTTGAATGATCCGTGTAAGATTGAAGATACATCGTGGATCAAACCTGTAAAATATGTAGGTGTATGGTGGGAGATGATTACCGGTAAAAGCACATGGGCTTATACCGATGATGTGTACAGCGTACAGTTAGGAGTGACAGACTATTCTAAGACAAAGCCAAATGGTAAGCATGGTGCAAATACCGCTCATGTGAAAGAATATATAGATTTTGCAGCAGAACATGGGTTTGATGCTGTATTGGTTGAAGGCTGGAATGTAGGCTGGGAAGATTGGTTTGGAAAGTCTAAAGATTATGTATTTGATTTTGTTACTCCATATCCAGACTTTGATGTAAAAGGATTACATGATTATGCGAAGAGGAAGGGCGTTAAAATGATGATGCATCACGAAACATCGGCTTCGGTTCGTAATTATGAGCGCCATATGGATCAGGCATATAAGTTTATGGTGGATAATGGTTATAACTCTGTAAAAAGCGGATATGTAGGAGATATCATCCCTCGTGGAGAATATCATTACGGACAATGGATGGTAAATCATTATCAATATGCACTGGAAAAAGCAGCCGATTATAAAATAATGTTGAATGCTCATGAAGCGGTTCGTCCTACAGGGTTATGTCGTACATATCCAAATCTAATAGGTAATGAGTCAGCTCGTGGTACAGAATATCAGGCATTTGGAGGTAGCAAACCGAATCATGTTACCATACTACCTTTTACCCGTTTGATTGGTGGACCGATGGACTATACTCCTGGTATTTTCCAGATGGATGTGAGTAAAATTAATCCTGATAATCATTCGCATGTGAATAGCACGTTAGCAAATCAATTGGCACTGTATGTGACTATGTATAGTCCGTTGCAAATGGCTGCCGACTTGATAGAAAATTATAAACAACACCTTGATGCTTTCCAGTTTATAAAAGATGTAGCTATCGATTGGGACGAAAGTAAGATACTTGAAGCAGAGCCGGGAGAATATATCACAATAGCACGTAAGGCAAAAGGTTCAAATAATTGGTTTATAGGAAGTGTATGTGATGAAAACGGACGTACATCAAATATTACATTTGATTATCTCGATCCGGCAAAAACATATATTGCTACAATATATAGCGATGCCAAAGATGCTCATTATAAGACCAATCCGCAGGCATATACAATTCGAAAAGTAGTGATTTCTAATAAGTCCAAACTGTCTCAATTCTGTGCTCCGGCCGGAGGGTATGCGATAAGCATTGTTGAAGCAGGGAAGAACGATATAAAAGGTTTAAAGAAACTGTAAAAGGCAAGATACAGTTAGTTATAGGGTTTGGTTATCTAGGTTTGGGCCGCTCCATTTGGGGCGGCTCTTTTATTGCATTTATTCCAATTAATGACTCATGAGTGTTATTTGCTGGTCATTATTTTCAATACCAATTTATCTGTTTCTTGCATGCCTACGGCACCTATACTTGTCAGGTTCTCTATGGTTTTGTCCACGTCGTCATCAACAATACCCTCTAGCGAAGAAACTACTTTCTGCTCCATTGCCATAATTGCCGAAAGCACGGCTGTAGACACTCCGCTGGATATTTTCAAGGCACAGCTAGGCTTTGCTCCGTCACAGATCATTCCTGTTATATTACCAACCATGTTTTTTACGGCAAATGTTATTTGGTTGTAATCTCCTCCCATTAGATAGGTTATGCCACAACTAGCGCCCGTCGCAGCTGCAACACAGCCACATAGAGCCGATAAACGTCCTAGTTTCTGCTTTATATATACTACTGTAAGGTGGCTGAGAATTAACGCCCTTATCAGACTCTCTTCCGAGCAATTTGTATCTTCTGCATACGTCAGAACTGGCAGCGTTGCCGTAATTCCTTGATTCCCACTGCCCGAATTGCTCATTACCGGTATCATAGCACCATCCATACGTGCATCACATGCAGCGGCGGTATACGACATCATATGAGTGAGCATTGAATCTCCGAATATTTGCTTGCCCAATGCTCCTGTCATTGTTTTAGCGACATTGTGACCATAACTTCCTTGAGCCGACAGTTTCGAAGCAGTGCGGTTTAGTTCTGCCGCCTGAAGAATAAAGCGAATGTCGTCTATCGGAGTAGTAGTTGCAAACTCATATACTTTTGAAAAGGATAATTTTATCTCCTCTTTACTCTCTTCGCAATGGTTGCTATCACATTCGTTTATAATTACTTCGCCATTTTTAGATATATGAGAAAAGTGTGTATGTGTTCCTTTTATTATGGCTACAGCTTCTTTTTCGTTCTTAAGGCAGTGCACCTCAATATATAGATTGTCATCTATATCTTCTTTAAGCCCTATTTCTATCCGTTTTTCCTCAATATATTTTTTCCCTGTATCTACATCTTCCGGCTTCAAGTCTTTCAGCACCTGTAATCCATATTCACTTTTACCTATCAAAGCACCTAGTGCAATCGCTATGGGCAGTCCTACCATCTTTGTCCCCGGAATACCAACACCCATTGCATTTTTCAATATGTTGGCGCTCAGATATACTTTTATCTTCTCCGGCACGGTTTCCAATACCTCAGTGGCTTTGGCTACACATAATGAAACCGCTATAGGCTCTGTACATCCGATAGCCGGAACAACTTCTTTTTTGATTAAACTGATGATTAGACTACGTTCACATTCGTTTAGCATGCTCATTTAGCTGATTTAGGTTTTATTGAGACAAAGATACAGGTTCTTCTTTCTATTTATTGTTAAAGGCTTCATAAAAAAGGAAAAGCAAAGAAATAATTGACAATAAGTCAAACAATAGATCATGTTTTAGTTTATCAAAAATGTAACTAAAGTTATTTTTTGCAATCATCATATAAACAATTGTTTATACTCAAAAGGTGACAACCAACGGTCACAGGAGCAAAGCGTATGTAACAGTGACAGTTTTTGATGTTATTTTATTGTGTCACTTTTCATTTTGCATACCAAATACTATAGTAATCGATGAAAGCCTTTCTTCATATATAAGATAAATTTAGAATATAACTTTATCGGGAGAACGATAATAGGATAGCATCAATAGCCTTTTTACGTGTCATATAATTCAATACTCATTTATTTTGACCGTGATAGTTAAAAGAGTATTTTTGTACGGCAAAACAGATTCATTTCATTATGGTTCAGAAGAAAAAAATATATGTAATAATCAACCCTAAATCGGGTACTTCAGCTAAGCAAAATATTCCGCATAAGATTGCTGAAGCATTTGACGCCCATAAGTTTGATGTGCATATTTTTGTTACCGGTTATCCCGGTCATGGATCAGAAATAGCCACTCAGGCAATAAAAGATAAGGCAGACTATGTGGTTGCTGTGGGGGGCGATGGTACCGTAAATGAAGTAGGAGGGGCTCTTGTAGGCTCAGATGTAGCTCTTGGTATTATACCAATGGGTTCGGGAAATGGTTTAGGACGCGACCTGAACATCCCAACCGATCCGAAGAAAGCAATGGAGATCATATTGGAAGAAAATATAATATCCATCGATTACGGAACAGTGAATGACCGCATATTCCTTTGTACTTGCGGAGTAGGGTTCGATGCTGAAGTGGCAGCTAAGGTCTCGGGCAGGAAAAATAGAGGCTCTTTGATGTATCTCAGAAATATGCTTGAAATCTTTTTTCAACAAAAGCCTCAAGAGTATATAGTTACATGCCCCGAAGGTACAATAAAAGATAAAGCCTTCGTTGTTACTTGTGCTAATGCTTCGCAGTACGGATACAATGCTCATATTGCACCTCATGCCGATATACAGGACGGGTTGATGAATGTGGCGATATTGAAACCCCTTTCGATATTGGATGTGCCTCAAACTTCGGTACAATTGTTTACAAAAAAAATAGATGAGAATAGTAAGATGGTTGAGCTTTTGACCAATGAAGTTACTATTATCAGAGAGCAAGCCGGGGTGATGCACATTGACGGTGATCCGGTAGAGATGGGGAAAGAAATACATGTGAAAATAATTCCATTCGGATTGAAAGTCCTCGTTCCTAAAAAACCACAAAAGAAACACCCTCTTGATCCTCAAGAACTACTGTTGAGAGTTTTAGGCTCTATCTAACTTTAGAAGGTTAGCTCGAATGATATTCTGATTCCGTCTTTATCTACATTCGGATGGTAGAGATAGTTTACCCTTCTAACATAATCTACTCGGAAGAATTTAAAGACATTCTCAATACCAATGTTATATTCCATATAAGGGGTATTTGTGGTTGCAAAGGTCTCTTGTGGAAATAACAATAAATTGTGATTAAACCGAGGGTTGTTGCGCTTACTCAAATCTCCATAGAACCCCCTAAACCCAAATACTTCTCGCCATTTCAACCATTTAAGCACAGGTATTCTATTAAATAACCAGCCTCCCAAATGGTAATATATTTCCCATGATACCTGAGCATCGTGCACAAACTCCAACGGCTCTATCAAATAATAGTTACCTCGCTGAACTGTATATGAATTGTTAGCACTTGGTGTAATCAAGAATGGAAAAGGAGCTTCGCCCCACAGCTTTTCAGCCTGTGCCGATAAGGTCAGCTTTCCGTAAGGAGCTACCCACATTTGTTTGAAGAATGATAATGAAGTTCTGTTGTAATTGTATTGTCCCCCAAAAAGATTATTTACGGCCATCACATGCGATAAGGTATAGATGGTTCGTGGTGAAGTTAACGAACTTCTCTTTCGACGCATCTGGTAGAATTTTTCATTCGTTGCATAGCGTAAGGTAAGCATTGTTTCGGTGGTACGTATTCTATTTACATTGTACTTGTTCCCTTCTTCGTCCATCTTCTCGAAAAGAAGCTTTCCGGCTGCTTCTTCATCGAAAGTATGCCCGGTGAGCGTGAATGAGAATCCACCGTAAAATTCCTTATCGTACGATATTTCAGTCTGGCGATTGTATGTCATCTTCACATTATTCGATCTGCGAAACGACATAAATATGTTATCTTTTTCGGCTTGTGTCTGTCGTTGCCCAAGCGTGTTTACATCATATTTATAAGCTACAGTAAGGTTGTTTCTTGGGTATTCGTCTTTGGTATATTTTACATCGTTAAATGCCCATGTTGCTTCGCCATAATATTTAAACTTTTCGTCTTTAGTACCATAAGCCGCATATCCGTATAAGAAGAGGTGTTTATGCAGATTCTTCGTTGTATTGAGGGTCAACCTAAAACGATTCCCTTCAACAGGGTTGAAACTATACATTGTAGGGAGTCTTCCAATTTCCAGTTTTGTGTCCTCCTTGTTTCTGGTAGTAGGAAAATAGCCTGTTGATAGAACACTCCCGGCATTCAGCAAAACTTTAAAGAGAGCTACTTTGTTTACATCTTCCATCATCTGATCCATCCGGTAATCTTTCTTGAAATCCGGAGGGCGGTTGTTAGTCCAATATTTTTTATCTCTTTTCAGGTAGTCTTTTTCAAATGCTTCGGGAGCAGCCAAAGCAAAAACGGGATCCATCGGATTGTCTATTGCAAATCTCTCGTATGACTTTACTTTATCTACATAGAATTTTACCATGTTTATCATCGACAGGTCTATGGCCATGCGCTCTTTGTCCGGAATCCATTTGTTGTCTGCTGTTTTTTTGAAATCGAGTTGTATGATCAGTTCATCTACAAAATTAATATTCATCTTTTGGGGAGTTCTCAATATTGCTCTTTTTACAGCATACATACTATCCAGAGAAATAAATAAGTTCCCTGTAAAGCCAATATCCCGTGAATTGAACGGGGCAAAGTCGAGCTTCACATATCGGTTATGATCTATATTAACTGTGTCGGATATATACCAGCGATAGAAATTTACAGAGCTGTGATCACTTAGCGGGCTGACAAACTGCTGGAATAGTAAAGTGATTGAGTTGTCTGTAATATTAATATCCTTAAAAACTTCTTTGATAATGGCATCGAGAGCTTCGGTCTCGAAAGTCTGGTCAAGACCTTCTATATGATAGCCTTTTACAATACGTTTGTTGCCTTTCGGATCTTTACGATAGAACACATCTGTTAGCTTTTCTCTTACTGATACCGGCAAGATCGGTTTTTTGTCTATTAAAGATGTGTCTATATAATTAGGGAGGAATTTGTAACGCTTAAATTGCGATTGTTCAGGCTTGAACTCATTCAGAGCTATAAATGTACGCTCGTACTCTTCATACTGATAGTACTTTAATGCCGAAATACTGTTGATATCTTTGTGGGCTATTACTTTCTTGATCAGTTCTACAGCCGGATTATTCTTTTTAGAATATTTTTCTTTTTGTGGCCGTACTATTACTTCATTCAGTTGTTTGTCTTCGGGTTCTAATAGTATCTCTCTTGTGGTGGTTACACCGGGATGTATAGTGAATGATTGGCTTTTGTATCCCAACAGTGACGCCGAAACTGCCGTTCTATTTCCCCTATAGCTTAGTCTATATTCACCATCTTCGTCCGAAAATGTTACCGCAGATGTATTGTCGATCGTAACACTAACGAAAGGTAACTTTTCTTTTGTGACAGCATCTCTTACAACACCACGTACCACTGTGAGGGATTGGGCGTATGTTATGCCACAAAAACAACAGAATAAAAAGAGAAAAACTGTCTTCCTAAGTATTATATATTGTGGAGTTTTACTCATTCTTTTATTGGGGAATCACATTTGTTTTTTGTATTTAAAAAATCAAGAGTAAATATCGATATTTACTCTTGATTATCAATACTAATTAGACTATGTAATTTCTGTAACGTTGCATAAACGTTATCTTTTTTTAATTCATAAGCTTACGATAGCGTATACGTCTTGGTTCAACGTTGCCTAATCGTGCTTTTTTGTTCTCTTCGTATTCGCTATAGCTGCCTTCGAAGAAGAAAACTTCCGAGTTTCCTTCAAATGCCAGTATATGAGTACAAATACGGTCGAGGAACCAACGGTCGTGGGAAATAACCACTGCACAACCTGCAAAGTTTTCGAGCCCCTCTTCAAGTGCACGTAAAGTATTTACGTCAATATCGTTGGTCGGCTCATCCAGTAGCAACACATTCGCTTCCGATTTCAGTGTGAGTGCTAAATGTAAGCGGTTGCGCTCACCACCCGACAATACACCTGTCAGCTTTTCTTGATCGCCTCCCGAAAAATTGAAACGAGAAAGATAGGCACGCGCATTGATTTCCTTTCCTCCTACACGAACAAATTCACTCCCTCCGGATATTACCTGATATACACTTTTGTTAGGATCTATATCAGCATGCGATTGATCTACATATCCTATTTTTACTGTCTCACCCACTTCGAATGTGCCTTTATCTGCTTGTTCGAGTCCTTGTATCAGTCTGAAGAGCGTGGTTTTTCCTGCACCATTCGGTCCTATGATACCCACAATGCCTGATGGTGGAAGCATAAACTCGAGATTGTCGAATAATAGTTTATCTCCAAATGCTTTGCCTACACCGTGTGCTTCTATCACTTTGTTTCCTAAACGAGGACCATTCGGAATAAATATTTCTAGTTTTTCTTCACGTTCTTTCTGGTCGGCATTCAAGAGTTTCTCGTAATCGTTCAAGCGGGCTTTACCTTTTGCCTGACGAGCTTTAGGAGCCATTCTCACCCATTCCAATTCACGTTCGAGGGTCTTGCGGCGTTTGCTTGCTTGTTTTTCCTCTTGTTCCATACGTTTGGTCTTTTGTTCGAGCCATGAGGTATAATTTCCTTTCCAAGGAATACCTTCACCGCGGTCGAGCTCAAGAATCCATCCGGCTACATGGTCTAGGAAGTAGCGGTCGTGGGTAATACAAATTACAGTACCCTTGTATTGTTGGAGATGTTGTTCCAGCCAGTCAATTGATTCTGCATCAAGGTGGTTGGTTGGCTCATCCAGCAATAATACGTCCGGTTCTTGTAGTAGCAAACGGCATAATGCTACACGGCGGGCTTCTCCTCCCGACAGGTTGGCTGCCAATTGGTGTTCAGGCGGACAACGAAGAGCATCCATCGCACGTTCTAGTTTATTATCTATATTCCAAGCGTCACTTGCATCTATCTTGTCTTGCAATTCAGCCTGACGTGCAAAGAGGGCATCCATTTTGTCCGGGTCTTCGTAATATTCAGGCAGACCGAATTTCTCGTTTATGCCTTCGTATTCTTTTAGTACATCCATTATTGGTTGTACACCTTCTTGCACAAGTTCTTTAACGGTTTTTGCAGGGTCAAGTTTTGGATCTTGTTCCAAGTACCCAACCGAGTATCCTTTATCTGATACAATTTCTCCCTGATACTCTTTGTCTATACCGGCTATGATCTTTAGTAATGTTGACTTACCCGAACCGTTGAGCCCGATGATGCCAATTTTAGCCCCATAGAAAAAAGAGAGGTAGATGTTCTTTAATACTTGTTTTTGTGGCGGGTACGTTTTACCTACGCCAATCATTGAAAAGATGATTTTTTTATCGTCTACTGACATGTCTGTTATATAAAATTATTTGTACCTAATTCTACTAATTTATTTATTGTTTTTATATTTCGAGAAGTGCAATATTCATCTGCTTTCTGCAAAGCATTGGTTAATTTCGAATTTCTGATCGTTTTATCAAATAAAACATATACATCCCGATTGATTATTTCAAGCCTGTCATTTTCTTGTTTTCGTGCTGATATACGTTCTTTGCTACTTTCAGATAAAGCTTCTCTATACAGAAACAAATAGAACACTTCACCTTCTGCATTCTGCTCTATCTCTTGAATATCATTCTCTGAAAATGGGATACAATTCAAAAGTTGCCTTAACTCTGATAGGGTTCTTAATATAACCGCAATATTTAGTCCGAATGTTTTAAAAATAGAAGCCTCTATTTTCTTTACTAATGCTTCCTCTGTATCATCTGATGTGAAAAGAATATTGCCACTTTGGATATATGTTATAGCATCCGATATTCCCATGTTGGCAAACATTAGTTTCAGGTCGGACATCTTTATGATATTTTTCCCTCCAACATTAATTCCCTTGAGGAACGCAATATATACCACCTTGGAATATTATTTATCGTTGATACAAGAATCGTTTTATACTCCGTTTTGGCGTTTTTTCGAATTCTTGCTCCTGTATTCTGAAGTTTGCAACTTGACTATAGCTTGGCAGTCGCTTGTTAATAGATTTTCGTTCAGTAAGGAAAATATCGGAATACTCACTTTCTTTTATATCATGCTTCTTCATATAGTCCTTGTCCGGGTATATGAGAGCGATTAGTTTTCCATTTTCTTCTATGATGAGCGATTCGGATACAAATGGAGAATTATTATAAAAGCCTTCTATCTCTTCCGGATAAATATTTTGTCCTGAAGCTCCTAGTATCATCGTCTTACTACGACCTTTGATAAATATAAAACCATCCCTGTCCATCACGCCTAAATCACCTGTGCGTAACCATCCGGCTTCGTCTATGACATGCTTTGTCGCTTCTTCATTCTTGTAGTAGCCAAGCATTACATTCTGTCCTTTGATCATGATTTCGCCTGTCTCTGTTTCCATATTCGATGATTCGATACGTACACTCATTCTATCTACAGGACGTCCGCAAGATCCGGGTTTGTAGGTTTCCCAATACTCGTAAGAAATCAGCGGTCCACATTCTGTCATTCCATATCCAACGGTGTATGGGAATTTTATATCTGTAAGGAACTGTCCTACTTCTTTGTTGAGTGCAGCACCGCCAATCACAACTTCGACCAGCTTACTACCAAACATCGGTATTAGTTTGTCTGCAATCTTTTGATATACTTTTTTTCTGAAGAAAGGAATTTTTATCAGCGTTTTCACCGGCTGCTTCTTTAACTCAGGAAACACACGCATCTGTATGATTTTTTCAATAATCAGTGGCACAGCCAGTACCAAAGTCGGATTTACCTTCGCAAAGGCATCCATTATAATTTGAGGAGAAGGAACACGTGTCAGATAATGAATATGACAGCCTTTGGCGATGGATAATAAAACTTCAAAGGCTAATCCGTACATGTGAGCCATCGGTAGCATGCATACAATACCGTCACCGGCTTTTACAAATTCGATATTATCTATAGCAAACCGTGTATTAGACCATAGGCTGCGATAAGGAACCATAACGCCTTTCGGGTTGCTTGTTGTACCTGATGTATAATTTAGTACGGCTAATTCGTCGGGCGACTCGTCGTGTACAACTACATCTTCTTTCGTAAAGCCATTGGGATATTTTTTCAGTAGTGCCTGATCTAAATTGGCACAGGATGCTAACAATTTGGCAGACCGTGATTTCTGTACAGAAAAGTCATCTATCAAAAGGATAGTTTCCACAGTCGGGATTTGTATCGGGTCTATTTTCGACCATACAAACTCATCGGCAAAGAATACTTTCGATTCCGAGTGATTTACTAGGGAATGTATACTTTCTCCACTAAAATCATGTAATATTGTTGTTATCACAGCACCATAGGTGAGGGATGCAAAAAAGGCAACTGCCCAGTTTGCTGAATTTCGTCCGCAAATAGCTATTTTATCACCTTTTTGGACGTCCATATCTTCGAATAGAATATGCAATTGAGCCATTTTTGTGGCGAAGTCCTTATATAGATATGTTTCGCCATTATAGTCTGTGAGAGCCGGTCGCTCCCAGTTGTTACATATTCCGTCTTTTATGAGGGTTAGAAATTTTCCGCTTTCCATATTTTAAATTGTACTAGGTAATGTATACAAATATACACAAAAAACTAACTTTTTTGTGAATTAGATAGAATCATAACTTAATTTTGTTTTTTAGGTTGCTATACAGTTGTTAAATCTTCCTTATTCGTATCAACATGTTTTAATATGAAAGATTTGATTTTTTCTACATACTGTGGCTGTATCTTATTCTTATTGTAAGCCAAATAGAGTGTATTCGTTGCCGTAATTGTTCCTTTCCATAATGTCTTTACCCATTTGTTTTCTAAAGCCTTTCCTGCTATTATGTCAGATGATACAGCAAGACCACTATTGTTTTTTATGGCTTTTAGGATAGATACGTTATCCGGAATTACAGCATGTAATTTCAGTATAGGGCGTTTCTTGAAGCTCTCTCGCCAGAAGCGCCTGATAAGAGGCAGATTATTGTCGTAGGCATACCACTTATGGGCTTTAAGCCATTTCTCGGCTTCGCTCAAATTGTTTTTTGCTATTAGGTCATCAAATACTGTTGTGTCCATACTCGAATTGCATACAATCATAAATGACTCGGTGAATAGAGGCTCATAGGTGAGCGTATCATCTGATTTGCTCTGCCTGGTGATGATTGCAATATCCAGATCATTGTTGATAAGCTTGCCTGTGAGTTCGTCTGCCAATCCGTATTCAACGGTTAGGTGCAGATCATCTTGACTACCTATATGTTCGGCCAGATAATCCGAAAAGAGTTCTGCTGGAGTGCCAAAGCGTATGCTTGGAGCTTTGTTGAGTACAGTCCTTTTAAATTCGGTTTCAACTCGTTCGAGGTTGTCTATTGATTCTACTATCTGCGTGTAAAGCTGTTTGCCGTACTCCGTTGGAACCATCTTGCGAGGCATTCGTATAAATAGAGGCTGACCGATATAGCTTTCTAGGGATGCCAATTGAATGCTGACATTGGGTTGAGATACCATAAGCTCTTGTGAAGCCTTTGTGAGCGTACCATATTGATAAATGGCTTTAAATGTCCTGTACCATTCTAAGTTTACCATTACTATTTGATTGCAAATTATAAATTCATGAATTGAAATTGAACAATATTCAGGGTTACAGAGTTCTATATTTATTAGAAACTATTAGCAACCAAAGACTAATGAAATACAAATCTATAAATTTTTTTATGATAATGTATAAATATTGCTATTTTGTAAATAGAAAATGATAATTTAACTTTGCATCATATTTAATAGAACAAATCGATTAGTATTTAAAAATTATAAATAATATGAAAACATATTTATTAGCTATTGCGGTAGTATTGTTTGCTGTGTCTTGCAATACAACAACGAAGAACAAAGTAGAAGGAACAGATGCTCAGTCGGCAGCAACAGGAACAGGTGAACAGTTGGTAGTAGATACAACAGCGTCTACCATTAAATGGAAAGGGTCTAAGGTTGGAGGAGACCATGTAGGAACAATCGCATTGAAGAGTGGACAGTTAGCTGTAAATGGAGAAGAAGTAGCTTCAGGTAGTTTTGTGATTGATATGAATAATATTGTAGATGAAGACCTTCCTACGCAGATATTAAAAGATAAACTGACAGGTCACCTTAAAAGTGGAGATTTTTTTGATGTCGCTGCTTATCCCGAAAGTGCATTTACTATTACTAAAATAGCAAAGGCTGCTCATCCTACCGATAGTGTAAACTATGAAGTGAGTGGCAACCTGAAACTGAAAGATGTAGAGAAAAATATTACATTTGGAGCTAAGATAACAAAAGAAGGAGGTCTATATAAAGCTGTTACAGTTCCATTCTCTATAGATCGTACGCAATGGAATGTAAAATATGGATCTAAAACTCTTTTTGCAGACTTGAAAGAGAATATCGTAAACGATAATATTGAACTACAGATAACTATAGTAGCAAAGGCAGCTCAGCAACAATAAATATATTTATAAATAGGTAGATGAGATTCAGCTCTGATCGTAGGTCAGAGCTGTTTTTGTATATAAGATTAGAATTATGACTCTGAAAGAATTACATAAAAAGGTTATGTCTTTTGATGATACTCCTTTGATGCCTGTTGTTTTTGTGGGACATGGAACCCCAATGAATGCAATAGAAGATAATGAGTTTGTGCATGAGTGGAATCGGCTGGGAAGTGAACTACCAAAGCCTCGTGCTATTCTTTGTGTCTCAGCGCACTGGGAAACAAGGGGGACATTTGTGACAGCAATGGATATGCCGAAAACAATTCATGATTTCTACGGTTTTCCAAGAGAATTATATAATCAGCGCTATGCTGCGCCCGGTTCACAAGACTTGTCAGCTATTGTGAAAGATCATGTAAAAGCAGTAGAGCTTGATTACGAATGGGGCTTAGATCATGGTAGCTGGAGTGTGTTGAAGCATATCTATCCTTTGGCTGATGTGCCTGTTGTACAGCTTAGTATAGATCACTTTAAAGGACCAGAGTATCATTATGAACTGGCTCGAGAACTGTTTTTTCTACGTTCTAAAGGTGTTTTGGTAATCGGTAGTGGCAATATGATCCATAATCTCAGAATGGTGAAAGTAGAAAATGGAGACTTCAATACGGAATATGGTTATGATTGGGCGTTTGAACTGAATGATATTTTCAAAAATAAAATCCAAGAAGAGAATCACAATGCTTTGATTGACTTTAGCCATCTGCACGATTCCGCACGACTGGCTATTCCTACCCCGGAACATTATATTCCGCTACTCTATATCTTAGCCTTGCAAAAGAAAGGAGAGGAAGTCCGATTTTTTAATGATAAGGTTATAGCCGGATCTTTGAGTATGACGTCTTTGATTATATCTTAAGGCAGAAGAAAATTACTATTTTGTACTTACTATTTTATCGCCTCTGAAGTTTAATTGTCCTGCCGGATAAAGCCATTGTTCCGCATTGCCATTTTTTATGACTTCTGTAGGTTCACCCCATGCCAGGCGAGTCATATCTTTGGTCATACCAACCCTGATTTTGTTTTGCAATATACGGCGGAAATTGTTTGCATTATATTTCTTTGTCAACTCATTAGCTTCAGTTGCAGTGTATACTTTTTTTATACCTTCGTTGTTATTCAAAAGAGAGTAGGGGATTGCGGTTTTTAATCCACCTTTGCTTTCTAATATCAGAGATAATTCATTGTTTGTGTTATCTATTGTCAGATCGGTACATTTCCACGTTTGACCTGTTGTAAACGATAGCGCTTTTCCGGTAGAAAGATTACGTGACATTTTCAGGATGTCGTCGGATAGAACATATTCTTTTCCCGTTTGTATTGCTTTCTGTTTTAGGAAAAATCCTGTAACGATAAATGGAAATGTATATTCGGAATCGACATTGTATTTATAAAACAATACGTCTCCACTCGATTTTTCCTGAAGTTTCAGATAATAATCATCTGCATAGTCTTGTTTGTTTGATTTTGCTTTCGGGTGATTCAAAACTTCTAAAATCTGGAAATATTTTCCTGCCAGATCTTCATAGCGAGAATTGTAATTATCATTCGGCTTATAGATGTTCTTTTCGTCGTTTAGTATGTCGTCATCCTTTTTATACTTGAGAATAAATCCACTGTATCCATATTTTTGTGAAGGCTTATCAAGGCCTTTAAGAAATAATTCTTGTCCTGTATATTGTAGAACATCTTTTCCTAGAAAGTTTCTAGTGCTGTCGTATGGGTGAATATCTATCTCTTGCTTTTTGTTCTTTTGAGCAAATATTGAGTAACTCAGTAAAGCCAAGACGGCTATCAGTAATGTTTTTCTCATTCTTTATCTTTTAAAGGGCATAAAAGTAAATATATTCGATAGAATATTCGGCTTGATGTTTGTTGTAAGTGAATTAGATTTAGTTTTTTTTGTATTTAATAAAAATCTTTCTAAAATATTTTATTGCCTCATTCGTCATAAATAATAGAGATATTTTTGAGATAGAATAAATAATGGAAAAGAAAGATATAAGTAAAATGGCTGTCCCTATAGCAATTATAGTTGCTTCATTACTGATGGCAACGATTAGTATACTTCACTTGTATTTCAGTGTGATAAAGTAAGAGTTTGAGAAATAAAAGATAAATAATATGAAAAATTTTAAAAGAAAAAAGATCGCGTACTTTTTTATATTCATTGCTGTTTTTGCAGCATCCATAGCTGTTGTAATGCTTCTGTGGAATGCTCTGATACCTTCAATAATAGGGTGGACGTCTATTAATTATTGGCAGGCGGCCGGGCTTATGATACTGTCGAGGTTACTGTTGGGCGGATTTGGACGTTTTGGTAAATTTGGAAGACATCCTCGCCATGATAAGCGGAATGAAGATTTCTACTATTGGCATGCATTAAGAGCAAAAATGAAAGATATGCCTCTTAGTGAGCGACGCGAATATATTCGGAAGCACATGAGAGAAAGATGTGAAAGAAGAGGTTTTGAATCAGATATGGCCAACGACAATAAAGAATGACGAACGATTTAGCTAAAGGACAACAGAATGTTACCGATATTTTCTATAAATATCGCGTGCAGCTGAAAAATTATATAGCTAAACGAGTCTTTTCGAAGGAGGATAGAGAAGATATTTTGCAGAATGTTTTTTATCAATTATCAAAAATAGATATGATAGAAAAACCAATCGAGCAAATGTCTGCGTGGTTGTATTCTGTGGCCAATAATCAAATCATAGACCGTAGTCGCAAACATAGGGAGGTGGATATGCCTTATGTGACAGCTAAAGATGATGAAGATACATTCTTGGCGGAGGTCTCTAGCCTTATGTTTGATAAAGATGCATCTCCCGAGACTACATATTTGCGGGCTTTGGTTTGGGAAGAATTAGACGCTGCTTTGTCCGAACTTCCGATTGAACAACGGGAGGCATTTGAGCTCACAGAGCTTGATGGCTTTTCCTTTAAGGAAATATCAGAAGCTACCGGAGTAAGTGTAAATACACTGATCTCTCGCAAACGTTATGCCGTGCTTCATTTGCGAGAGAGGCTAGGTAATTTATATAAAGAGTTGTTAGAGGGGTGAAGACTGTTTGAGTGTTTCTTTATAGAATACTTCAATAGCTTCATCTTCTAAAAAGACTAAGAGTGGATCGCTTTTAGTCTTTTTTTGTTTTTTATAAAGGTTATAAAGGAGAATAATATCATATTTTATGTTAAAAGAGTAACTTCTTTATACTTTATGCGTTATTTATAATAAGAAGTATAACATTATTATTTCTAGAAATAATTATAATATCACTTTTTTATTTAAACACTACCATGAAGCACTTAACTGAGACAGATAAGTGCTTCTTTTTTATATAAATCAATTGAGTTTGAATATCCGTTTTTTTTATACCTTTGCCAACATATATATCAATACAATTTATGCGCAAGACAAAGAAGATTTCACAAACACACAGTAAGTTATACTTTCTGATTCTTATTATATTCCCTTTGGTTTTTGGCTCGTGTAGATTGTTTGATAAAGATATCAGGCAAGATAAACATATTGTCTCTTTTAAGCATCAGATGGGACGGGTTGCAGATAGCTTGGATACACCGGCCGAAAGAATTAATGCATTGAAGACAATATTGGAGAACATAGAAGCCGATGAGGATTTGATAACTCCTCGAAAAAAAAATAAGTTGCTGATAGAGGCAAATTTTTATCTGAGCAATGAATATTTTAATGTCAAGAATTATAAAAAGGCAATAGAATGTACCGATATCGCCATAGGGCTTGATACTACTGATGCTACCGGGTATTATAATCGGGGAAGTATTTACCAATCGATAGGAGATGATAGCCTTGCCATGAGGGATTATACGCAGGCTATTAGACTAAATAATAATTATGCCGATGCATATTACAATAGAGGTATAATCTATGAAGTAGGTGGAGAATGTGAGAAAGCACTTGAAGACTACAATCGGGCGATAAAAGAAGAACCAAAAAATGTTGCAGATATCTATAATAATAGAGGAAATATATATTTGTCTATGAAAGATACCAGCAAAGCATTAAGCGACTATTCGAGAGTATTGGAAATAGACACTGCGAATATAAATGCATATACCAACCGAGCCGAAATATATATACTCCGCCAGGAATTTGATAAAGCTTTAGACGATTGTAATAAAGGACTTATTCTCGATCCTGAGAATATACGCCTATATTATAAGCGTGCTGCAATTTATGAGCGAAAAAATGAATACGATGAGGCTATCGCTGATTATGAAAAAGTTCTGGACTTGGATAGGCATGATTTGTATAAGGCACGAATTAAGACTAAGGAGTCTATAAGGAAATTAAAAATATTGGCTCGAAAAAGATGATATGACTATTTGATATAGTCTTCTTTTCAGAAGGGAGCTTAATAATATCTAATCTCTTTAAATAATATATAAAACGTATAGCAGCAAATAGGGAAAATCTATTTGTTGCTCTTTTATTATGCGGATTTGTTGTAGAAGTTTGCATTATGATATGCATATTTCAATATGTTTTTGGTGTGTGTTCCTCTTTTTGTAACCCTATGAGTGAGGCAAGATGTTATACTTTTCTGCCGTATTTTTGGGCTCTAGAAAATGTGATAAAAATACAATTAGGATTCCTTGTAATTGTTTCCAGGCCTACTTTTACATATTTATGTGATTTTGTAAAACTAAACATATTATTCTCTTGTTTTTATATGATGAATATTCAATATAATTAAGGCTTTAATATTATTAATAATCAAGATTTATTTCTAATCTTTTCTCTCTACAACATAAATATCATGAAAAACGAATTAAACAGTAAATTAATTATATCTATCAAAGAAGCCCTTCCTCCTCAGATAAAGGTTGCAACCTACTTAATGGATTTGCTTTCTATCGGGCGTGAAGCTGTTTATCGTAGGATAAGAGGGGATGTGTCTTTTGACTTAGAGGAGCTCTCTGTAATATCTAAAGCGTTAAGCATATCAATTGATGATGTTTTGGGAAAGAATGATACTACAGCGTTATTTAGCATAAATATGATTCAAGAAGAATCATTTTTTGAGCAATATTGTAATTCTTTGATTTTTTATACAGATATTTTTAGTAGAATGAAGGTGTACCCTGGTTCTCAGGTACAAGGTGCTAATAATGAGTTACCTTTTTCATTTTACCTTTCTCATGAAAAAATAGCTAAGTTCTATTTATACAAATGGGTATATCAGCTTCAGACTTCCAAGCCTACTGTTCCATTTTCTGAGTTCTACTTGCCTCAGAGAGTTATCGACCTGAATAAAAAGTATATTTCAGAAGCTAACTCTTCTTGTCATACAACATCTATCCTATCTCAAAATGTTTTGTCTTCATTTCTGAATACAGTAAAATACTTTTATAAACTTAATTTGTTGAACAATCAGGATATAGAAGATATTAAGAATGAGCTGTTATGCATGTTGGAGAGACTGGAGTCGATGTCTGTCTCAGGAATTTGGATGGATGACTTTGAATTTAACTTTTACATATCCAATATCGATTTTGATACCACTTATAGTTATATGCAGTGTCCTGAATTCGAATTGTCTACGATACGTGTATTTTCTATTAATGTAGTGAGGTCGTTTACTCCTGAAATATGTCAAGCTAACAAGAAATGGATTGAATCATTGAAACGCTATTCTACATTGATCTCTAAAAGTGGAGATTTATACAGAACAGAATTTTTTAATAATCAGAGAAAGATTCTACGAGATATGTTTATCGACTGATTTTTTTAATATAATAAGATAATTCTCAATATCTAGTTATGTTATATTTAAGTACACTGAGTTTTTTTGCACAGGCGAATATTATATTTATTTGCTTTTGTATGTATAATGTCCTGTCACTTTATAGCTGAATAAGCAATCTTGCAAGACTTGTCCTTGCCCTATATTATGTACTATTAGCGGCCGTTTCTTATCCGCAGACATGCGGTCTGTAACTATGCCTATATGTGTAATCCCTCCGCCTAGATCCCATGTAACAATATCTCCGACAATATAGTCCTCTGCTTTATCTGAAATTTTCTTTACAGAGCCAAACCTACTAAAAAAAGTGGCTTGATTAGGTACTCTTCGATGATCGATATTCTTATCCGTTGATTTCATACCCCATTTCTTAGGATACTTGCTAAAGTTGGCTTTCATATCTTCATGTATCTTTTGCTGCAAGTCTATACCTAGTTTGCGATATGCTCTTATTATCACATCAGTACAGACACCTTTGTCTGCCGGCACATCTCCATTCGGATAAGGGATTGTGTAATAGCCGGGATCATAAACAACTTTATCCTTAGTCAGCTCTATAGCTGCATTTGATAACCTTTTATAGAAATCGCTTTCCTGAGCAGAAATAAAGACGGATATAATGAATGTAAAGAGTATTGTTAGGCTAAGTCTCATTCTTTATTTTGGAATTTGTGATAAAGATACTAAAATATACAAATAAGATAAATGTATTTTCATTACTGATTATATACATCCAGAGAGTTTATTTCTTGTAGAATACCGGCGCAAAGTATGGCCTGTTCACCCATTTCCCGTTGAATGGATTAAGCTCACGGATTACACCGCCTTCGATTCCAAATTTTTCAGTGATTTTGACCTCTAGCGTGCCTCCGTAATATGTTTGAGGATACATACCCATCATTGGGCCTTCTACACCATTATGTTTTCCTCTCACGGAATATTGTCCTCGGGCATTTATCCTTATTCTGTCGCTTAAGATGAATTTCATATTTCCTCCTGCACCCACATCGTTGTAGTTCCCTCCATATAGTGCATATTTTGAGGCGTAAGGACCAGCCGAAATTACCAGCCAATCTGTTGGTTGATAGTTAAAGTACATACTTACAGACCTTACTGCGCCTATGGATGGATATGTATTCTGTATAGAAGACGAACTGAGCCAAGCTTCGTCATTCAGATTCATTCCCGAATAATAGCTGTAATCATTGGCAAAAGGATACCGTGTAATTGTATTGCTTTCTACAGGAGGTCCAGGATATACATCAAGCGGAGGAAGTATTAAGTCTATAGTTGCATCATCTCCTTTTTCTAAAGGTTTATACAAATCATATTTGCTTGCAGATGATTTGTTGTTGCCCGATACATCCAGGTTCAAATAATTCTCTAACCTTTCATCAAATTTGAAAGATCCTTTCTTTAGAGGAGGAAAGCTATCTTTAGGAATCTCAGTTTGGGAATAAGAGGTAACTGAGACGAGTAAAAGTAGTATAAAGACTAGATTTTTCATGATTTCTTGTTTTTAATTACTACAACAGTAAAGTTAATAAATAATTGTGAAAGAAACATATCTTTTTTGCAAAAAGAAGTTGTAAATAGCTGATAGATTTATACTTTATAGCTCATCTAGTAAATGTTTCCCTACCAAAAGGTGACAAAAGTAACAGTTTTTATCTGTTTTTGTGCTGTCACTTTTACTCATTTTTATTTACCCATACTCTTTTTTGTTATTTATATAATAAGATAAAATTAGCATAAATAAATTTATATAAATCCTTGTTCTATTGCATTGCCTTTCTGGTCTATGTATTGCAATATTGTATAAATATATTTATATATATGTATGATTTATCTTATTTTGATAATAGATGGATAGTGCTTATCTTTGTAATATAAAAATAAGGTGTATTCCTATGATATACTTTATATTATAAATAGTTACTCATCAGATATAACAGAAAGGGTAGTTTTATGAAAACAACATTAATTAGAGCATCTTCAAGAGGATCAGCAAACCATGGATGGTTGAACACACACCATACATTCAGTTTTGCAAACTACTATGATCCCAACCGTATACATTTTGGCGCATTAAGGGTTATAAACGACGATATAATTGCCGGAGGAGAAGGCTTTGGGACTCATCCTCACGACAATATGGAAATAATTACTATTCCCTTGTATGGTGATTTGGAACACAAGGATAGCATGGGACATACAGAAGTGATAAAGGCCGGAGAAGTGCAGGTAATGAGTGCCGGATCGGGTATAACACATAGTGAATACAATGCTAATGAGTACAAACCGGTAAGTCTTTTCCAAATATGGGTTTTTCCATCTCAAAAGAATGTAGAACCTCGTTACGACCAACGTGAATTTGATTTTATAGATAATAAAAATCAATTCATCCAAATTGTTGGACCGAAGAGTGATCCTTCAAATACAGCACTTTGGATACATCAGGATGCTTGGTTTAATATGGGTACTTTCGATAAAGGTGTCAACACAAGCTATCAGGTGAAGAAAAAAGGGAACGGTGTATTTGCTATGGTTGTTGAAGGAGAGTTTTCTGTCGAAGGGCAAAAACTATATCACAGAGATGCACTTGGAGTATGGGATACAGATGGTATAAATATCACTGCAGAATCTGACAATGCACGCATACTGCTGATAGATGTGCCGATGGTATTTTAATAGAAGAGGTTAAATTATATACATTAGTAAAAGGATCTCAAAGCCGAGCTTTGAGATCCTTTTTTTATAATAAAAGTCAGTAGGCTTTATAATTATCATTCAGACGTTTTACTTTACTCGTCTTTACTTTTACATCGTGGCAATAAATAAGGGTGTAGTTTTCTTTTTCTGCTTCAACGAGAAATCGCTGCTTCTCTTGAGCCGATTTTAACGCACAGATGTCGTAAGCTGAAATCCATTCTAACGGGACATGAGCACTTGTCGGTATCAGATCACCGGGAAATGTATATACACCCGTATCTGTCTTGATATATACAACTAACTGCCCTATACTATGTCCGTCAAATAATCTCACACTTACCTCTTTAGATATCTGCATGTCTTGGTCAACAAAGCGTAAGAGTGCGGCATCGTGTATCGGCTGTATATTTTCAGCTAAGATAGAATCTGCTTCCAGTATGTTAGGAGTTAAATAATTGTCCCATTGTTTGCGGCTTAACCAATAAGTAGCTTTAGCGAAAGAAGGGATTATTTTGCCATTTTTATCTCTTTTAGTTGCATATCCGCAATGATCGAAATGCAAGTGGGTCAATATCACATCGGTGACATCTTCACTCGAGAAGCCATATTTCTTTATTTCTTCTTCAATGTTAATCAGAGAGTGTGGTTGGTAGTAAGACATTCTCTCGGTGTGCTTATCTCCCATACCGGTGTCTATCAATATTACCCTGTCTTCGGATATGACGAGTGTACACCGCATAGCTAATGTACACAAGTTGTCGGCATTGCTTGTGTATTTTCTTTGCCAGGCACGCTTTGGTATAGCTCCAAACATGGCACCTCCGTCTGCCTGGATATAGCCGCTTTCTATTATTTTTATGTCAACCATTTTTTGTAAATATTCAGCTAATATACAAAAAAGAAGAGATGATTATCACAATCATCCCTTCCCCTCTTAACACTAATATAAAACTAACATATACTATGATAAAACAGGTAAAAAATCAACTAAACAATCTATCTAACACACTATGAAAAAAGTAAATCATACCTGTTTTACATTAGAACATCAAAGACAACATGTTTGTTCAGAATACTTTGTATTTGTTTTATTTATGTAGCGATAGATAAGGTTTATATAATAGCGTATAAATTCATCTTAAACTTTATATATAAAAAAATACTACTTTTGTACTCTGTTTTGTATATAAACAAAGCATAATCTATTATTGTTTATCATTTATTCTTAAAAATAATAATTTTGACAACTATGGAAAATAAGAAAGTTTTAGTGTTTCTGGCAAAGGCATTTGAGACTATGGAGTTTTCTGTTTTCATAGATGTTATTGGTTGGGCAAGAGTTTGTTATGGTCATGGTTTGTTTGTCGAAACCTGCGCTTTTACTAAAGAAGTTATAAGCACATTTAATGTGCTTGTAAGAGTAGATAAAACAATTGAAGAGATAAACGTTGACGAGTATGCTGCATTGGCAATACCTGGTGGATTTGGCGAATTTGGCTTTTATGAAGAAGCATATGACGAAAGATTTTTAGACTTAATTAAGGATTTTGATGCAAAAAATAAAATCATAGCTACAGTTTGTACTGGAGCGTTCCCCTTAGGAAAAAGTGGAATTCTTAAAGATCGGAAGGCTACAACTTATCACTTAAATAATGGCTATAGGCAAAAAGAGCTGAAAGAATTTGGGGTGAATGTTGTGAATGAACGAATAGTAGTTGATGGTAAAATTATAACGTCTTATTGTCCTGAAACAGCTCCAACTGTTGCATTTGAATTATTAAAGATGCTGACCTCGGAAGAAGAAATGACAGTAGTAAAAAAAGCGATGGGATTTTAAGAAGGAGTTTGTTTTATTCCTTTCTATAAGAGAGTTATTGATTAGATAAGGGGAAAACATATACTTGAGATTTCCATGAAATTATTTACTTTTATCTCCCAATTATTTGAATGTATTTTATTGTAAAAGCTCAATATGTATAGTTTGTAAATCGTTGCTCCTGGAATTAAAAAATATAAAACGTTTATTCTTCAATCGGTTAAGTCAAACTGAAGGAAATCTAAAATAAATTATGCTGATAGCTAAAAAACTAAAAGAAGAAAATATCGCCGAATATCTATTGTATATGTGGCAGATAGAGGATATTATAAGAGCCAATAAATTAGACATCGATATAATTGATAAGCAAATAATATCAGGGTTCGAACAGCCTCAAAATGTGAAAAATGAAATAAGGGAATGGTACGAAAACCTTATTGACATGATGAGGAGAGAAGACGTGGTGGAAAAAGGGCATCTGATTATAAATAAGAATGTAATATCGGAGTTGACCGAACTACACAACAGACTGCTGAAGTCGCCGCAAGAAAACGAATATACTGAAGCCTATTATAAAACCTTGCCTTTTATTGTTGAGTTACGTTCCAAGACGCAAGATAAAAATACTCCCGAACTCGAAACCTGCCTTGCCGCTCTATATGGTTTCTTGTTAATGCGCTTGCAAAAGAAAGAGATTTCGGGCGAAACTCAATCTGCCCTATCGCAAATAAGCTCATTCTTGAGGTTACTCTCTCTTAAATATAAGGAGTATAAAGCCGGGAAGTTAGATGTTTGATAGTTTGCTTATATTTAAATTCTACCGTAAGCTTCTGTTAATCTTTGTGCTTCCTTTCTTTAATCCGTCTGCGGATCAGCGAGTCACTTATAAGGAGTAGTACTCCGACACAAGCTACAGATACCACGAAAGGATTAAACCCTACTGATGGGACATTGAATGTGATATTTGCCCCCATACTCTGAATGCCTTCCTTGAGAGGTAATCCTAAAAGCCAAAAGATAAGCGTCGGTATTCCAAGCATTCCTACAATGCCGAACGTAATAGAAAGAATTGAAATAATGCTTCTCTTCCGATTTTGTTTTGCCGCAACAATATGTACTCGTTGCATCAACCGACTCTCGAAGTCTGTCGATGGTTCGTCTAGTTTTATTTCCTGAAATAAACTCTTTAGCCTATCTGTATTTTCTGTATTCATGATTGTATGAGCTTATTTATTTCAAAGTTTATAATTTTTCTGATTCTGTACAACTTTACTTTTACATTAGCTTCACTATTTCCCGTGATGATGCTTATATTTTTTACGCTTTGGTCGTTTATATAGAACATACTGATCAGCAAAGCATCGTCCGGGGGCAGTTTTTTTAGTACTGTATCCAAAAGCTGTAACTTATCCTCAGTTGTAATCTCATCCAGTGTTTCTGATATTTCGTCATCAGGGATATTTGAGAAATTATCGTCAATGGCAGTAAATTCATGTTTACGCTTTCGCAATTCTGATATAGTTGTGTTGTATGCGATTCTGTACAACCATGTTGCAAAGTTCGATTCTTCACGAAACTGTTTTAATGACTGAAATACCTTTATAAATATCTCCTGAACAATATCTTCGGCTTCTACCCGACGAGAAACTATTTTATTGACAATGGTAAATACCATTCTCTCATATCGACGTACAATGTGTATAAAAGCATCGGTATGTCCGTCCTTTATTCGGCGTATAAAATAGATATCATCAAATTCAGCCATACCCGTATGACGCAAGAATATTTGATAGGTTACAAATGTAATGTAAAATCTTTTCAAAAAAATATTTTTTTATTTTGTTGTAACCTTTTAAAAATGCTTGCGTCAAAATGAGCAAACGGATGAAACAAAAATGTTTAATTAATAAAAATAGAAAATTATGGATCAAATTATGGCAATGGTTATTGTGGCTACAATAGCATATGCAATCTACCGCTTGTTTGAGTTGTTTGCTCGTCGTAGAGAACGCTTAGCTTTTATCGAAAAAATTTCAGAAGGGATAGACCCGAATCTACTGAAAGGGCAATTGGATATGTCTCCGAATAAAAGCAATGTAAACAACTATGTAACCTCATGGGCTATTCGTGTTGGGCTCTTATTAGTAGGCGTTGGACTAGGGGTTGCTATCGTCGCTGTTATAGACTTGTTGGCTGTCGCTCCTCCAAGTGCGGACGAAAGAGCCTTCTATGAGTTTCGCAATACTATATCTATTTTATATCCGGCATGCGCTGCCATATTTGGTGGTATAGGGCTTGTTATTGCTTACTTTATAGAGAGGAAAGATTCTAAGAAAGAACAGGATAAAGAGGTCGAATAATTGGTTCCGTATATGAACAAAGAATTACATTCAATTCTGTTTACTCTAATTATTGTGGCCGTAGTTATAGGTGGTTGGCTGATTGGGCGTAATCAAGGGTGGTTTGTTCGTAGCTCGGCAAATGATATCAATATATGCCGAAATGTAACAGGAGATACCTTGTACTTTAATTCTAAAAATCCAATCTATACGGTTTCGGGCTGGAGTGCTTCTCGTCATGATGATGACATTCTACACGTAGACCTGAAACTAAAAAGAAATAGGCAGAACACTAGGATAGAGATGTATTTAGATACAGCAAATGTTCGCTATGTAGAAATCTATGGTAAGGTGATGCCGATAAACGATATTCCATTTAGTAAATAAAATTTATCTGTAGATGAGTTGGCAAGAGACATCAGGTAAGCAGAGCCTGGTGTCTTTTTTTTGTGAAAAAAGTGTCGTTCTGTTAAAAATGATAAAATATTTATTGCTTTAGTGATAAATGTATAATTATGGCGACTAGTAAGCATATCTCAGTCAAACGGATTAAATCTATGTATATCTTAGTCAGCTGAAAAACAACTAAAAAAACGAAATATATTTATAATTATACTAAACTTATGAATGTCCGCATTTTATTAACTTTTCTATCATTGCTAATTTCATCATTAGCATTCTCTCAATCCAGCCCACTAATAAATGTCCAGATTAAAGGTGTAGTAACAGATTCATTAACAAATGAAACAGTTCCCTACGCGACAGTTAAATTGTTAGGTAAGGCAAATCCGAGAAGCCCGTTAAAGGTTGTAGCAGCCGATGATAATGGAAACTTTCAGTTTTCGATGAATAAAAAGGGAGAGTATCTGCTCTCGGTAGAATATATCGGCAAAAAGACCCTTGTTAAGCCTGTTGTTGTAGGTGACGCAAAGATAGTAGACCTAGGTACAATATATATGAGTGACAATGAAAATGCCTTATCGGAGGTTGTAGTTTCGGCACAGAAGCCACTGGTAAAAGTTGATCTCGATAAAATTGTATATAGTATGGAGAGTGATCCTGAATCAACGACGAATAACCTATTGGAAATGTTGAAAAAAGTTCCGATGGTAACCGTTGATGGCGAAGATAATGTACAGCTGAAAGGTTCTACTAATTTTAAAATATATCTGAACGGAAAACCGTCTAACATGATTTCCAACAATCCGAAGGAAGTTCTCCGCAGCATGCCTGCCAATACGGTGAAAGATATACAGGTGATTACCGATCCCGGAGCAAAATATGATGCTGAGGGTGTAGCAGGTATTATCAACATTATAACCAATACTTCTATGGGTGGATATACTGCCACATTGAATGGTAGGGTAGACTCGCAAGGTGGATATGGTTTAGGCGCTTATTGGACCATGAAATATGGCAAAGTTGGCTTCACCGGGAATTATAACTATTACGAATGGAAACGTCCGGAAGGAACCTCTTCTTCTTTTAGAGAATATAACTTAAGCAATAATCCGAAATATCTTACAGGAGTAGGCCCTTCAAAGAATAACGGACTCGGACAGTTTGGTTCAGGAGAGTTAAGTTACGAGATAGATACCTTAAATCTTATTAATATCGGATTCAATAGGTTTGAAGGTAATTATAAATCAAGAAGTAATATATTTAATGAGGGGCTCGGAATAAATAAGGATAGCCAATATAGATATGATCAAAAAGGCCATGTGAAACAAACGTATGGCGGTACAGATCTGAATGTAGATTATCAGCGCACTTTCCACAAAAAAGAACAATTGCTGACAGCTTCTTATAAATTCAGTATGAACCCTAACGATTCGGAATCAAATTCGGATATTACTGAACTATTTGGTGAACTACCTAAGTATGTATATACTAACAAACAATATTCTGATGCAGATATGAAAGAACATACCTTTCAGGTAGATTTTGTAACCCCTTTGAATAAGTCTGATATCCTATCTCATAGTGTCGAAACAGGAGTAAAGTATATCATCCGTATAAATAATAGCAATAGTGGTTTAGATAGCCTTAATGCTACAGGTAATTGGGTAGCCATAGAACGTCCGACTGATAGATTTAGGCATACACAAGATATATTGGCTGCGTATGGCGGTTACAATGCCAAGTTTAGAAATGTTTGGGGATTCAAAGCCGGATTGCGTTATGAAGCAACATGGTTGAATGCTGAATTCCCAAAGGATAAAGCTCAAGATTTTAAAGTAGACTACTCTAACATCGTACCCTCTGCAACAGTTACATATCAGATAAATCCAATGCAAAACTTGCGTTTTGGGTACAATATGCGTATATCACGTCCGGGTATCTGGCAATTAAATCCTTATGAGAATACTTCCGACCCGAATAATATACAAAAGGGGAATCCGGCATTAGATGCTGTGAAAAATCATACGATAAGTACCAACTATGGGCTTTTCAACCGTAATCTGACTTTGAATGTGAATTTGGCTTATAGCTTCGAGAATAATGGAATTGAACAAATTACGACAGAGCAAAATAAAGTAGTGACCTCTACCTACGAAAATATAGGAAAAAGAAAAGATATTGGTTTATCTTTAAACCTGCGATGGACTCCTAAAATGGGTGGAGATAAATATAAATGGCTGGAACAACTGAGTATATTCTCTAATATGGGGGCACGGTATGTGGATATAAAAGCAAATAATGGGTCAGGATTAAAGAAAGATGGAGTATCCGCGAATGTCTTTGGAGGTGCGCAATATTCATTTCCTAAATCGTGGAAAGCTTTTGTTAATGTAGGCTATTTTTCTCCATACATAAATTTACAAAGTGAAAACTCTTCGTTTTTCTTTCACCGATTTAATGTAAGTAAAGGCTTTAATAATGACAAATTGAATATATCTGCTTATGCTCAGAATCCATTTAAACGCATTCATGATTTCAGAAGCACAATGAATAATCAAGCGTTTTATTCAGAAACAATCATGTCTAATAAAATTCAAAATTTTGGAATCTCTGTATCTTTCCGTTTTGGAGAGATGAAATCTCAAATACAAAAAGCAAGACGTGGTATCAAGAATGATGATGTTATGTCTGGAGGACAAGGAGAACAAAGTGGAGGAAGTGCTGGAGGTCAAAACTAAACGGTTTGATTAATAATATATGCCCCAAAGAGAATGAATCTTTGGGGCTTTTTTTGATTAAAAGGGTATCTTTGCAGAATATTTATCAACGATGAAACAAGCATTTGTTAAGTTGCACTTATCTATTCTAATTGCCGGATTTACGGGTATATTCGGCAAGCTTATTACCCTGAACGAAGGTATGCTCGTTTGGTACCGCTTATTGATTACCTCTGTGTTACTATTAATAATGCTATCGGTGACAAAACGGTTTGTTCGATTGCCGATGAAAGATTTCTATAAGATTGGTTTTGTAGGACTATTATTAACACTGCATTGGCTGTTTTTCTATGCCAGTATTAAATATTCGAATGTTTCTATCGGTGTAGTCTGTTTCTCGATGACAGGTTTTTTTACGGCTGTTTTAGAACCTGTCGTGAGCCGTCGGCGAATATCTGTCAGAGAATTGTCTTTTAGCATTATTGCTCTCTTGGGGATTGCGCTGATTTTTCATTTCGATACCCGTTACAGAACAGGTATAATATGTGGGGCTATTTCGTCAGCTTTGGCAGCTAGTTTTGTGATTGCCAATAAAAGAGTTGCAACAAATACTAATTATTCATGGGATGTTACTTTGTTTTATGAAATGATTGGAGGTTTCTTTAGTTTAAGTATTATACTTCCTTTTTATTTGCAATTGTTTCCTGTCATGTCTTTTTTTCCGAGTAATACAGATTTAATCTATTTGTTAATATTCTCAGTGGTTTGTACAATCGGTCTGTATATGTTGCAAATACAAGCATTGAAGAGCATATCTGCTTTTACTCTTAATCTCAGCTATAACTTAGAGCCTATATATAGTATTGTATTGGCTATGATTATTTTTGGAGAGGCTAAGGAGTTAAACTTTTCATTTTATACCGGTTTGCTGTTAATCATACTTTCTGTATTACTTCAAATGTATACTGTAATGAAAGAGCGCAAAAGGATTCATTTGGCAGAGCAACGAAGCGGGTTTTGACCCTATCGTCCTTTATTTCTGAAATAAGCATAAATTTTATTGTTTAAAAAGGTTCTTGTCGAAAATTTTTGGGAAGAGCCTTCTTGTATTCTAACTACATTGAAATCTTTTATAAAATGCAAAAAGCCCGCAAATTCACTTCGCAGACTTTCCAACCTTAACACAAACTTTACAAAACTACACAATAATAGAGTTAAATTCTAAATCTAGTCAGGTTTAGAATTATAAATATACTCCTCATATATTTACGCTACGAAGATATGAAGATTGGAAGGGTTGTTTATTACAGATATCTGCCTGCTTTTTCAGAATTCGTGCCTTTTCTTAATGGCTAGGGTTCATAGTCGCTTTTTGTTGGCGAATTTTGCCCGGAGTATTGCCGAAATTGGTTTTGCAGAAGTCATTAAAATGTGAGGGAGATGAGAATCCGTACTCGTCACTTATTTCTTTAAATGATTTATCGGTACTGTTTATTTGATAAAAAATTGATTTTGATCGCTCTTCTTTCATCCAGTGATAAGCAGGTACTCCAAATACTTTTTTGAAACGTTTTTGAAATCCTGAAAGGCTATAGTGCATCATGTCAGCTAGCTCTTGTACTGTTTTTGCCTTGTGATGGTTTTTAAGGACAAACTCGGAGAAAGAAAGGTCGTGGCTAATGAGAGGAAAAAAGAATGCCAGTAAATCTCTTTTTGTATAATATGCTCTTAGTAAAAAGTAAAATTCTTTTGCTTTCAGTGCGAAATAATATGTGCACTTTAAGCCTTCCGACATACACGTGTTTAAGAATGTGAGGTATGAGTCTACTCTTTCATTTATAGCCAGATAGTGTAGGCCTGGTTCGAATTCTTCATTTTTTTCTTTTAGTAGTAAATCAAGCGAGAAGCAATCGCATAGCATCTTAGTGTTATGCAACCTCATAATAATTACTGTGGTATCTTTATTTGCTTTACTGTTTAGGTGACAACCTGCTGGTATCATCATCATTTTTTTTTCAGAAAAGACTTGGTTAGTTAGTTCATCCAAAGAAAAAGATAAAGACCCTTCTATGATAAATATAACTTTGTTCTCAACTGAAAATATATTCCAAGATTGTCCATCTTGTAAAGATATTTTCTCAATTGTTGGCCGGTTACCTTTTTCATAATTGTAGCAAGTGAGATGCTCTTGTTTGTATAATAACTCCATACCGGATATTATGATGTATACTCTATTATTGTTATTTATTCTTTACGTTTAAGTAAGAATAATGTGTTTCTGGCTTTAATACTATAAGTGTTGAATACGCTTTTTACCAACGTCACAAATATAATAAAAAATAATAATAACAGGAGTAGTTAAATAAATAATTGTTATTAAATTCTTGATAGGATAAATTTATAAATATCAATATCTTATAAAGCGAAAGGACATAAATAATATTATTTATGTCCTTCTTTCTTATAGTGTAAACTCTATGATAGATCCTGAGACTATTGAGCTTTAGGATCCGAACCATACTGGTTGTCCCCTTTATTCCCTTCTGTAATTGCTAAAATGAGATTGTAGATAGGGATTAATATAAACCATCCACTTTTGCCAACATCATGCATTCTTCTCACATAAACAGCGATTGAAGGGATCAGGATTGCAAGATACGCCAATCCGACTAATCCTAAAACGATTGATCCAATAGTTGTGGAAACTGATGCTAGGATAATACCTACTATGTATAGGACAAAATATCCTATCATCACAAAAAGGTTGTACATCCAAAATTCTTTTCGTCTAGCTCTTCCATTAAAGTCTGCGTAATGTTCTTTCACTACTTTTAAAAACCACTCCATTATAATATTAGTTTTGTAAAAAATTATCCTACTCTTTTGGCTTTTCGGTTCCGCCTCGTTTTTTTGTATGGTTTCAGATCTCCATGTCGTTTATGTTATTTGGCAGCAAAAGTATATAAAAAACCACTACTTCCTAAATATATTTACTGATAATGCTTATTTGTGCATAAGGCTTCTCTCTATTGTAAAAGAGAAAATCTATTTCCTTTCTTCATAATTACTTTTTTGTCTTTATTTAGTTTTTTATCATGGCTTATTGTAATATTCAATAGTGTTAAGCTGTCTTTTATCTTTTTGAGAAAAAGGTGGTAATTTGTGAGACAAATTTTGTTGATTTAAAAATATTTTCCCTGTTTTTACAATTATAGTAATTATGCATCGCTTCTAAGTTTTTTAATCAGCATAAAAAATATTCAAATGTTTTGGTGTAATCAAAATATATAATATATTTGCAGTGTATTAATAAACTAGTACACTGTTATGGTAGAAATAAATAATCTTACTTTTTATTACAGAGAGCGTAAGCCTATTTTTGAGAATGTTTCATTTGAAATGAAAAATGGTATTTATGGTTTGCTCGGAGAAAATGGTGTTGGAAAGACCACATTGTTGCGCATTATTAGTGGGTTGTGTTTTCCTAAAAAAGGAAGTTGTCAAGTATTAGGTGCTGAAACGGCATTTAGAAATCCTGATATGCTGAAGCAATTGTACTATCTGCCAGAAGAGTTCATTGTGCCATCGCAGACAGTTAAAAACTTTGTAAAGTTGAACTCGGTATTTTATCCCAACTTTAGCAATGAACAGTTTAATTCATATTTAAATGATTTTCATTTGGATATTGATTCTCGGATGAAAGAATTGTCTTTTGGACAGAAGAAGAAAGTTCTTATTGCTTTTGCTATATCTCTGAATACACCGGTTACCTTGTTGGATGAGCCTACTAATGGGCTGGATATCCCTTCTAAATCTCAATTTAGAAAAGTAATAGCCTCGGCATTTGACGAAGACAAATGTATCTTGATTTCCACTCATCAAGTTCGAGATTTGGAAAGTTTGATAGATCCTATCATTATTCTTGATCGCAATCAGGTGCTACTTAATAATACGGTTGAGGAGATATCTAAAAAACTACTGTTTACTTATTCTACAACAAGGCCTCAAGACGCTTTATTCTCAGAGCAAACTATGTTGGGGTACACTTCGGTCTTGGAGAACAAGTATAATGAAGAAAGTACATTAAATATTGAAGCTTTGTTTAATGCGGTGGTTACGAATAAGGAAAAAATAAGAAATATATTTAACGCTTAACGAAATGGATATGAGTGCTGTATTTAATATAGAACGTTTTTGGAATTTGCAGAAGAGGGAGCTCGCAATGTATTGGAAGCAATACCTTTTTATTGTATGCGGTATAGCTGCGTATTATACAATTGCGACTGTTTGGGAATCTATCGATACCGGATGGCTATGGAATATGCTTCCTCCCGTTTATGTTGCGATTATCATTTGTAGCATTTCTTTTGATAAGAATTTAAGCGATGCTAATAGTACTTTTTATTTTACGTTGCCGGTATCTACTTTTGAACGATTTTTGGGTCTGTGGATCAAATATATTGTTATTATACCTTTGCTGGTTTTTGGCGTGTCAGTGTGCTTAGATTTTATATCTTCTCTATTTGTATCCACTACACATCCTGTAGTTAAGTTTAACGATTGGTGGGATTATCATATGCTGTATGCTGCTCAATCAGTTTTTTTGTTTGGGTATGCATGTTTGAAGAAAAGGTCTTTTGTGAAGACATTGTCATTAATCGCTGTGTTTTTTATTTTTATAATAATTGTTTCTAAGATTATTATAAGTCAATTCTATCCGGAGGTATCCTATATAAGAAGTTCTATGGATCCGATTTCTATTCTAAGCTTTAATGGCTATTGGATTCCCGAAGGCGATTCATCGCGTTTTGTAGCAACACAGGCAACATTGCTGTATGATGTAGCTAAATATATACTGGCAGCGATATTCCCTGTTGGAATGTGGGTGTTGACGTATTTCAAATTAAGAGAAACAGAAGTATAGTATTATGGATTTCAAAGCAAATAAACCAATATATCTTCAAATAGTAGATTTCTGCTTTCAGCATATCCTTACAGAAGAATGGCCCGAAAATGATCGGATTCCATCTGTGAGGGAGCTGGCTATGACATTGCAGGTGAATCCTAACACGGCTATGAGAGCATTTGAATATATGCAGTCTGAGGAAATTATATATTCGAAACGTGGGATGGGATATTACGTCGCAGAAAATGCTAGAGGACAGATATCGAAGCTTCAGAAAAAAGAATTTTTTGAAGAAGTACTACCCGAAACTTTTCGTTCTATGAATTTACTCGATATAAGTATCGATGATATAGTAAAGCAGTACGAACAATTTAAAAAGGAAGTAAAATGAAAAAATATACAAACAAAATTTTAAATATTATGATTGCAGTCGTTATTATTTGTTTTATTCTAATGATATTTCAAATAATGGAGATGATAGTATCTTCTCTATAATACTTAATTTATAAATCTCATTCCTGCTTAATAGAATTCAATTCGTAAAAGGCAAGGGTGTAATAGGGGGTAGAACATCCAATCTATTATGTCACACCGAATGGAGTGAAACATCTCGCTTTTCTTATTCGAGATACTTCGCTTTAATCAGGACGAAATAGCGGAAAATATAACCAGGGTTAAAAAATTCTAACCCCTATTACATTCCTTGCCTTTATTTTCCTTTTGTGTATAATATTTTTTTTACAACTGCATTTGTGACACGCACAGACGAAATTAGTTTTCCTGTTGTCTCCGAGAAGACGTCAACATTCCAGACGTGAGTAGATCGCCCTTTGTGTTGTAAGGTACCTATGGCTCTTACCACATCGCCTAGTCTTGCACTAGATATATGACTGGCACTTATTTGCATGCCAAAGCATTGCTCATCGTGTGCACATAGTGTGTTAGAACCTACGCCGGCAACAGATTCTGCCAGAGATATTGTTGCTCCTCCGTGTAATACGCCCATCGTTTGACTCAAATGTTTTTCTACAGGCATAATAGCTTCAAGAGACGTTTGATCATCCGATTCTATGAATGTGATGTTCAACGTCTCTATCAATGTATCTTTAATACGTTCTTGAATGTTATTGGTGTTCAGCTTCATTTAATTTTATTAATCAACGCCTATGATAAAGCCGTTGGCAATAATAGAGCCTCCTTCTTCGAGCTGGATATTATAGCCCATGATTGGTTCGAGTATGCCTTCTATAATAGCAATTCTATCCGAACCGGTACTCAGTATATCATAGAATTTTAAATAATCGCCCACATTGCATGATTTTACTGATGCATATTTGGGATTTTGAATTGTCATTTCCGGATCGATAGAAACCCAGCCTCTTTCGCTCCAGAAGGGATATTGAGAAGTAACAAGTACCTGCATCTTGTTTTCCAAGACAATGCGAGCTAATCTGTTGAACATGATTTTGTCTACTCCTGTTACTTTTTTCTTTTCATATAAGTCTTTTGTGTAGTCGTAAGATAGAATAACGTCGCCCACAGTAACATCTTCCACTCCTTTTCTTAGATCGTCTCCCATTGTTATTTGAGTTCCTGTTGCAAGATAGTTTTGGGCATTAATACTCAGATTCAGTGCAAACAAAGAAAGAAACGTGAGTATCAAAATGTTTGTTTTCATAATTTTATGTTTTTGTGTAAAGTTTATGCAAAGATAGAAATATTTTGAATATCGGATTCAAAACTTGATATATATTGTGAAAACAAGCTGTCTATTCAACCGTTACAGATTTTGCCAGATTGCGCGGCATATCTACATCTCTGTTTTTATTTACAGCAATATGATAGGCAAGTAGTTGTAGGGGTATGACGGTTAGTAAAGGGTCGAGGCATTCTATTGTCGTAGGTATTTCAATATAATGGTCGGCTATTGCCTTCATTGTTTCATCGCCTTCGTTTATTATGGCTATTACTTTGCCTCTTCTGGCCTTTATTTCTTGTATGTTACTGACTACTTTGTCGTATATGGCACTATGAGTTGCAATCGTTACCACCGGCATCTCATTGTCTATGAGCGCTATTGGTCCGTGTTTCATTTCGGCTGCCGGATAACCCTCGGCATGTATGTACGATATCTCTTTTAGCTTGAGGGCCCCTTCCAAAGCTATAGGATAATTGTATCCACGACCGAGGTAAATAAAGTTTTGTGCATAAGTAAAGATATTGGATAGTTCCTTAATCTTTTCATTGCTTGATAAAACTTTTTTTATTTTTGACGGAATAGACAGAAGCTCTTTGGTGATTTCTATATATTTTTCGTCCTCTATCACCTTTTTCTCTTTCGCAATAGTCAAGGCCATTAATATGAGGGTTGTAACCTGTGCTGTGAACGCTTTGGTCGATGCTACTCCTATTTCGTGTCCACAATGCGTGTATGAGCCCGAATTGGTGTTGCGAGGAATTGATGATCCTACAACATTGCATACTCCATATACAAAAGCTCCGGCTTTGCGTGCCAACTCGATTGCTGCAAGTGAATCGGCAGTTTCTCCCGATTGAGAAATAGCGATTACGATGTCGTCGGCATAGATAACAGGATTTCTATATCTAAATTCTGAGGCATACTCTACTTCAACGGGAATGCGGCAAAACTCCTCGAATAAGTATTCTCCTATTAGTCCGGCGTGCCATGAAGTTCCACATGCGATGATAATGATACGTCGTGCATTTATGAATTTTTCTTTATGGTCTATTATCCCCGATAGAGTTATGTTCGTGCCTTCTATATTAATGCGCCCGCTCATACAGTTTTGGAGCGTATCAGGCTGCTCGAATATTTCTTTTAGCATAAAGTGTGGATAGCCGCCACGTTCGAGTTGGCTGAGATTCATTTCCAATTGTTTGATCTCTGGTGTTTTCTGTATGTTGGAGATCGTAATTATCTTAGGCTCTTTATCTCTTTTGAGTATAGCTATTTCTTCATCATCCAAATAAATAACCTTGTTGGTATACTCTATGATAGGAGAAGCATCTGATCCGATGAAAAACTCGCCATCACCAATTCCGATAACTAGCGGGCTGCTTTTGCGTGCTGCAATTATCTGGTCGGGCTTTCCTTTTTCTATCACTGCTATGGCGTATGCACCTACTACCTGATTGAGTGCAATTTGAACTGCTGTAAACAGATCGCAATTATTTAAGCTTTTGATATATTCAATTAGCTGTACCAGTACTTCCGTGTCGGTACTGCTTTGAAAACTGTATCCGTTTTGTGTTAGCTGAGCCTTAAGTACTGCATAGTTTTCTATGATTCCATTGTGTATGAGGGCTAAAGATTCTGATTGAGAGTAGTGGGGATGTGCATTGCAGTTGCTCGGTTCGCCATGTGTGGCCCATCTGGTATGTGCTATGCCGATTGTGCCGGTTGTGTCTTTTCCTTTCGTATATTCCTCAAGGTGCTGTACTTTGCCTTTTGTTTTGTATACCGAAAGGTTGTCTTCGCTATTTATTATTGCTACTCCGGCACTGTCATAACCTCTATACTCTAGTCTATGTAAACCTTTTATCAAAATGGGGTAGGCTTCTCTAAAGCCAATATATCCTACAATTCCACACATATTGTTTTTTTATTTGGCTGTAAAGATATATATAGTATTGTTAAAAATATTGTTTCCAAATATTAAAAACGTTAATATTAACATAAATATATTTTACGGGTTTAATAAAATATAAATACATACTAGACTTGAGTAATTTGTATATATTTGTTTGTAAAAAAGAGCCAAAAATGAAATTTGTACATACTGCCTTACTTATATTCTTGTTTTGTATATTAACCCCTGTTTATTCACAGAAGGCTATTACTGCAAAGCTTTTGACAAAAGAAACATCGTCATTAAATGGTGTTATTCCTCCTCTCTATAAGGATGGCGAGAAGGCGTTATACGAATTTTTAGAGACTAATATAAAATATCCTCCTATTTTGATAAAAATAAAGATGGAAGGGGATCTGGAATTGAAGTTCAACGTAGCTAAAGATGGAAGTGTAAAAGATGTAGAAATAGTAAGAGGATTTGATCCGGATGCAGATGACGAGGTTATACGTGTTTTGCAAGCGATGCCCAAATGGTCGCCTGCCTTGCTTGATGGTAATCCTGTGGATTTCACTCAGCATCTTTCTGTCACTTTCAAGTTGACCGATGCGTTAATAGCACAAGCAAAGGAACAGCCTAAAAACGAAGAGCAGAAATTAACAAATGAGTCATCTTTGGTAATGATTCCGACAGATACCTTGACACAGATAGAAGAAAAACAGATTGTTCAAGAGTCTGACTCTTTAAACACTGATCCTCAATATCCGGGAGGGCAGGAGGCACTAGATACTTACTTGAAGACTAATATGAAATATCCGAAGCGTGCCATTAAATATGGAATAGAAGGTCGGGTTATATTTAATATAGAGGTGTCGGCAGAAGGTGAGATATCAAAGATATGGTTGTTTAAAGGCGTGTTTCCGGATTGTAATGAAGAAGCTTATTATTTGATAAAGAAAATGCCTAAATGGATTCCCGGATTGAAAGATGGGGTGCCTGTCACAAAGCAGGTGATGTTGCCTATTTCATTTGAATTACCTAAATAGAAAATAACTCTCATGTGAACTAATTTAACTTTTCATTGTTTTATATCTGTAATGTAAATAGTAACAGTATATATTGATGAAAACATTAGAACGTAATACAGATTTAGGACTACTTATTCTAAGATTAAGTGTGGGTATATTAATGCTCTTGCATGGGATAGCTAAATTATCACATGGGGCAGGAATGATAGAACAAATGGTAAAGGGTGCAGGACTACCTTCTTTTATCGCTTATGGAGTGTATGTTGGAGAGATTATAGCACCTTTGTTTATAATTTTCGGATACGGTACACGTGTTGCTGCAGCGATATTTGTATTTAATATGTTGGTTGCAGTTTCGCTCGCTCATAGCGGTGATGTATTCTCGCTAAATGAGACCGGAGGCTGGATGCTGGAATTGCAAGGATTGTACTTCTTTGGGGCTTTGGCTTTAGTGTTTACCGGTGGTGGCAAATATGCTCTTAGTAAAAAGCATATCTGGGATTAAAAGAGAAAGATATTTTTTGTAAAGCATGAGGCTAGTCTATAGTCTCATGCTTTTTCTTTTTATATAAAATATTATCTTTGTCGCATCATGCAGAGAGTGCAATTTTGTATTTCGAATTTTAATACCAAAAAACATATTTTAGAAAAATGACAAAAAGTGTCCACCGTATTGATGTTGCCGATGCCCTGAGAGGTCTTTCGGTACTAGGCATAGTGTTAGTACATAGCCTCGAAAACTATAATCTTTTCAATTTTACTCCGATAGATACTCCATTTATGAAGTTTTTGGATTCGGTTCTGTTTGATTCTACCTTTTTTATTTTTGCAGGAAAAGCTTATGGTATATTTGCCTTATTATTTGGCTTTAGTTTTTTTATTCAAGATAATAATCAGTTGAAAAGAGGTAACGATTTTCGCCCTCGTTTTTTATGGCGTTTAGTTTTACTTTTTGTTTGGGGAATGATCAATTCTCTTTTCTATACAGGCGATGTTCTGGTGATGTTTTCACTCATTGGTATTGTGCTTATATTAACAGCGCGTTTGTCTACCAAGACTGTATTGATTATAGCTACAATCTTTATTCTTCAGCCTATAGAGTGGGGGCGGGTGATATATGCTTTGGTTAATCCGGACTATGTAATGGGCGAAAGTATGGTAGGATACCATTATGGTAAGTTAAATCCTATCTTGATAGATAAATCGGCAAGTTTGAGTGAGATATTTAATGTAATGTTGCATCATGGAGAATGGGGCAGCTTTATGTGGGCATGGGAAAATGGACGTTTTTGTCAGGTTGCCGGACTTTTCTTGTTCGGAATGCTTATAGGGCGTACAGAATTTTTCCTTCATCCCGAAACCAATATGCGCAAATGGGTTCGTATGCTAATTCTTGGAGTTGTTTGCTTTTTCCCTCTCAAGGGGCTGACTCTTATGCTTCCGGGCTTTATTGAAAATAAAGCAGTTTTAGAGCCTTTGGGTATAATAGTTCAATCTTTTGCCAATGTTTCATTTCTGTTTTTCCTTGTATCATTAGTCCTTATTGTTTATTATTCTACTGAAAAAGGGCAATCCTTATTAAGAAAGTTGATACCTTATGGTAAAATGAGCCTTACCAATTATATAACTCAATCTTTGCTCGGTGGAGCTATATTTTACAGTTGGGGACTTGGTTTATCTGTGAGTATAACAATGTCTTTTCTCATCGGAGTAGGAATATTTATAGTACAATATATATTCTCTTGTTGGTGGATGAAAAACCACAAGCATGGGCCTCTGGAATATATCTGGAAAAAGGCAACGTGGATTGGATCAAAGAAAGATTAAACGTTTGTATTGATATAAAAAATAAAACCTCAAAAGCAGAATGAAGCTTTTGAGGTTTTATTTTAGGTTTGTATGATATTCTCTAATTCGAGGGTTTCAACCCTTTTTCGAAAACTTCTGTAATTGTAGCTTCTATGATCTTGCTTTCACTGATTTTTAAATCTTTTGCAATTTGGCTTTTCAAATCAGATTGAACGTAAATCAAAGGATCTTCGCAAATTACTTTCTTTAATCCCCTTGAGTCATCCAGTGTTGCATAATCTTTATCCTGCATTTTATATTTACCTTTTAGCGGGTCTGCGAAATTAAGATAATAATAATAGGTCTTATCATTCTTAAATTCATAGCTTGTATGCTCGGATATTACATTTTGTTTGATGTATTCTTCAACTTTTGCTTTTAACGCCGGGTCTGTGACGGAGATATCAACTTTTGTTGCTGTATATATCCAATGCCCTTCTATGGTGCTTGTAGGTGGGTTTTCGTCTCCATCACAAGACAGCATAAAGAGACCTATAGAAAAGGCCATCAGTATATATGTTAAAAATTTCGCTTTCACAGCTTTAATATTAATAATAATTTACAAATGTACATATATTAAACGTAAAAATAGCTAAAATGTTGCATCTTTTTCGATAAAAAATCGGACAAAAAGATTTATCCGATTTCTTAACACCAAACTTATTATCTATTATCATTCAGTAGGTAATGCATCTTTTATATAAGATGTTCTATTATGACTTCAATCAATAGTAAAATTGTAAAAACAACGATTATAACCATATCTGTTTATATTTATATTGAAATCTTTATAAGATCTGTTTAAGGGATATTCTTTTATAACTTTCTTATCACGTGGCGTTTTTATCACAATCTCAAACGTTTCTAAACTCCATGGGTTTGAATTTGTATGCCATGTAGGATTAATCGTTAATAAAGAATCAGTCAGGGTGTAATCTAAGTGTAAATCTTCAACTTTTCTTTTAGCCGTCATTTCATTGTCTGCGAAATTCTTCTTATGTATTTCAATTACATAATTAGTTAATGTTGTATCCACACTGGTTTGTATCGAAGGTAACACACACAGCTTTTTATTGTCCGAAGATCCGGTATATAAAACAAATGGATTGTTCGGTTGTGATTCTGCGCTTAAATATTCGCTACCCAATTTTACGTATAGTGAATCTGAGGTTGTATTTGCATCTACACTCTCAATAGCTTCGGCAGTGTGACGATGGTTTAATCCGAATTTAAATCCGGTATTTCCTAAATAAAAAGAAGCCCCTAACCATAATACAAATCCTATAACAAAACTTATTAATGTCTGAGTTGTAAATGGAGATCTTTTCAAGATTTTAATCATTAGAGATAGCAGCCCCATTAGTGGGATTAAAGATGCTAATAAGAATGCAATCTTTAAATTAATCGAACTTAATCCTAATAATATAAGATAATTATTCAGACCTAGGATTGTTGTGTCAAAATACAACCAAATAAAGGAACCAATCATCGCAATGATGATGAGAAACAAGCTTACAGCTAAAATACCAATGAATACATTCACAAGAATACCTATTGCCGAAGCCAAGGAGCTTCCTTTATATTTTCGGGCTGATTGAGTCCGGTCTTCTTCAATATTTGAAATAGAAGGATCCGATCCGGTCATTGATAGTTTTTGCTTGAAAGAGTGAGCCGCAGGCATTACTGCCCATAGTATACCATATATCAACACTATCACCATACATGACGGGCCTTTGTGCATGAAGAATAATAAGAAAAGGAATATTCCCGAGAATATAAGGCGCATGATAGTTGTGTCTATTCTGAAATAGTGCCCCAATCCGCTACACACTCCACCAATAAATTTGTTGTCAGTGTCTCTGTATAGCTTTTTCTTGAACAAATCTTGTGTGTCGTCGGTTGCATAGTCTGATTTACCAAAAGATTTCTTTTCAGAATCTTCTTCAGTGTATTCTTCTTGAGGAGCATCGTCAAAATCTTTTGGGCTTCCCATAATTTTTATAATATCCAACGCATCCGCCATAGATACGACCCCATCAGCCGAGCTTACACGCATTTGTAATAATTCGCTCAAACGAAGTTCGATGTCAGATATAATTTCTCCCGATTCTGAATTTTTTTCAAAATGCCTTCTTAAGGCTTTCAGGTAATCGTCGAGGACACGGAATGCATCTTCTTCGAGATTGAAAGCTAAACCTCCTATGCTAACTCTAATTGTTGGTTTCATTGTTATCAGATTTTATTTATTTCTAATATTGTCTATTACTCTTACCAGATCAGTCCAAGCGCCATCCAATTCTCCTAATACGGCATTTCCTTTTTCTGTGATTGCATAATATTTGCGGGGTGGACCTTGTGTCGATTCTTCCCATCTGTAAGATAGTAACCCTTGATTTTTTTGTCGGGTAAGTAACGGATATAATGTTCCTTCAACTACAATCATCTCCGAATCTTTCAGTTCATTTATTATATCTGATACGTATGCGTCTCCTTTAGATAGAATACTGAGGATACAATATTCTAATATGCCCTTACGCATCTGAGCCTTTATATTGTCTACATTTATAGTTTCCATATTGTTCAATTATTTGTGTTGTGATGTAAATCTTCTAATGTTTTCGGCTGTCGGAGCATAACCTCTCAGCTCCAGCTTCTGAGCTACACTTATAGCCCTAGGCATTACAATCCAAAGAACACAGTATACAAGGACGGCTGTACCATACAAGAAAGATGTAGCTGCAAAAATCACCCTGATGATAGTTACGTCGATACCAAGGTATAGCGCTAAACCGCTACATACACCTGATACCATTTTTTCGTCAATATCTCTATACATGCGTTTATCTCCTCTTGTATATTCTTTATCTGAACTTTTATAATTTTTATATTCAGTTTCCTGTTCTGACGATTTAGAATCTACTTCGCCTAAATGGTCTATTACTGTTTGTACTTGTTTCATGTCTACAACTTGATTTGAATATTTCATTTCTTTTTGCAATATCTCAGCTACACGAGCTTCAACATCTTCCATTACTTCACGAGCTTCCTGTTTGTCAGGAATAGTTTCTTCGAATCGTTTCAGATAATCTTTTAATCTGAAATATGCATCGTCTTCCATTGTGAAATTGATGCCTCCTATACTTACTTCAATAACCTTTTTCATATTTTAGACTATTTGTTTTTTTGTATTCTATTACCTAATATTATCCTATACAATGTTGTTTGTAATGCAAATATATAAATAAATATAAGTACCATGCAATACATAGTACCTGTGGGTGAATTATATGTTTTGTTTATATTATTGATATATAGTTGTTTATGTGTTTTTTTGCTGTTGAATAATTAACTTTAATTAACTCTTCCTGTTCGTTCATTATTGAAAAAATGATATATGAATAATAAAGAAAGCCGTGTTAGTGAGATACTATATATCTTACTCACACGGCTTAAAGAGTTGGGTATGTCAGCGAAAATAGGAGACAGGCCCCAGATTTATCTTAAACTTAATTTATACTACTATTTTCATCTTTTAATTATGATTAGAATGCTCGTCTGCTATTTGGTCTGATTTATTATCATCATTGTACCAATTTACTCTTCTCAATACAAACATTACGATAGCTAATGCTATAAACAGCCCAATAGCTCCGAATAGCAAAGAGAGGTTTTCTAACTGTAATACTATATACAGATAGGTATATAGTCCCGCAAGGAATAGCCCCATCATACCTGCTTGTTTGGTGCTCCGAAACATTGTTATTGAATATAAGGAAATGAGGATAGTAGTTGCAGAACTCGAAATCAGATATGATAAACCAAAACTGAGGTGCTCTGATATCGCAAGTAATAGTACATAGAATATAACGAGCCCACTGCTTACTAATAAATATTGTACAGGGTGAATCCTTTTTCGACTAAGAAGTTCAACTAAGAAAAACACAACAAAAGTGAATACTATAAACATGATTGCATATTTTACCGAACGCATCGTCATCTGGTATTTGTCAACCGGGAATTTCATATCTACACCTAAGGCAGATGATTTTAATACGTTGTTATCTCCAACCCACATTTGTACATAATTACGGTTGTAATCGAATATATTCCACTTAGCATCAAAGCCGTCTTTATTCACGGTGCGTTCTGTCGGTAAGAAGTTGCCATCAAAAGATACGGTATTCCATGACGATCTAAGGTGTATGGTGCTTTCTTTTCCCACAGGGTTGAAGTATAATCCTTCGCTTCCATTTAGAGCCAGTTCGAAATTGAAATCGTAACTGTTGATAGCGGGATCTAAAGGTGTTTCAACAGTCACTCCGGAACTTACACAAGAATTATTCTTGATCCCCGGTTGAACGATCTGTGGCTTTCCATTTACATTAAAAACAATTTTATTCTTAATCCCTTGCAGATACGTGATACCAATCAGGACGAAAGCTTTATCCCACATTACTTGCTCGGGTTTTATGTTTAACTTAGCATAGTCTGGTAGAGAGAAAGTTCCACTTACATGCAAATTAGACTGATATAGTAATGTCTTGAAGAGTGTGCGAGAGCGTTCTTCTGTTTTTATATTTCCTTCAACATTGAAGCTGTCGGGAAGGAAATAAGCATAATTTGTAATTACATTTTGATTTTTATCAGTCTCACTCAGTACAGGTAGTACCAATACAGGACCAGATATAGTTTGAATCCCACTCCATTTCTGGCTTATTTCGTCTTGAACTGCTTTCTGATTCCCTTCGCGTTCTTCAACGAGTGATCTTACCAGATTGATCGGTAATAGCATAACGGCAATTAAAACTGCAACAACAATGACTTTTACAAAAATCATGTTCACTCCGATATCGAATTTTGTTTTCATAAATAATTAAATTAATAATATATATAAAAGTTCTTTGAAATTCAAAGTTTATAAATAAAAAAAATTACGACAGAGGATTAAGCAATCTCTCGAGAGCGTCTATATGTTCTTTAAATAGTTTCTGTCCCAGAGGAGTTACCTTGTAAGATGTATTGGGTTTTCTTCCCAGAAATTGTTTTCTAACCTCAATTACTTCCTCTTTTTCTAAAGCCTTCAAGTGGCTGGCCAGATTTCCGTCGGTAACGTCAAGCAGCTCTTTCATTGTATTGAAGTCTACACTGTCATTTACCATTAGTACCGACATTATACCTAATCGGATGCGGCTGTCGAAGATTTTATTCAATCCTGATATAATATCTTTCATAATCAACCGTTTTTCTCTGATTTTAAATCATATTTGTAATGAATGAGTATGCCATATACAATGTGTAAAATACCAAAACCTATTCCCCAAAATATAAGATCGTAGCCTACAGTTATAGCTGCAGCCAATCCCAATATTATTTCGCATGCTCCTAATACCTTTACATCACGGAATGTGCGAGAACCCGCAGCTATGAGCCCTAGTCCGTAAAAGATGAGCATGCACGGTGCTACCATAAAGTAAATATCTTTGTAAATAAGGATAATGGATAATAGACCTCCTGATACTAATGGCACGCTAAAATCTTTAGCTATCTCTAACGTTACAGGCATCCAAAGTTTTGAATTACTTTTTTTAGCCTTGCGGGCTGAGAAATATAATCCCACTGCAACAGCACTAATGAGTACAACCGTGGCAATCAAAATAAGATCATATAGAAGATTCCCTGTAAAAGTAAATTTGCCTATCAATACAAAATAAGCCGATATAGCACCCAATATTGCAAATGTACCTGCCATAACACCAGACATACCGCTGATCGATAAGAATTTGCTCGAACGTTCCATCATGGAACGTATGTGCTTTATATCATCTAAATTTGTATCCATAATATTTACTTTGAAATACAAAGTAATATGATATATTTTGATTGTGCAACAAAATAACCGAAATTTTTTATAGAGACAGAGAATGAAAAACTCCCTGCTTAACATCTTGTATAAGCAGGGAGTTTTTAAGTTTTAATTATCGCTAAACGAGTTCTCTATGTTAGGCGTTTAAAAACACTTCTCTTTCCTTCAAAACTTTTATCATATCAGCAGTCATTTTCTCCAGATCATATTCAGGACGCCATCCCCATTCGTGACGGGCGCAAGTGTCGTCAAGTGAGTTTGGCCATGAATCTGCTATAGCTTGTTTTAGAGGGTCTACTTCGTATTCCATTACGAAGCTAGGGTAATGTTTCTTTATTGCTGTATAGATCATTTCCGGGTCGAAGCTCATAGATGCAATATTGAACGAGTTTCGATGGATAAGTTTTGTCGGGTCGGCTTCCATTATATTTATTGCTGCATTTAGGGCATCGGGCATATACATCATGTCCATGAATGTTCCCGGCTTAAGAGGACACATAAATTTTTCCTCTCTTACTGCATTGTAATATATCTCAACGGCATAGTCTGTTGTACCTCCACCGGGATGAGTAAGGTTGGATATGATGCCCGGAAAACGTACTGAGCGAGTGTCTACTCCCCATCTGGTATAATAATAGTCACTAAGTAGTTCACCCATTACTTTCGTAATTCCATACACTGTATTCGGACGTTGGATAGTGTCTTGAGGTGTCTTGTCTTTTGGTGTGTTAGGACCGAAAGCACCTATAGAACTTGGAGTAAAAACGGCACAACCAAATTCGCGTGCTACATCGAGGCAATTCATCAGGCTATTTACTCCAACATCCCACCCTAACTTAGGATTTTTTTCGGCTGTAGCTGATAATATTGCTGCTAGATTGTAAATAGTATCAATTTTGTATTTTTTTACTGCGTCAGCTATTTGCTGTATGTCTGTAGCATCTATTTCTACAGTAGGGCCCGATTCGAAAAAGTTTTCAGGAAAAGGAGGTTTGTAATATCCGCAGATAACATTACTCTCTCCATAAATAGAGCGTAATTTAATACTTAATTCCGAGCCTATCTGGCCCGTACTGCCTACGATAAGAATGTTTTTCATAAAAGAAAAATCTGATTGTAAAAGGGTGATTGTTTAGTTGTATCTTGTTTCAATATTCCACTTACTTAATAACGCCCAGTGCTTTTCCTACCTTCGTAAATGCGGCGATACATTTATCGAGATGTTCTTTTTCGTGTCCTGCTGATATTTGCACACGGATACGAGCTAAATCTTTAGGTACTACAGGATAGTAGAAGCCTGTAACATAAATACCTTCGTCTAATAATTTTGCAGCCATATCCTGCGATAGTTTTGCATCATAGAGCATTACGGCACAGATAGAAGACTGAGTAGGTTTGATATCAAACCCCGCTGCTTTCATTTTTTCTACAAAATAATCGGTGTTAGCATGCAACTTGTCTTGCAACTCATTTGTGCGATCCATCATTTCAAACATTTTAATACCTGCTGCAGCTATAGCCGGAGGAATAGAGTTTGAAAATAAATAAGGGCGGGAACGTTGGCGCAACATGTCGATGATTTCTTTCTTTCCTGTCGTAAAGCCTCCAATAGCACCACCGAAGGATTTGCCAAGCGTACCCGTAATGATTTCTACCTTTCCACGAAGATTAAATAGTTCGGTTGTTCCCCGTCCTGTTTTACCCACCACTCCCGCAGAGTGCGATTCGTCGATCATAATCATGGCATCATATTTTTGTGCCAGTTCATATATTTTATCCATCGGAGCCACATTTCCATCCATAGAGAAAACTCCATCGGTCACTATTATTCGGAAACGTTGGGCTTGGGCTGCTTGCAATTGTTTTTCCAGATCAGCCATATCTGCGTTTGCATAACGATACCGTACAGCCTTACATAGGCGTACACCATCTATTATTGAAGCATGATTTAGTGAGTCAGAAATTATAGCATCTTGTTCGTTCAAAAGAGGTTCGAACACTCCACCGTTGGCATCGAAGCATGCTGCATATAAAATTGAATCTTCTGTGCCGAAGAATTTAGCAATAGCTGCTTCCAATTGTTTATGCAGATCTTGTGTTCCACAAATAAAACGCACGGAAGAAACGCCAAAACCACGTTCATCCATAGCATCTTTGGCTGCTTGTATAAGTTCCTTATTGTTAGATAATCCCAGATAATTATTTGCGCAGAAATTAAGGACTTCTTGTCCGGTATTTACTTTGATTGCAGCACCCTGAGGTGATACAATAATACGTTCGTTCTTATATAATCCTGCTGACTGAATGTCAGCTAATTCGTTTTGTTGGTACTTTTGAAAACCAGAATAAGTGCTCATGATAATTATATTTTTGAAACAAAGGTAATAAAATGCTACTAACTAAAAGTGTCAACATGTTTAAAAATAGTGTCCTCGATGTCATTATTAGTATCTCTATCTTATCCTTTAACTCAGTATAGCGCACTTCTGTTTGAGATTGTAGGCGTGATAAGCAAAAAGAGGGCTTATTGTACAATATATCCAATTTAAACTTTCAGCGAAAAAAAGATTATTGGTATCTTTACAAGTCAATATAAAAGATGAGATTTTTATTATGAAAAAAGTTATTTTGTTATTCGTGTTGCTAAGTGTTTGTTTTATCCATACATACTCTCAGAACCAATTTCTTGTATTGGATAGTTATACTATCCCGGTAAATAAAAAGGGTGCTCTGGTAGGAAAAGTCATTTCAGAGCGAAGTGAAAAGATTACATTAAAAGATCCTTCCGGGCTATTTGAAATCGATAAAGAAAAAAATATAAGGCTAAAGAAAGGAAAACTGCTAACTGCAAATTCGCCTATTTCTTATAACATAATATTGAAAGATGGAAACGCCGAAAAATCATTCGAGCTGGTAAAAGATGAGTTTTTACAAAATAGGGTGATTGCTCACAGAGGAGCTTGGAAAGATCGTGATTTTAGCCATAATTCGATGAGCTCATTGAAGCATGCAGTAGAGATAGGTTGTGAAGGCTCAGAACTGGATGTATGGATGTCATCAGACGATGTTGTTGTGCTTTCACACGATCCTTCGATAGGCGGGAAGGATGTTGAATCAACTACAGCAGCAGAATTGTCTGCTGTAGCATTGAAGAATGGAGATTTTGTACCAACTCTAGAAGAGTATATCAACTATATAAAAACACAAAATAAAACAAAACTAATCATAGAAATAAAAGGAACAAATAAAGGAAAGGCTATCGCTGACTCTGTTGTGCATTTGGTACATCGTATGAAAGCTCAGGCGTGGGTAGATTATATATCTTTCGGTATGCAATACCTTACTCGAGTTAAAGAATTAGACCCTGCAGCAAAGGTACTTTATTTAGGATCCGATAAAAGTTTGGAGGAATTAAAAGCAGCAGATATAGATGGTATTGATTTTCATTATTCATTATTTCAGAAAGATCCGGAATTAGCTGATAAGGCGAAGTCAATGGATTTGCTTACTAATGCTTGGACGGTGAATAAAGAAGAGGATATGCAATCAATACTCAAATTAAAACTGGATTTTATAACAACAGATGAGCCCGAATTGCTTCTTAGGTTATTAGAAAAATAGAGGAGAAAGACATATTGATTAGAAACGCTGAAAATACTTTCAGCGTTTTTTTATTCTTTTATGGAAAATCAAACGAATAAATCTCTACTAAATAAAAGGTATTGAATATTAACCGCTAATAGTATAAATTATGAGTAACCGATCGTCTGTGTTCGCCGTATGTCTAATCGGGTTTATTGTGTCCATTCCCCTATATCACTTCAAAAGTAGATCTCTTAGAAGTATTCCTTTTGAAGAGGCTTCTGTTAAGCCTAATCCGTTAACCATTGATACATCTGCCTATCCCACTATAGAAAGCGTTTTACAAAGAGCAGAATCTGAATTAAAGATTATGTATGGAGCAAAAATAGTCGATTCCGAAAAACCTTTATTGGTAAGTCTTGAAAATAATATATGGACTGTTGTCGGGTCATCAAAAGATGCTGGAAAAGGTGGCGTTTCAGAAATTAAAATAGATAAAATAACAGGAAAGATAATCCACATTTCTCATGGAAAGTAACTTTCGCTATATGGCTATTAACCTTAGTCTCGCCCCTAATTGGGTGATGAAAATAGAATGTCTTCTCTGTCCTCATTACTTGCAATCAGGGGGCATTTGTATATCTTTTTAATTTTTCTTTTTCTCTTTTTGAATGTATGAGAATGAAGTTATATAATTCTCAAATGTTTTGTTATACTTTGTTGTTCCAGACATTACGATTTGAGAAACAAGGTTGTTTTCGTCAAAAGTATAATTGTATTTTATATCAGCATACTTTCTTTCCCCTTCCATTTGGATAATTTCTGCTTGGATAATATTGTTTTTATTTTTTGTCCCCATATGTTCCGACAGAAACGGAAGACTTGCCATTAGCCAACATGTACTTGCCATATTGAATGTATTGCGTGGCATCTCATAGCAATAGTCCGATGGTGCTGCGTATTCTTTATCATCGTATGTATACACAAACCTGTATCCTTTAGTTGTTGTGATCTCTGTTATATTTCCATCCTTAATAGTGTAGTTTTCCGTATAATTCAAAGATGAGGTAACACCAGTTTTGTCATAATGATCAAGCTGTTTGATATATCCCGCATCATCATAAATAAATGTGGTAGAGTCGTTGATAGTCACCTGTTTTGAGACCTTTTCGTTTGATGTTCTTTCTGTGTATCTTACATGTAAAGCATATTCAGCTTGCTTTTTATCATTACGAAAGACTAACAAGCTATCATAATATATGGTAGACTCGCTTTGTTTTATTAATCTGGAATATGATACTTTTTTGTCGCTTATATAGTCTACTACTATTGCAGAATCTTTGATGTTAGAACTTTGTATCGTTTTCATCAAGTCATTATCTGTATATGTAAATTCCTGACTATAACGAAAAGAAAACCCGGGATTATCTTCCGGATAAGTAACCGTTTTTAATAACCAATAGTATTCAGGTATTTCGGGCTCAGGTTCAGGATCTTCTTGCGGAGGATGGTATAATCTTATAGACTCATCGGAGCAGGATAAGCATGTGATAATAAGTATTATACTAGATATTACAAAAGAGGAGAATTTCATTTTCTTAGTTTTGTTTAGGCTTTACTATTAGACACACAAAGATAATAAATATAATATTAAAAAGTAATCTAATTTGTTAAAGGTATGATATGAAATATTTCAAAAATCAGATTTATGAAGAGACACAAACTCATTCTATAATTTGTACATTTGTACTATATAAAAACACTAAAATTAAAGATATGAAGTTCAGGTCAGTTATTCTATTGCTCAATTTGATTGTCGCACTCACTTTGTTTGGGCAGAAAAAAGAGAGCTTATTACAGGCATATACCACCCCTCCGGTAACAATCGTAAACCCACTAAAGATTGATAGTGTAAACCTGAAAGGAGAAAAGTTTTCTGAATCAGATTTGCTAAAAATGTCGATATCAATACCTGAGCAGTCTGCTTTTGTAAGGCCACTGAAAGCCGATAGTGATGGTTTTTTATATCCTGAAAAACCGCAGGATGGAGCCTTCTCTATGCAATTGATATCATTTTATATTACTTCAGATAGATATGCGAAGGGAACATTGAGGGTGACTAGTCCTAATATGTTGGAGATATACATTGATGGAAAGTTGGCTGCTTCAAAGACAACAAAAGAAAAAACTTTTCGGTCTGACAAAAAAGATATAACGGCTTCGATAAATCCTTATCCTCTACAAAATCGCGTTGTAATAAAACTCTTGGCTTCGGCTAAAGATGAAGTACCCCCTACTTTGAAAATTGAAATAGAAAACGAAAAAACTGATTCTGTCTCTAATTTTACAATGTCAAATACTGTAAACCGAAATGTAAACTTCTCAGACATGCTTCTGGGGAAACGAGTGACAAATGTAAGTTTATCAGCAGGAGGACAATATGCCTTGCTATCTTATAGAGAAACATTTGGAGAAAGAAATGCTACAACCACTGAGCTATATAACCTAAAGACTCGTAGTAGTCTCTTGATTGATACCGACGGTCGTAAAAGCCAGCTCGCCTGGATGCCCAAGAGCGACAAACTGTTTTATGTTTCTAAAGATGATTCAGGCTCGGATCTAAGGGCAATAGATCCTGCAACATTGCAGGAAGCTGTTCTCGCAAAGAACATACCGGATGAAAGCATCATGTTTTCGCCTGATGAGAAAACTCTATTCTATACTAAGCTTGAGAAAGAAGCTGAAAATAAAAGTGATCTGAAGCTTTTAAGGTCACCGGAAGATCGTCAATCCGGTTATGGAAACAGGTCTTTTATATATAAATATGATTTGGCTACAGGGCTAAGTCAACAATTGACATTTGGCTCTCATTCTACAGCACTGAATGATATAAGTGCAGATTCGAAACAATTATTGATTTCAATATCAGAAGAGACTATTACTAGCAGGCCCTTCAGTACAAATTCTATGTATAAACTGGACTTATCAACTATGACCGTTGATACTCTTTGGACAAAAGAAGACTTTGCATATAGTGCTTCATTTTCTCCTGATGGAAAGAAAATCCTTGTTGCGGGAGCCGGTGAAGCATTTCATGGTATAGGATTGAATATTGATGAAGGGCAGGTTGCGAATAGTTATAATACTTTGGCTTTCATAATGGATTTAGAAACGAAAAAGATAGATCCGATAACTAAAGATTTTAATCCAAGTATTGATACCTATTTTTGGAATAAAAAAGATAACCTTATATATTTTCGCACAACGGATAAAGATTGTGTGAATATGTATACTTATAACCTTTCGACTAAAGTATTTTCTAAACTCCCTTTAGACGAAGAAGTTATTCGTACATTTAGTACTGCGGGGAATGCCCTTTTAGGTATTTACGCCGGTGTTAGCGTATCTAACTCTACCAGAGCTTATATCTATGATCTTAAGACCCAGAAGTCCATCCGGATAGCCGACCCTTATGAAGAGAGATTATCTCAAATGACATTAGGTAAGGTTGAGGGGTGGAATTTTACAAATTCAGCCGGAACAGAGATTACCGGAATGTTCTACTTACCGCCGAATTTTGATCCTACGAAAAAATATCCAATGATTGTTTATTATTATGGTGGCACCATGCCTACATCCCGTACATTCGAAGGACCGTATCCCGGTCATGTGTTTGCTTCACAGGGATATGTTGTTTATGTTGTGCAGCCAAGTGGAGCTACCGGCTTTGGACAGAAGTTTTCGGCTCTTCATGTTAATGCTTGGGGAAAGCGTACTGCTGAAGATATAATAGAAGGAACGAAGCAGTTTGTGAAAGAACATCCTTATGTGAATGATAAGAAAATTGGTTGTATCGGGGCTTCGTATGGCGGCTTTATGACGATGTATCTTCAAACCCAGACTGATATGTTTGCTGCTGCTGTTTCCCATGCCGGAATCAGCTCTATCAGTAGTTACTGGGGTGAAGGATATTGGGGCTATACATATAGTTCGGGGGCTAGTGCCAATAGTTATCCTTGGAATAATCCGGACTTATATGTTAAACAGAGCCCTTTGTTTAGTGCAGATAAAATAAAAACACCTCTTTTGTTGACACACGGAACAGTTGATACGAATGTTCCTATTGGAGAAAGCATTCAAATGTACACGGCTCTCAAAATACTCGGAAAACCGGTTGAATTTATTCAGGTGAAAGATGAAAATCATGGAGTAGTAAATTATAAAAGACGTGTGGAATGGAATAATTCTATAATGGCTTGGTTTAGCAAATGGCTAAAGGAGGATACTGCTTGGTGGAATAGTTTATATCCTGAAAAATAAAAAATATCAGACAATTTTAATAAATAGATTATGATTTATAAGAAAAGGATGAACTGTTCATCCTTTTCTTATAAATACATTTGTAAAAGTCTGCTAAATGTCTTAATTTCGCATCCGATACAAAACAACATAATATAGAGAAGACAAATATATAGCACAGTAATTAACTTATCCTATTAGAAATATAATCTATTTATTTCAACTTTTTGTTCGAAAAGTTGTAGTTGCTACTGTACTAATTTAATTAACTTATGAAAACAAAACTATCAATTTTGTTATTCTTTCTGTTGTATATTACAGGAGGGATGACGGAGATTTATTCTCAGGTAACTATAGGAGCAGGAGAACCTGCTGAAAAGTATGCAACTTTGCAAATTAGAGATAAGACATCTCAAAGCTTAAATGATTTGGGTGGGGTAACGTCCGAGAAGGGTGGGCTGTTGTTGCCTCGAGTCGAATTGAAAAAAAAGGATCAACTACTTCCTTTTGCTACACAAGATGAAGTGGATTTGAATAACCAAGCTTATAAAGATGCTAAGATTGCGCATATCGGGCTTATTGTTTATAATTTGACAGAAGATGCAAGTCAAGATCTGTGCCGAGGTCTTAATCAATGGGATGGTAATCAGTGGAATTGTTTCCAATATAAAATGGGAAATGCCATTGCAGTTTTAGGTAACTGTGATTCTTTACTCTTTCTAGGTCAATATCAGAATGGAGTATCCCTAAAAAGTGAAAACTATATGAATATTCCTCTACATGTGACTAAGCCCGGTGGGTATACGATTTCTGCAAAATCAGATAAAGACAATGGCTATTATTTTACAACGAGCGGAATCTTTTTAACAACCGGATATTATTATGTCTCAGTTCCCGGTGCAGGTACTCCAAACAAGCATACGACAGGTACTTCAGGGGATTTAATGAAAGTAAATATTAATGGTAAAGAAATAACCGGATGTGAAAAATATATAGATGTTATTGATTCTTCAAAAAAAGCTTCATTCTTAATGAACTGCTTAGATATTAAAGTGGGGGGAGTGTATAAGGTTAATTATTCTCTAATAGCTAGTCAACATTACATAGATGTACCATTAAAGGTTGATAGCGAGGCTCTTGGTTCAACTTATGTCCTCAGAACGAATGAAGTTGATGGAATTTCGTTTAGTGGAGAAGGGTTATTGACATCTGTTAATCAGACAGTCCGGTTGATAGGCACAGGGATACCGACCAATACAAAAAAAAAGTTGATGACTATTACTTCCAATAGTACGAAGTCGGCGGCAATATGCGAAGCTACTATTGCAACATCGATCCCTAAAAAGAGAATATTAGCTTTAGGGCAAGGGATCAACAACGTCGCTAATTACCAATCAGGAGGGAACGTTTTAATGAATAATCCTCGGGCATTTGGAACCCTTACCAGCAGTATTGTAGCTTCAGAAGGATTTGAGATTACATCTATTTCAGATTCAATTCCCCCGGCTGCAACCTTAGAGTCACTATTAGATGCTAAACCGGATATTGTTATTATTGGCAGGGTAACTCATATTCGCGCAGAACAAGCAGGATATCTCTCTGATTATATAAACAAAAAAGGAGTAGTGTTACTCTTTAGCGATGGTGATGGTGGTGAGGATGCAGGATCTGTTGGCAATATAATGAGAGCTGTATTTGGTAAAACGACTATTTACCAAAGAAGGATGCATAATGGTGGAGTTATTTATAAATTTGGAATGGTAAATGATGAAATATTAAATGGTCCATTTGGTGATGTGAGAACACTATACTGGGGTAAGGATTTGTCTCCAACTTGCGGATTGGAGGGAATCCCTTCCGATAAAATAGACGTTTATAGTTATGGTTTTACTCCAACTAGAGAGTTAATTGTAAATGAAACTGAGTCGGTAACAGCATTTAAGCACAAAAAACTAAATTTTATATATGTAGGAGATGGTGGCTTTTTCTCTTATGTTCCAGCAATACCTGTCAGTCCTGATAAAATGCCATTCAGACTTGAAGTCGGGACATTGCTTCCAATTGAAAGATTTAGATTTGGCATAAATAAAATCGATTCTAGGATGAATATGATGTATTCTGTTTGTAATTCAATTTTCTTTGCAAATGCACTGGCGTGGGCAATAAAACAAGCTGAATTAAACGGTATTAATACACCATAATAAAGATATAAGATATAGGATGAAATAGCAGCAAGTAAATTTACTTGCTGCTATTTTTATTGAAAAATACGTTCTATTTTAATCATTAGAATGGGGGGATGTCCTAAGCTTTTGAAAAATAATCTACTTTTGTAGAATAAAGAAATCAAAGCTATCGTAGATTATGAAAAACGGAGTGATGATGCAATACTTCGAATGGAACTTACCAAATGACGGTAAACTGTGGAAGCAACTTTGTGCAGATGCCGGGCATCTACATGAAATTGGTATTACTGCTGTTTGGATACCTCCTGCCTACAAAGCTGATGAACAACAAGATGAGGGGTATGCGACGTATGATCTCTTTGATTTGGGAGAGTTCTATCAAAATAATACGGTAAGGACAAAATATGGAACGAGGGAAGAGTTGAAGTCTATGATTGCCGAGCTGCATAAATATAATATTTCTGTATACCTTGATGCTGTGATGAATCATAAGGCAGAGGGGGATTATACTGAAAAGTTTACAGTTAGAGAAGTAGATCCTGAAGAAAGAAATCGTGACATTTCTGATGATTTTGAGATACAGGCTTGGACGGGGTATGATTTTTGGGGACGCGCAGATAAATATTCTAGTTTCAAGTGGCATTGGTATCACTTTTCGGGTGTCGGGTTCGATGATATAAAAAGGAGAAGCGGTATTTTTCGAATTATAGGTGAAAATAAGAATTGGAGTAGAGGGGTAGATTTAGAACACGGGAATTATGATTTCTTGATGTACAACGATCTGGATTTGAATCATCCCGCGGTCATTACCGAACTCAATCGTTGGGGAATCTGGGTTGCTAACGAACTGAATCTTGATGGGATGCGTTTGGATGCCATTAAACATATGGACGATAAGTTTATCAAACAGTTTATCCAGTGGGTTAGAATGAATAGAGGCGAAGATTTCTATGCGGTAGGCGAATATTGGAGTGGTAATGTAGATACTTTAAATAACTATTTAGAAGCAGTGGATAAGAGCATCGATCTTTTCGATGTGCCTTTACACTATAGTCTGTACGATGCTTCCAGAAAGAAAAAGGAGTATGATATGAGAAATCTATTGAAAGACTCTTTGTCGGTTATGCATCCTGAGTTAGGTGTGACTTTTGTTGATAATCACGATTCGCAGAAAGGAAGTTCGTTAGAGTCTGAGGTTGAAGATTGGTTCAAGCCATCGGCATACGCCTTGATATTATTAATGAAAGACGGGTATCCATGTATTTTTTATGGAGACTATTATGGTGTGAATGGTAAAATATCTAATCATCGAAAAACGATAGATACACTACTAAAAGCCAGACATAAATATGCATACGGTCATCAGGTTGATTATTTCGATCATGCAGCTATTGTTGGTTTTGTGAGACTGGGTGATACAGATCATTTAGATTCAGGTCTGGCTTTACTCATATCCAATGGTGAAGATGGGAGTAAAATGATGAATGTTGGCATTCACCGAGGTGGCGAAGTTTGGTCTGATTTAACCCGGAATGTAGAATATGATATACTTATAGATAAGTATGGTTATGGAGAATTTGCAGTTAAAGAGGATTGTTTTTCCGTGTGGGTAAAAAAGTCGAACGGCTGCAAAAGAAGTTGATATCTCATCTTTTACAGCCGTCACTTATATTATATTTTAATTACTTAAATAGTAATGGCAAAAATTCTGATAAGTATACACGCCAGTTGCTCCAAGTGTGTCCACCCTCAGATTCTACATAAGTGTATTTAGCTCCCATATTATCAAGTTTGGCTCTGAATGCTTCTACATCTTTATATAAAAAGTCTGTCTTTCCTATTCCTATCCAATAAAGTTTATAGCCATTATTTATTTGTCCTGATAGTGTTCCATCAATATCTTCATAAACTTTTGAATTCTTATTTGGCGGATTTATCGCAGGAGAAAACAAGCCAATGTAGTCGAATGTATTCGGATAATATCGTGAGATATGCAGCGAATGATATCCTCCCATTGATAAACCGGCTATAGCACGTTCCGAACGGTCTGTGTAGACGCGATAATTGCTTTCTATGAATTTTATTATATCAGGAAATGTTTCTTCCATCTTTCCATCCATGGTTTGAGGTAACTGGAATACGGGTTTGTAGAATCCCAGACTAGATTCTCCGGGAGCAGCCTCTTGAGATACATTCCCGTTCGACATCACGATAAGCATCGGTTTAGCTTTGCCTTGAGCAATAAGATTATCTACGATCTGTGAAGTTCGCCCCAGAGCCATCCATGCTTCTTCATCTCCACCCATTCCATGTAGTAAATATAAAACAGGGTATTTATCTTTACCTGTTTCATATCCCGGAGGAGTATAGATTGTAATACGGCGTGTTTTATTATTTCCGGGAGAGTCGTACCAACGACGAGTAACCGAACCATGAGGTACGTTTTGCACTTTATACAGATCTCCGTTGCCGTTACCTACTATAAATATATTAGATACAGTAGCTACATCTCTGTTGAGATATACATTATTAGGGTCTTTTGTTTCTACTCCGTTTACAAAGAATGAATAGCTATAAAGATCAGAAGGTAAAGCTTCTGTCGTGTAAGACCAAAGTCCTTTTGCGTCTTTAGTGAGGCTTACCATTCCCGGCTTCCAATTATCTCGAGGAATCCAATCTCCGGTTATTTCTACCGTGTTTGCATTCGGAGCATATAGACGGAATGTAACAGTATTATTACTGTGCACTTCCGGGGACGTAATGTCCGAACCCTCACCCAATGCCTGTTGTGCATGGATATATACCATTGATATGATTAAAGTAATGGTAAATAAAAAAGTTCTTTTCATATTTATTAATTTAGGTTTTCATCATCTTTATAGTCGTCAATAGTCATTGCAGTGTCTTTTTCATCTAAATACTCTCTCTTGAATATATCAATGCAAAGGATAAATACGGAAAGCAGTAAAGGACCGAATATTACACCCCAAAAACCAAATAATGTAAGACCGATTATAACTCCGAATACAGTTATTAATGGATGCGTATCGGCCATTTTCTTTTGCAATATAAAACGGATCAGATTGTCGGAGTTGGATATTACGATCAGAGCATATATAGCTAAGCCAATAGCATTAAACCAATCGCCGGTTAGTGCTAAATAGACAGCCAACGGGAACCATATCAGTGATGTACCAATTAATGGTATAATTGTGGCAAAACATGTAAGGAATCCGAAAAGAATAGGGCTGGGCGCATCAAATATAATGTATCCGATTGTGGCAACAACGCCTTGTATTATAGCTAATAAAGGTATTCCGATAGCATTTGATGTAACCATCATTTTTACAGAATGTATAACGCTCTTTTTATTATCATCATCGAAAGGAAGGAGTGAGAAAAGATATTTCTCCATTCGTTCACCACCGATTAGCATAAAATAAAGCACAAAGACAAGTACCAGAGAATTGATGATAAAACTGCTGACGCTATCTAGTAATATCTGGCCTATTTTAGGTAAATAAGATGCTGCACTTATCAAATTTTCTGAACTGAGTACATTATACCCTGTCTTTTGTTGAATTAACTCATTGAAATGCTGTATTCCTGATATGTAAGACGACGGGTCAAGATTTATATTGTTCAGTTCTCCTACTAATAACCATACTGCCACAGAAATGGGGATAAGAAAACATAATATTGCCTCGATAACAATAAGAATAGCAGACAAAGCCCGTCCCAAATTCTTTTTCTGCGTAAGGTATCTCATTTGCCCTCTTACCATAACATAGATGGTAGATGCTCCTAGTACCCCACTCATAAATGGTGCAAGTTCTCGGAACAGGACAACGCCTATGAAAAGAATAAGTATTATAAGAGAATATTTCCAGTACTGAGCTTTAATGTTTTCCATCTGTTCTGGTGTAATTATTAATCTACAAATCTATAAAATAATTATACAGCATTGAATCTTATAAATCAAAAAATATTTTTAATCAAATCCTAGTCTTGTATTATTTCTGAATTCAAAATATCCGATAACCTAAAGTTAAAAACAAAGCCCTGTTATATGACGAAGAACTGCCTCTGGAGTAATTGATCAAACCATGTTCGTAACCAAAGTTCAGTAATATACGTTTACATTCTACTCCTGCAGATCCGGCTAAGCCCATGTCGAAGCGTTTCAGTGTTTCGCTTGAAAAAGTGTCATATTCAAACTCTGAATATTCGGTATAAGTACCATTCGATAATTCACGATCCCCCGGTAGAGCCATTTTTAGAGCTTCTTTTGCTTTATATTTTCCACCAATACCGTAGGCAAGATATGGTCCAAAAGTAAAATTGAGGCGTACCGCCCTTGAAACATTCAGTCTGTAGCCCGCTTTAATAGGTAAGACAAGATATGAAGCTCTCACCTTTTCTTCCGCCATATAAAAATCAGGAGAATAGCTATCTCCGTTAATATCTCCGACTGCCATTGAATTCGAATTTGCTCCTTTCATAGCAAAATCCAATCCTGTTTGCAAAAATAAATTATTAGGGAGATTCATTTCCAGGCCTACCCCTCCTCGAAATCCATATTTGGAATCGGTAGAACTACCCTTTACCCGCATATCGGAAAGACTTCCTCCGGCATTTATAGTAAAAGACAATGGAGAGCTTTGAGCTGCAATATAATTCCCTGTAGAAAGTAGTATTGCAAGTAATAAAAGTTTAATAGATTTCATATTAGTTATTTAGAGTTAAGTTCTGTCTTGTATCTTACATAAGCAAACTGTTTACTGTCTGGCGACCAAGAATTGACATTGAATGTTCCTTGACCTCCAAAAACTTTTATTAATGTCTGAGGTTTGCCTCCTGTAGCCGGCATTATGCGAATCTCTATATTTTTGTAGCGTAGATGCTCGTGAGGTTCAAGATCACCTTTTTTGTATGCTATATAAACTACATGTTTGCCATCGGGTGAGATATGAGGAAACCATGAGTTGCTATCTTCATCAAAAGTCATTTGAGTCTGTTCCGAACCGTCTGTTTTCATTCTCCATAGTTGCATCAATCCGGTACGGACTGAGTTGAACCAGATGTATTTACCATCAGGTGTGTATTCCGGCCCGTCATTCAATCCTTCCGAGAAAGTAAGACGAGTTTCATTCGTTCCATCTATATTTATAGTATATACATCCATTTCTCCTTCTCGGTTTGCGCAATACGTCAGTGATTTTCCATCAGGACTCCACCCGTGCAGATAACTCGGAGCTGATGGTGTCACTTGTCTGGGAGTACCACCTTCGGCGGGCAGTATAAAAACAGTAGGTCTCCCTTGAGGCAATGAACGATGGCTTACTGCAAGCCACTTGCCATCGGGAGAAACGAGATGGTCATTATTACATTGGTTTGCAAAGCCGGTATCTATTAATTGCGGTTCGCCTCCCGATGCAGATAGTTTATATATTAATCCCTCACTGTTATATATGAGCCATTTTCCATCAGACGTCCAGTCGGGAGCTTCTATGAGATAAGGAAATTCTTTTATTAATATACTTTTGTTTGTAGAGATGTCGAATATTTCGAGTATACTGGTAACTTTCTCCGGTTCGGGATTATAATTCATTTTATTATTAATTGTTTAGACGATAACTTACAAAGACGATATATTTACTATCGGGTGACCATGAATTAACATTTATAGTACCCTGCCCTCCAAATAGTTTTGCCAATGTTTTAGATTCTCCTCCATTAGTCGGCATGATTCGTAATTCTACATTCTTATTAGGCAAGTGTTCATCGGGCTTTAGATCATCTTTGTAATATGTAATAAATACAACAAGCTCACCATTGGGTGATATATGTGGAAACCAAGAGTTACGTGTTTCGTCAAATGTCATTTGAGTTTGCTCCGTTCCGTCAGCTTTCATTCGCCATATCTGCATTAGGCCTGTGCGCACTGAATTGAACCAAATATAATTTCCATCGGGCGAGTATTCCGGACCATCATCCAAACCGTCCGAATGTGTGAGTCGTTTTTCTACACCACCTTTAGCCGGAATAGAATAAACATCATAATTGCCTTTTCTTTCGGCACAATAAGTTAGGTATATTCCATCAGGACTCCAGCCATGTAGGTAACTTGGTGCTAATGGGGTTATGAGTTGAGGATCTCCACCGCCAATGGGTAATGTATAGATGCGTGACAGCCCATCTTCTTTTGTGCCGTGGCTGATTGCTATTTGTTTTCCGTCGAAAGACAATACATGGTCGTTGTTGCAATTGGTTGCAAAACCTGTGTGTATTTCTTGTGGCTCATCAGGAGTGGCAGGGGAGAGCTTCCAAAGTTTACCTCCGCTATTATGAATAAGCCATTGTCCGTCATAAGTCCAGTTTGGCGCTTCTATCAGATAAGGGAATTCTTTTACTGTGGTTCGCTCACCTGTCTCGATATTCAGTATTTCAAGAATACTGGTTATTTTATTCTGTTGTGCTTGTATAGATAACAAACAAAACGACAGAAAAATCAGCAGGGAGGCATTTCGTAGCATGGCTTGTCATTGTTTTATAATGTAATTAAATCCTATTCCTATTTGTATAGGTGTAGAGTTTTTGGATTTAATAGCTTCCGGTTTAACTTTTGAGAAATCGAAAGTATTATAGCCTAACCAACAGTTAATAGCCCATCTTTCTGTTACAGGAAATTGATAGCCAGCCCTAATCTCGTACTGAAGTCTGTATTTGTGAGCAGATCCCTCCATGTTGGTTATCTTGTCCAGATTGAGATTCATTCGGGTATACGATAATCTATTCTCAAGATACAGATACTGAGCTCGATCTCTCTTGTCGTCATAACCTATCGGGAAATATAATTTGGGGGCAATATAGGGTGCCCAATATGTGCCTCTGTATATGTCTTTGAAATCTCCGTTGGTTTCACCTATCCCTCCTTGTCCTATATTAGGATCTGTGTAACCTACCTTTTGATTGAATCCACCAAAACGAAATCCGGCTTCTACTCCGAAGAAAAAGATAAAATCATACTCGTATCCTATGCTACCACCAACAGCTGTGGGGTTGTTCTTCTCACTGTTGAAATAATGCATTCCCCAAGACATATCTATCCCGGCATTAAGCTTATGACCCTCTTGTGCAGAAGCAAATAAGAATGTCAGTGATAACGATAATAGAGATATTATATTTTTCATAATGTAATGGATTTACCTATTGTATCCAAATGTTTTGTACAGTAGCATTGTTATGTACAAATCTAATGAAAATAGAATAAATTACGCCATAAATTGAATATATTTTGTTGATGTCAAAATTCGAAGCTTTCCCCTGTGTGCTGCCACTTTATAAACTTACAACCTTTGCTTTCTGCATATTCAGCAAATGCGTTTGCCTTATCATAAGCTTCTCCAAAGTGCATTGGTGCAAAAAGGTTTGTTTGTATAGCATCTAAAAATTGTTCAGCACCTTTCATATAATCTTTCCCCAACCTGGGATCTACAGGAAACATGGCTAAGTCGAGATGTTTAACTTTGTCGATTACTAAATTCAGTTCTTTCTGATAAAAGTCCTCCGCTTCATCTATCTCTTCTTTAGTAGACTCTTCATTCCAATGCCAGTTATTCAAGTCTCCTGCATGAAAGATGATTTTTCCTTCTATATTTATCAAAAAAGAAATGCCTAAGTCGGTAGAACCAAAAGCTTCAATCGAGAGTGTTTCGTCACTGTATGTATCCGATTTGTCAAGGTATATAGCATCCCTCTTTTTAGCTTTCCTGTATTTTAAGATGTCTTTCGAAAAGATATAAATAACATTCGGGTGTTCCCATTTCCATTTTAGTATTTCTTTGTTGAAATGGTCGTGGTGTGAATGAGTACAGAGGACATATATCTTTTCCTTTTTTTTCAGAAGTTCTTTGTAAACGATACCTTCGCCGGATATATCAGACGAGTCTTTGTAATAATCTATAATGATCGTAAAATCATTACCTTCTATTGCATAACCGCTATGAAAAATATAAGTCAGTTTCATTTTTTTATTGATAATTCTTTTTTCTTACTGAGTTGTCTATTATTAAACTCTAAACTCTAATCATTTGTTTTGGCAATACAATCTTCTCTGCATATTAGAAAGGTTATGAAGCACAACATCTAAAAGTTATCGATTTTAATAATGAGTATAAATTAGCAGATGATACTACATTATAACAAATTTAAGAAAATAAAGATTCTGATGAGATAAGTCGTGTTTTTTAGGTTACATAAAAGGTTTATGTTAGATTTGCATCTCAAAATAGAAGAGTATCTTAACATTTAAATCTTAAAAAATGCCCGTATCTACTACTCTAATCAGTAATAATCGTATTGAGATCGCAGATGTATTGCGCGGTTTCGCTGTAATGGGAATTACCCTTATTCACTTTATTGAACGTTTTAGTCTCTATAGTTTTCCGGAGGAAACATCAAATTTTATGATGTTTACCGATAGAATAATTTGGGATAGTATATTTTTTACTTTTTCCGGTAAGGCTTATTGTATTTTTGCATTACTTTTTGGCTTCAGTTTTTTTATTCAAGACAATTCACAAAAAGAAAAAAGAAAAGATTTTCGTGGACGGTTTACTTGGCGATTAGTATTGCTGTTTTTTATAGCGTGTATCAATTCTACTTTATTTCCGGGTGAAATATTAGTGCTCTATGCTTTACTCGGTTATGTGCTGATAGCAGTTTGTCGTTTTTCTACTCGTACGGTAATGGCTATAGCTATTGTTCTTCTTCTGCAACCTTTTGAATGGGGACAAATAATATATGCTCTCTTCAATCCCCAATATACCGGGATTAATGCTCAGTTTGACGCTCCATATTGGGAGATAGTCAATGTAGCTCAGAAAGAAGGATCTTTCTTCGAAATGTGCAAAACAGCTATATGGACAGGTAATATTGCCAATATGGGGTGGATGTTATTACATGGGAGGGTTACACAAACTGCAGGATTATTTATGATCGGTATGTTAATAGGACGTGGAAGAATATTTCTTTATTCCGAGAAAAATATAAAATTATGGATTAAAGTATTTATTATAGCAGTCATAGCATTTTTTCCAATTTATGGCTTGATTGCTACTCTTCCTGAATTTGTGAGTCGGGATGCATTGCTTGTTCCTTCTATCCTTATACTTAAATCTCTTTCGAATCTTGCTTTTACGGGAATATTGTTTGCCGGAATAATACTTGTTTATTATTTGACAAAGTTTAAAAATATTCTTCACCAATTAGCACCTTATGGACGCATGAGTTTGACAAACTATCTGTCGCAGTCTTTGATAGGTAGCTTCCTGTTTTACAATTGGGGATTAGGTCTTTATAAATACACAGGTATTACTGTATGTTTCTTGATGGGTATTGGAATATTCCTTATTCAGTTTTTCTTTTGTCATTGGTGGCTTCGTTCTCATCGTCATGGGCCATTGGAATGGCTGTGGAAAAAAGCAACCTGGATTAAGATAGCAAAAGAATAGCTTCTTTAAGATCATTATTAATCAATGTTTAGATAACCCTTATTGTTAACTTTAATAAAATAGTAGGGCGATATGTAGTTTGTGGCTGAATAATGATTTTATGTTATAAAACATAAAAAATAAGGTTGTAAGCCTGTTTTTTTTATATGCTTGAATATTAGTTTTTTACAAGTATTTCGCAGCTGTGTGTTCGCACACACGTTTTGATTTTAATAAATATATGCCTTATTTTGTATAGCTCATATTTATATAACACTTGGTGACTATTAAAACTAAATATATAATACATGGTAACACGCAGAAATTTCTTAAAAACCGCTGCAATGACCTCTGCCGGTATCGCTGTAGGTACGATGAACCCATTGAATGCGGCAAGTTATAGCAGAGTAGCGGGAGCAAATCGCAAGGTGAATATTGCTTATATAGGTATAGGTAATAGAGGCGAACAGATAATCGATGACTTTGAAAAAACGGGCTTGGTGAATGTCGTTGCTCTATGTGATGTAGATATGGGCGCGAAGCATACCCAAAAAGTGATGGGCAAATATCCTAAAGCAAAGCAGTTTAAAGACTTTAGGGTGATGCTCGACAAAATAGCAAACGAGTTTGAAGCTGTTGCTATCGCTACACCCGATCATTCACATTTCCCGATCACAATGTTGGCTATGGCTAACGGTAAGCATGTGTATGTAGAGAAACCAATGGCTCGCACTTTCTATGAGGCTGAATTGATGATGAAAGCTGCCCGTAAATATCCGAATGTGGTGACTCAGGTCGGAAATCAAGGTCACTCTGAAGCTAATTACTTTCAATTCAAAGCTTGGCAGGAAGCAGGTATAATAAAGGACGTAACTTCTGTAGTAGCTCATATGAATAATCCCCGCAGATGGCATACATGGGATACCAATATTTATAAGCTGCCTGAGGCGCAACCTATTCCGTCCACACTAGACTGGATGACTTGGAATTGTGCTGTTCCGTACCATGACTATAACGAAAAATATCATTATGGAGAATGGCGTTGCTGGTACGATTTTGGTATGGGAGCTTTAGGGGATTGGGGTGCTCATATTTTAGATACTGTACATGAATTTCTGGATTTAGGACTACCTTATGAAATCAATCCCGTGAAATTGACAGGCCACAATGATTATTTTTTCCCAACATCTTCGACTATTCAGTTTAAATTTGGTCCGAGAGGTGAGATGCCGGCTTGTGATATAACATGGTACGATGGCGTGGATAACCTTCCTCCAATCCCTGAAGGATATGGAGAGTCGGCTCTCGACCCTAATATTCCTGCCTCGGGAGCAGGTGAAATAAAGAAAACGTCTCTAAATCCGGGAAAGATTATTTATAGTAAAGATTTGATTTTCAAAGGAGCTTCACATGGTACTACACTTTCTATCATACCGGAAAGCAAGGCTAGGGATATGGCTTCTAAATTGCCGGAAGTACCGAAGAGCCCTTCAAATCATTTCGCAAACTTCTTGCTAGCATGTACAGGAGTAGAAAAGACTCGTTCTCCGTTTGAAATTCATGGTCCATTAAGTCAGGTTTTCTCTTTAGGAGTAATGGCTCAACGCTTGAATACGAAATTTTATTTCGACAGTAGAACAAAACAAATAACAAATAATGCGTTTGCCAACGCAATGCTGACCGGAATTCCTCCGCGCAAAGATTGGGAACAATATTATAAAATATAAAATCAGATATCATACATGAAGAAATATATATTAGCGGTTGCTATAAGTTTATTTACGATGTCTCTGTTTGCTCAAGATAATGTATTGACCGAGCAGGAAACAAGAGATGGATGGAAATTATTGTGGGATGGTAAAACAACAGAAGGATGGAAAGGAGCCCGAATTAGTACTTTCCCATATAAGGGTTGGGTAATAGATAATGGTATTTTGAAAGTACTGAAAAGCGGTGGCGGCGAATCAACGAATGGCGGAGATATCGTAACTACCCGTAAGTATAAGAATTTTATACTGAAAGTAGATTTTAAAATTACAGAAGGAGCAAACAGTGGAATAAAATATTTTGTAAACCCTGATTTAAATAAAGGAGAGGGTTCTGCAATTGGCTGTGAGTTCCAGATACTTGATGATGAAAAGCACCCGGATGCAAAATTGGGCGTAAAAGGGAATAGAACTTTAGGATCGTTATATGATCTGATTCCTGCATCGGCAGATAAACCTTTTATCAAGAATGGTTTTAACACTGCTACTGTTGTAGTTATTGATAATAAAGTTCAACATTGGTTGAATGGCGTTAAAATTGTTGAGTATGAACGTAACAGTCAGGAATGGAATGCATTGGTTGCTTACAGTAAATACGCAAACTGGGCTAACTTTGGAAATGCAGCGGAAGGCAATATTTTACTACAGGATCATGGAGATGAAGTGTGGTTTAAAAATGTAAAAATTAAGGAGCTGAAGTAATAAACCTACTAATTATAAAGATTAAAGAGGTTGTGCCGAAAATATTTTTTATCACCAGTCAAGTTTGAATGAAGTGAAACATCTCGTATCTCAATAGCCGAGATTCTCCATTACACTAAAAATGACAAGACGGATAATGATAAAAGTATTTTACTTTTGGTACAACCTCTTTTATGTTATCTCTTGTTTAGTTTACTATGCTTAATTCCGTAGGTGAAGTAAATAACGAAACCTATAACCATCCATACTATCAACCTGAGCCAAGTATCCAAAGGCAAGGCAAGCATCTGTGACAGACATATTAGAACGCCTAATATAGGAACAAGAGGAACAAGAGGTGTTTTGAATGGACGCTCTACATCCGGACGCGTTTTGCGTAGAATTATTATTGATATACATACCAGCGTGAAAGCCATTAAAGTTCCGATAGACACAAGCTCCCCGAGTACATTTATCGGTAGAAGCCCTGCTATAAGACCAACAGCAATACAGGTTACAATCGTTGAATTGTGAGGTGTGCTATACTTAGGATGTACTTTCGAAAAGAATTTAGGAAGTAACCCATCTCTGGATATAGTATAGAATATACGTGATTGGGCAAGCATCATAACCAAAACAACAGAGCTTAATCCTGCTATGGCACCTATTTTGATTGGCATACGCAGCCATACAAGACCTTCTCCCGCATTGTCTATAGCTAGAGCGATGGGAGCAGGGACACTCAATTCTTTGTAATTTACTATTCCCGTTAACACAACCGTAACGGCAATGTATAAGATAGTACATATAAGTAACGATAGCAGTATTCCTTTGGGCATATCTTTTTGTGGATTCTTGGCTTCTTGCGCAGTTGTTGATACAGCATCAAATCCAATGTAAGCAAAGAAGATAACTCCTGCACCACGAAATATTCCGCTCCAACCATAATGGCCAAATTCTCCTGTATTTTGAGGAATGTAAGGTGTCCAGTTGGCAGTGTCTATAAATGATAGCCCAAAACCTATAAATAATAGTATAACAACAACTTTAACGACAACTACGATGTTGTTTAACGTAGCAGACTGACTTATTCCCCGAATCAACAGTACAGACATAACTGCCACAACAAACATAGCCGGGAAGTTTATAATGCTACCGGTTGTGACCCAACCTCCGGCGGAGGTGTGATCGAATGGAGCTAGGCGCATATTCATTGGTATATGCAATCCGAAGTCGTCGAGGAAACTCACAAAATATCCCGACCACCCAACAGCTACAGTTCCGGCCGTGAACAGATACTCGAGTATTAGATCCCATCCTATAAACCAGGCAAAGAATTCTCCTAATGTAGAATAGCTGTAAGAATAGGCACTTCCTGCTACGGGAATCATGGATGCAAACTCCGCGTAACAAAGGCCGGCCATTGCGCATCCTAATGCAGAAATAATGAAAGAAATTGTCAGCGCAGGGCCTGCATAGTTTGCAGCAGCAGTTCCTGTAAGAACGAATATTCCGGTACCTATGATCGCTCCTATGCCTAAGGCGATTAAATGCCTGACCGATAAGGTCCTTTTCAACCCACCCTTTTCTTGGAGGGAATCTTTGAGAATGGATGCAATATCCTTCTTGCGGAGTAGTTGTTCTTTCATTAAGTTGTTATATTTTATGCGTGTTGACAAAAATAATAACTTTTTGAAATATTTTGTATTAGTTGTGTGTCAAAATGATTGTAAATGTCGAAATTAAATTTCTTAAAGGTGCATATTGGTGCTGAGAGGATTGTACGAACTTACTCCTTCTGCACAATGCCTTACTTATTATTCAGTTTACTATGCTTAATGCCATAAGTGAAATATATAATGAATCCTAGAATAGTCCAGCCAATCATTCTTTCCCATGTGCTCCAAGGTAGAGATACCATTTGTACGATACATATAGCAGCACCTAAGAGTGGAACAAATGGTACAAGTGGTGTTTTGAATGGACGCTTTAGGTCTGGCTGAGTTTTACGTAGTATAACAATTGATATACAAACTATAGTGAATGCCATTAACGTACCGATTGATACCAATTCGCTGAGTACATGCAATGGAAATAGACCCGCTATTAACCCTGTTACAATACTGGCGAATATAGTTGCATTATGAGGAACACCATGTTTAGGACTTACTTTAGAGAAGATACTTGGTAATAAACCATCTTTTGAAATAGCATAATATATTCGCGATTGTCCTAACATCATAACTAAGATTACGGAACTAAGTCCGGCAATAGCTCCAAGCTTGATAAAGGGACTCAGCCATGCCAGACCTTCACCTGCACGGTCGATCGCTAATGCGATGGGTGCATCTACGTTGAGGTCTTTATAATTTACTATTCCTGTCAATACTGTTGTTACACCAATATAAAGAACAGCACAGATCAGTAATGATATGAGGATACCTTTTGGCATATCTTTTTGAGGATTACGAGCCTCTCCCGCAGCAGTAGACAGGGCATCGAAACCTAAATATGCATAAAAAACAACAGCAGCCCCACGAAGGATTCCTGTCCATCCGAAGTTTCCATACCCTCCTGTATTTTCAGGGATATATGGCACCCAGTTGCTTGTGTCGATATATGATAAACCAAAACCTATGAATAATAGAATAACACCGACTTTTATAACAACAATGACATTATTGACAAGAGCTGATTGCTTTATGCCTCCTATAAGAAATGCGGAAACTATGGCTACGATAAATACAGCAGGAAAATTGATAATTTTCCCTGTCCACACCCAGCTTCCGTCTTTCAGGTGATCGAAAGTTGCTCCTGCTATTTGCTCGGGAAAATGTATTCCCCATTCATTTAATAAGCTGAGCATGTAACCAGACCATCCCACAGCAACGCTGGAGCATGCAAAAAGATATTCAAGAACTAAAATCCAACCTACAAACCAAGCTAATACTTCGCCCATTGTAGTATAGCTGTAGGAATACACTCCTCCTGATACCGGTATCATTGCGGCAAACTCAGCATAGCATAAACCAGCCATAACACATCCCAGTGCTGATATAACAAAAGAAATAGTTAAAGCCGGGCCCGCATACATTGAAGCTGCCTGACCGGTAATAACAAAAATACCTGTGCCTACAATGGCTCCAATTCCTAAGGTTATAAGGTTGGTAGCAGTCAGACTTCTTCTAAGCCCTTCTTTGTTTTCTGAAGGCTCTGTAAGTATAACCGAAATGTCTTTTTTCTTGAATAATCTATCGAGCATAATTTAGAATTTGTGCAAAAGTAAGGAAAATGAAATAATTATCTTGTAAATGGAGGTGTTTTAGATAAAAAAGAAATATTTTTTGATAATTTTACGTTTTACTGATATCAATCAGGCATTAAAATAGAGAATGCAAAAAAAAGTAAATGGTGATAAAGAAATAATATAACGAGTAAAACATTAACTATTTTTTAATTACAACAAAAGAAGCTTAACAGCGAAGAATGGCTATATTAGATGACTTTTTAGACCGTATAGAATTGTTGAACGATGATTTTATGTGGTACAATTATAAAAACAGTCCGGCAACAATAGAACAAATTGAAGATTATGAAAGATCCTATGGGATAAGTTTTAACGAAGAAGTAAAGACGTTTTTACTCTCATTAGGTGCTGTAATACTCGAAGTAGAAGAGAAAATTTGGCCTAGACCTCAAGAATATGATGTAGTTCCGGCATGGGAATTTGGGTATGGAATGTTTATTTATGGATTATCCTCAGATAAAGATATGCTATCATGGCTTACTTATGATGAAAAATACAAGGAGACGGCAAGTTCTGGCAATGGGGATTATGGACAGATGTTTTATAAACGAAGTGGAAATCTTTATAGGGCATATATAAACAGTGAAGGAATAATAACTGTTTTAGAAAATGGAATAAAAGAGGAAGGGATTATATTTGATGGTAATTTCTATGATTTCCTCATAAATGAGATAGATAAATTGGAAGAAGATTATAAAGACTATATAAAGAAACACTATAATAAATAAGTATATGAAAATATCGATTATAGGCGGAGGAAACATGGGTGGAGCTATTGCTCGAGGATTGTCTACCGGCTTACTTTTTAAAGCACAGGATATAACGGTCGTTACGAAGACCTCGGCTTCGGCTACTCGGATGAAAGACTCGGGTTCAGGCTTAAATGTAGTCGCCAGTGAGTACGATTCATTAGATACAGCCGATATTGTAATTGTTGCAGTTAAACCATGGCTTATAGAGGAAGTATTGTTGCAAAACAAAGATAGATTGAAAAATCCAGCTCAGATATTGGTGTCTGTTGCTTCCGGTATTTCATTAGAGCAGTTAGCGAGTTGGTCGGTAGTCGGGAAAAGCATCTTTCGGGTGATGCCAAACACAGCGATTGCCGAAAAACAAAGTATGACTTTTGTCTCTACTCTGAATGCTCAAAAAGAAGATATATCACAGATTGTAGATATATTTAATGAATTAGGAAAAACAGAATTAATCGATGAAAAGTTACTATCTGCAGCAACATCCTTAGCATCGTGCGGTATAGCCTACGCGTTTCGTTATATTAGAGCGGCGATGGAAGGTGGTGTGGAGATGGGGTTGTATCCAAATCAGGCTAAAGAAATAGTGATGCAGACGTTGTTGGGTGCAGTGAAGCTGCTTGAGGTAAATGGCTCCCATCCCGAAGCCGAGATTGATAAGGTAACCACTGCCGGAGGTATAACAATAAAGGGACTTAATGAAATGGAGCATGCGGGGTTTACTTCATCGGTTATCAAAGGATTGAAAGCAAGTAATGTAAAGTAATATATGCTCCGAATGATATAGAGTCTTACTCAAAATAGTAAGACTTTTTTTATACATATAAATCACTCGATAGCCTGATTGTATTTGTGTTTTGCGCATAGATTATTCTATCATAATAAAAAATAAAAAGTAAAATCGGCGATACTGATTTCACTTATATATATTATCTTTACGAATTCGTACTAGGCTACTTTTCGATATAAATAGCCGTACTAAGAGATTGGCAAAAGGGCATATTGTTGTCATATTTAACAAAAAAATGCTAGCCGATCTCTCTTGAGACAGAAGAAAGAAAAACTATATATAATGATTTACAAATGGAATTACGAAGCCCTAACAACCCAGCAAAAAGAGCAGAGAGATGAGCTTGCTAAGAAATTAGGCATAAGCCCTGTTCTTTGCCAGCTCTTGATTCAGAGAGGGATATCTTCTGCCGAAGAGGCCCGTAAGTTCTTTCATCCTAGCTTGAGAGACTTGCACGACCCCTTCTTGTTGCCTGATATGGATAAGGCTATAAAGAGAATAGAAAAGGCACTGGGACAAAAACAACGTATACTTATATACGGAGATTACGATGTAGACGGAACAACTGCGGTTGCTCTTGTGTACAAGTTTCTTCGGAAGTTTACCACCAATCTGGATTATTATATTCCCGACCGTTACGATGAAGGTTATGGGATATCCGAACAAGGTATAGACTATGCAGAGGAAACAGGCGTTAAGTTGATCATTGCGCTCGACTGCGGCATAAAGGCAAATGAGAAGATAGACTATGCTAAAAGCAAGGGGATCGATTTCATCATCGGTGATCACCACATGCCCGATGATGTCTTGCCCGATGCGGTAGCGGTAATAGATGCCAAACGCTTAGACTCTACCTATCCTTACGAACATCTTTCGGGATGCGGAGTCGGCTTTAAGCTTGTGCAGGCATTGGCTCAGAGTAATAAAATCGATTTTTCAGAAATTACAGATTTGCTAGATCTGGTAGCTGTAAGTGTGGCATCCGATATTGTACCTATTACAGGAGAAAATAGGGTACTTACCTATTTTGGATTGAAACAGATAAACTCCAATCCCAGTTTAGGATTGAAAGGTATAATTGATATTTGTGGCTTAACATATAAGAGCATTACAGTCAATGATATAATTTTCAAAATCGGACCACGTATCAATGCTTCGGGTCGTATGATGAAAGGAAAAGAGGCTGTAGATTTACTTTTGTCAAGCACGATCGAAGATGCTCGTGAGAAAAGTATGAATATAGACCATTATAATGATGATCGCCGCGAGCTCGATAAACGAATTACAGAAGAAGCAATACAGTTTATCGATGAAAATGTAGATATGAAAGAGAAGAAAAGTATCGTTATCTACAATGAAACATGGCACAAGGGTGTTATCGGGATTGTCGCTTCACGTTTGACTGAAAAATATTTACGGCCGGCAGTCGTTCTTACCCAGTCTCAGGGGTTAATTACCGGTTCTGCCCGTTCTGTAATGGGTTTTGACGTTTACAAGGCGATTGAAGCCTGCAAAGATATCTTAGAAAACTTTGGAGGACATACCTATGCTGCCGGATTATCATTGAAAGAAGAAAATTTAAAGGAATTCAAAAGCCGTTTCGAAGCCCTTTCTCTCGAAATGATTGCTCCCGAGATGATGCGTCCTCAGATACGTGTCGATGCTGAACTCTCGTTTAAGGAAATAAATCAGAAGTTTACTGAAGATTTAGCTGCTTTTGCTCCCTTTGGTCCTGAAAACCTGAATCCTATATTTGTTACGTGCAATGTTATGGATTACGGTACAAGCAAATTGGTGGGAAAAGATAATGTTCATCTCAAGCTTGAAATGATAGACGATACAATGTCGACACCTGTTAATGGAATTGCTTTCAGGCAACAGGATAGTTCAGATAAGGTTAAAAGTGGTAAGCCTTTCGATATATGTTATACATTGGAAGAAAATACGCATAATGGCAAGACTAATATTCAGCTTTATGTGAAAGATATTGATACCGGACAATTTTGCTAACTTCAAAATTATAAGCTTATGAGGAAATCATTATTATCAATATTCGTATTAACTACAGTTTTATTCGTTTCTTGTGGTAATAAATCTACAGCAAATTCATCTGTAGCGCCAACCGATTCATTAAGTATGAATACTCAACCTCAATATATTAAAGCGGATGTGTATGAAACCACTGCTGGGCCTTTGAAAGTCACTCTGGTTGGTCATGCCTCACTTATGTTCGAGTTTGGAGGGAAAATAATACATGTAGATCCGTACTCAAAAGTCGCAGACTATTCGAAGTTGCCTAAGGCCGATCTGATACTGCTCACTCACGAGCACGGAGATCATCTCGATAGTGCTGCTATTGCTGCCGTGAAAAAAGCAAATACACATTTTATTGTATCTAAAGTATGTAATGAAATCCTTAAATACGGTGATGTAATCAACAATGGTGATCATGTTCACTGGGCTAATCTGCATATAGATGCTGTGCCTGCATATAACATCGTCAATAAAAAGCCGGATGGAGAAGCCTATCATCCAAAAGGTAGAGGAAACGGATACATTATAGCATTTGGAGATAAAAGAGTATATGTAGCTGGGGATACCGAAAATATTCCTGAAATGGATAAGTTGAAAGGTACAATAGATATCGCTTTCTTACCCAAAAATCTTCCTTATACAATGAATGACGACATGTTTATTGACGCTGCTAAAAAAGTACAGCCGAAAGTTCTTTACCCTTATCACATGTCAGAATTTGATCAGGAAAAAATAGGAAAATCCTTGGATGGTACTAATATAAAATTAGAGATTCGTCCAATGAAAAACTAATATAGGAATAAACTGAATTTAATGTGCCAATATGCCAATATTATAATCAAATTGGGATGTTGGCATATTTATTAATAGGTTTTTTTAGAATGGATATATATCACAAAATATTAAAGCAATATTGGGGTTACGATGAGTTTCGTCCATTACAGGAAGATATTATCCATTCCGTTAGCCAAGGGAAAGATACATTGGGGCTTATGCCCACAGGAGGAGGAAAATCTCTAACTTTTCAGGTGCCGGCAATGGCTATGGAGGGTATTTGTATCGTTGTTACCCCTCTTATTGCATTGATGAAAGACCAGGTGGATAATCTTCGTGAAAGAGGAATTAAAGCCTTGGCTGTATATTCGGGAATGACTCGCCAAGAGATTATAACTACACTGGAGAATGCAGTATTTGGTGATTATAAGTTTCTATATGTATCCCCTGAAAGACTTGCTACACAACTTTTCCTGAGTAAGCTTCAACATATGAATGTCTGCTTGCTTGTAGTCGATGAATCGCATTGTATCTCTCAATGGGGGTATGATTTTCGTCCGTCTTATCTCCGGATAGTAGAAATACGTCAGCATATACCAGAAGTGCCGGTATTGGCTCTTACAGCGACTGCAACAGCTGATGTGATCGAAGATATTCAAGAGCAGCTTCACTTTAAGGAAAAAAATGTATTCCGAAAATGTTTCGAGCGCAAGAATTTGGCATATATCGTTCGTGGCACAGAGGGAAAACAAGAAGAGTTAGTTCGGATTCTCGAAAAAATAAGAGGGTCTACCATTGTATATGTGCGTAGCAGGCTGCGGACGAAAGATGTCTCTGATTTCTTAATTAAAAATGGTTTTTCATCCGATTTCTATCATGCAGGATTGAATGCTTCGGATAAAATACGCAAGCAAAATGCATGGAAGAATAATGAGATCAGAATAATAGTTTGTACAAATGCCTTTGGAATGGGAATCGATAAGCCTGATGTCCGCTTGGTAGTACATACCGATCTACCTAATTCTATCGAAGAATATTTTCAGGAAGCGGGACGTGGAGGGCGTGATGGAGAAAAGTCTTATGCAGTTATACTGTACGATAGAAATGACACTGCTAAACTCAAAAAGCGCATAAGAGATGAATTTCCTGAAAGAGAGTTTATCTTTCATGTATATCAATCTTTGGCTTATTTTTTTCAAATAGCTGAAGGCTATGGAACAGGTATGATCTATGATTTTAATATTCATCAGTTCTGTTCGGTGTATAAGTTACCGATATTACCTGTACATAATGCTTTGAAAATTCTTGATCTTGCCGGTTATATTGAATATACGGATGAAGTAGATAATCGCTCTAGGCTCATGTTTACTGTTTACCGAGACGATTTATACCATTATAATTTTGATAAGGAGTATGAGCAATTGGTAAACACAATATTGCGACTTTATACCGGACTTTTTACTAATTATGCAGCTATAAATGAGGCTGAGATAGCTTTAAGGATGGATAAGTCGCGGAATGCAGTTTATGAGATGCTCAAGGTGCTAGATAAAAGAAATATTATTGATTTTATACCTCATAAAAAAACTCCACTGATTGCTTATACCCAACCTCGTATAGATGTTAAGTACCTTAATATCCCCCGAATAGTGAACGAAGATCGTAGATTTCGCTTCGAGAAACGCATAGAGGCGATTAGTCATTATGCAGAACAAAATGAAATCTGTCGAAGCCGTATCTTACTTTCTTATTTTGGAGAAAAGAAAATAAATGATTGCGGACAGTGTGATATATGCTTGGCAAAGAATGGTTCGGGGCTGAATAATAAGACGTTTAATGAAATATCTCAGGCTGTAAAGGAGTTGATAAAAAGTGATTTATTGTCTGTGGATCATATTGTCGGTTCTTTGCCGGAATATAATCAAAAAGACATCTTGGATACCATCCGCTTTTTAGTTGATCGTGGCGAATTGGGAATGATATCGGGTAAAGTACGTGTAATAAACGCCTAACACTTATATTATAACTTACAACTTTATATTATCTTTACAGGATTATCGTTTTACTTTAAAAAAACGTCATTTTGTTATGGATAAATATGAGGATTTGAGAATATTGGAAGATCTAAGATCGAAAGGAGCCATATCAGAAGAAGAATATCAAAGGGAAAAGGATAAAATCCTGAATTCCTCTTTTAGTGGCCAAACGAAAAATTCACTCGGTATGGAAGAAAACACATACTTGATGTTGATGCACCTTTCTCAGTTTGCCGGATTCATTATTGCCGGATTGGGTTTTGTTATACCAATTGTGATGTGGTTGGTTAATGCAGATAAGAGTGAGGCTGTAAGCAGGCATGGCAAGAATATCGCCAACTTTATGTTGAGTATGCTTATCTATATAGTTATATCAATCATACTTTGTCTCGTCCTTATTGGTATACCTATGCTTATCGCTTTAGGAATAATTGAGATTGTGTTCATTATTATTGCTGCCTTAAAAGCCAATAATGGAGAGTATTGGAAATATCCTCTAAGCATACCGTTTTTTACCTGATATAAATGATAGAAATAATTCCGGCTATAGATCTCATTGATGGGAAGTGTGTACGACTTTCGCAAGGAGATTATGAAGCCAAAAAAGTATATAATGAAGATCCCTTAGAGGTTGCCAAAATGTTTGAAGGTGCCGGTATTCGGCGCTTGCATTTGGTAGACCTTGATGGAGCTAAGGCAAAGCATATAGTCAATCAATCAGTATTGGAGAAAATCGCATCCAACACATCTCTTATCATTGATTTTGGAGGAGGTGTGCAAAGTGATGAGGATATTGAAATCGCTTTTAATTCGGGCGCATCGATGGTTACCGGAGGCAGCATTGCTATCCGAAATAAGGAGCTTTTTACTTCTTGGATAACCAAATATGGAGCAGACAAGATTATCCTTGGTGCCGATTGTAAGGATCATAAGATTGCCGTATCGGGTTGGCAGGAAGCAACTTCAGTTGAGGTAATTCCTTTTATCGGCGATTATAACCAAAAAGGTATATCGAAAGTTGTTTGTACCGATATAAGCAAAGATGGTATGTTACAGGGGCCATCAATTGATTTGTATAAGGATATATTAAATGTTTTTCCGAATTTGTATCTCATAGCCAGTGGTGGTGTCAGTTGTTTTCAGGACATACTTGATTTAGAAAAATCGGGAGTGCCTGCCGTTATTTTAGGAAAGGCTATTTATGAGAATAGAGTGACACTAAAAGAACTGAGTAGGAGATAAAATAAAAAGAATAAATGTTAGCAAAAAGAATTATACCTTGTCTTGATGTAAAAGATGGGAAAACCGTAAAAGGGACGAACTTTGTAAATCTCAGAGAAGCTGGAGATCCGGTCGAATTGGGAGTACGTTATAGTGAGCAAGGAGCCGATGAATTGGTCTTTCTCGATATTACAGCGTCGCACGAAGAACGTAAAACTTTTATAGATCTTGTTAAGCGTATTGCTGCAAATATTAATATCCCTTTTACTATAGGTGGTGGTATCAATGAGCTTTCTGATGTAGACAGACTTTTGAATGCGGGAGCTGATAAGATATCGGTAAATTCTACGGCTATCAGAAATCCGAAGATAATAGAAGAGATAGCCAAGAATTTTGGTTCTCAGGTATGTGTGTGTGCGATAGATGCCAGTCTCAAAGATGGACTGTGGTCTTGCTATACGAGTGGTGGGCGCAACAAGACTGATAAAGAACTCTTCTCGTGGGCAAAAGAAGTTGAAAATTTAGGAGCAGGAGAGATTCTATTTACTAGTATGGATCACGATGGAGTGAAGACAGGCTATGCGAATGAAGCGTTACGCATGTTATCCGAAACATTAAATATCCCCATCATAGCATCCGGAGGCGCAGGAAACATGCAACATTTTCGGGATGTCTTTGTGGAAGGTAAAGCCGATGCAGCACTTGCTGCAAGTGTTTTTCACTTTGGGGAGATTGCGATAAAAGATTTGAAAGAGTATTTGAAAAAAGAAAATATAAATGTAAGATGAAACTTGATTTCGATAAAGTAGGCGGACTTATCCCTGCAATTATACAAGATAATGTAACAAACAAAGTTCTAATGCTGGGTTACATGAACGAAGAGGCTCTGAATAAAACTCAGGAGACAGGAAAGGTTACATTCTTCAGCCGTACGAAACAACGTTTGTGGACAAAAGGAGAGGAGAGTGGAAACTTTCTTCATGTGATTAGTATAAAAGACGATTGTGATCATGATACGCTACTCATTAAGGTGAATCCTGTTGGCCCTGTGTGTCATACAGGTGCTGATACCTGCTTTGAGGAGGATAATAAAGAAGATATTCTTTTCTTTAAATATCTGCAGCATTTTATAGAGAAACGTTACAAAGAAATGCCCGAAGGCTCATATACAACATCTCTTTTTCAGTCAGGAATAAACCGTATGGCTCAGAAAGTCGGAGAGGAGGCATTAGAATCTGTAATAGAAGCATGTAATGGTACTGATGATCGCCTGATTTATGAATCTGCCGATATGCTTTATCATTTGATTGTTTTGCTAACATCAAAAGGTTTGAGTATTGAAGATTTAGCTAGAGAGCTTCAGAAGAGGCATAAGAAATAAAAGACGTAGACTGTGAGCAAATAGTATCTGCTAATTGTTTAACTGTTGAAATAGAGTAATTATGGATACAGAAAAAGAAGTAATTGTAAAATACGAAGGAGTTGATCTCGAACGAGATGGCAACACAATATTAAGTGATATTAATCTGACTATCAGAGAAGGAGATTTTGTTTATCTGATTGGCAAAGTTGGTTCAGGGAAAAGTACTCTTCTCAAAAGTATGTATCATGAGATACCTTTAGTTAGAGGAACAGGAAAAGTCTTGGACTATGAGTTGGAAAATATCAAAAAGAAACAAATTCCTTATCTGAGAAGAAAGGTCGGTATTGTTTTTCAGGATTTTCAATTATTGATCGACCGCTCGGCAGAAAAGAATCTTGAATTTGTATTACGGGCTACCGGATGGAAAAACAAAGATTTAATAAGTCTACGGATTAATGAAGTACTGACTCAGGTTGGTATGCAAAATAAAGGCTATAAAATGCCTCATGAACTTTCGGGTGGAGAACAGCAACGAATTGTTATTGCTCGTGCTCTACTCAACTCACCGGAGGTTATATTGGCTGACGAGCCAACCGGAAACTTAGATCCTGAGATGGGGGGGCAGATTGTTCAATTACTTCATACCATAGCAGGAAATGGTACGGCTGTAGTCATGTCGACGCATAATTATGCCGTTGTACAAAAATATCCTGGGCGCATCGTAAAATGCGAAGACGGTTACTTGAAAGAAGTAAAAACCAGCCAAGGGAATTAATAAAAATAACACAAGAAAATGGAGATTAAGGAATTAGATATATCAAATCATGCAGAGGTTTCGTTTATAGAAAATCTTTATATCGAATCTTTTCCTCTTAGCGAACGACGTCCTTTCGAGAAAATGCTGGATTTGCATAAAGGCAAGAGCCCATTTGTTATATCTGTAACGATAGAAGATGGCAAATTAGTTGGTTTTCTCACATATTGGGACTTAGATAAATTTATTTTTGCAGAACACTTTGCTATTTCAACCGACTTTCGTAATGGAGGTTACGGACGTAAAGTGATGGAGTTGTTTATGCAAGCCCCTAGGCCTATAATTCTTGAAGTAGAACTTCCTACGACTATATTATCCGAGCGTCGTGTTGGTTTCTATCAGCGTTTAGGATTCAGATTGTGGGAGAATGTACAATATCAGCAACCGGCTTATCATAATGATGGGAATGCCATTCCGATGAAACTAATGTCTTACGGAGACATTGATATTGAGCGTAACTTGGTAGATATTCGCAGTAAAATATATAGTGTTGTGTATAACTGTTGAAATAAGTATAATTCTATATAAAAAGCAAAGGAGCTGTCTAATCAGACAGCTCCTTTGCTTTTTATCATTACATTTTCTTATTCAATGATTATCTCGTCTACAAATACAAATGAGGGACTTCCTTTCCCTACATGCCATTCAGGGATTGACTTGGTAACTTTTGCTGTTATTTTTACATAACGAGCTTTCTGTGTTGGAAATTTCGCTACTAAATCTTGCACTCTGTCACTTGGGCTATCTTTATCCACTATTGGATATTTTTCTTCGAATACTTGTTTGAAAGATTCTCCATCTTCAGAAAGAGATACAATATATCCTGTTGCTCCAAAAATCCACGATCCCGGACTAACAAAAGTCCCGGTAATAACCTCTGACATTTCTGTCGGTTCTTTCATGTCAATAGTTGCAACGAAGTCTGTATTATAAAAGCCGAGCCATTCACCATTCGCGTGAGAGGTGCCGCCTCTTTTTCCATTTACCAACGTGATTGCTCCGTTGTAAGTATAATTTTTGTGAGGGGCATTCTCCAGTTTGATGTTTTTGAATGTGGCCTTATTGAACTCAAAAGATTCGGTATATTCTTTACTTTGTTCCTTTTCTCGGAATGCTATAGCCTTTATAGTTGCTGTTGAACTAATCTCGATAGGGTGTTCATATTTTATACTCTTAGTCGAAGGCGTACTACCATCTAGAGTATAGTATATAGGTGCGTTATCATAGGTGAAAAGTTTTACATTTACTACTCCTTTGTCTGCATCTTGAATAATTTCGGAACTAATGTCTACTACATGCGTTGCAAAGTTGTAATCCAGCTTTTTATATAGGTCCATCAATTTGCCAAGGCGAGGTAGGAAAAATTCATAGTTTTTCTTTTCCGGCATTGTCCATTGCACTTCGCTTAATGCCGCAGCTCTAGGCAATACCATATATTCTGCCTGTTTAGAGTCTACTACATACTCTGTCCATAAGTTAGCCTGAGTACCTATTATATATTTGCTTTCTTCCGCAGTAAGTTCACTAGGAACAGGTTCGAAGCTATATACTTTCTTTACAGAAACAAACCCTCCGAAAGCAAGAGGTTCTCCCGTTGTGTCATCTGTCTGATAATAATCGAAATATAAATGCGATGTAGGAGTCATCACTGCTTCGTGTTTCATTTTTGCAGCAGATGCACCGCCTTCCATACCTCTCCACGACATGACTTTAGCATTAGGAGCTAATCCTCCTTCAAGTATTTCGTCCCAACCAATGATTTCACGTCCTTTACTATTCAAGAATTTCTCCATACGAGATATTACATAGCTTTGTAGCATGTCTTCTTTCGTATGTTTTGCATCTCCTTTAAGTCCTAATTCTTTAATTTTAGCCTGACATTTATGACATTCCTTCCATCTCACTTTAGGACATTCATCACCACCTACATGTATAAGTTTAGATGGGAATAGATCTATAAGCTCAGAATATACATTCTCCAGGAAAGTGTATATCTCTTCATTACCGGCACATAGCACATCGTCAAATACACCCCAAGATTCACCCACCTTATATGGGCCTCCTGTACAACCAAGATTAGGATAGGCTGATAATGCTGCCAACATATGGCCCGGAAGGTCTATTTCCGGAACAATGGTTATAAAACGTTTTTGAGCATACGCTACTATCTCTTTTATTTGCTCCTGTGTATAATAACCACCATAAGGTTTTCCATCATACTTAGCAGAGTTTCTTCCGATAACAGTCTGAGCACGTTGAGACCCTACCTTGGTGAGTTCGGGATATTTTTTTATTTCTATTCTCCATCCCTGATCATCAGTAAGGTGCCAGTGAAAACGGTTCATGTTGTGTAGAGCTAAGATATCTATATATTTTTTTATAAACTCTACAGGAAACATATGGCGACCTACGTCAAGCATCATTCCTCGGTATTGGAAACGTGGGTAATCCTTTATTTCTACAGCCGGAAAGATAATTGTACTGTTTGATGCATCTTCGGGGATCGATTTTCTTAATGTTTGTACTCCGTAAAATGTTCCGGCATTGTCTTCCCCATTAATGATTATCTGTTTGCTGTTTACAATAAGACTGTATGATTCAGGCTTCTCTCCCTGATAATCAGCTTTCAGTATAATCGAGTTTTTAGATACTTTTTTATCTGTTACTTTTAGGCTCAAACCTGTACTCAATTTGAGGTACTCGGACAGAAATTCGGCTGTTTGCTTTTGTATCTCATCGCCTTTCGAATAACTAATCTGAGTATTACTATTTAACGTGAAACTTTCATTTCCCGCCAAAGTTATACTTTGAGGTAATGGTATAACCTCGTAATTAGCCTTTAGTGGAATTTTGTTCTCGCATCCGGCTAATGTAGCGGTTACAAGTAAAAAATAACAAATGGTTTTAAGGGTTTTTCTCATGAACTTTTTTGATTTTAGATTTGAACACATAAAGATACAACAAAATAGAAAACTAAATAAAAATATTTTTAAGTAAAGAGGAATATTTGTGTAACATATGTTACGTTTGCTCTGGGTGTTTACTCCTTATCTTTGTATGGAAAACTAAGAATAAGATAATTATGGAACAATTGCATGCTCATGAAGTACTTCATATGATGGAAGGAAATAATTACACGGAGTCTTCTTTAAAGGAGGCCATTATTGAACAATTTGGTAAAGATCAAAAGTTTTATGCTTGTTCAGCAGAAGATATGGATATTGATGAATTAATAGTGTTTTTAAAGAATAAAGGGAAATTTATGCCTTCAAATGATAATGGATTTACTGTAGATGTAAGTAAAGTTTGTACTCATTAGTTATAAAATAGAAGAGTAGAACATATTCGAAAGAAAAACAACGGTAAAAAAACAGCGTTTTTTTACCGTTGTTTTTGTCACTTTATATTCCGATTGATGAGGCGAGTTCTTACTTCGGGATATGCATCTATAATATTCTTCATATTCTTGTCATTGAGTTTTTTCCCTTGCGTGTTGTCATACATCAAAGCCTCAGTCTGAGACTCTTCTATGACTCTTATTTTCTCAGAGCTTCCTGCCGGAGCTGTTTTTGTACCATTAAGAATTGCCATTGCACAAAACCATAGGTCATCAGTTGTTGGACAAAGATTCATAAATATATCATCGCGGAAAACGTCCGAATGTAAAGAATGCGGCGGAAATAAAGTACCACCACCTGTTGTCGCTAGATTTCTAAATTTTGGTTTGCCTCCGTACAAAAATAGTCGCCATCTTTTACATCGCTTCCATGTTTCATATTTTCCAATATCCCCATTTTTAGTGGTTATTAACCTAATGCGGCATCCGCAAATAGCATGTGGGTATTTCTGGTGTTTCTTTATCAATCTTTCAATTATATTGGGCGGATACAAAATATCATCATCGAATGTAACAATATTATCATCCGGAAACTCTTTTAATGCCGGAATCAATTTTTTAAATGATTTTATATCGCGTGCCCACCAACGGACTTCAAATTTTCCATTTTTTGCCAAATCAGTTAATGTTTGTGGCAATTGTCGATCGGGAAACTGTTCATCGGCCAGATACAGAATAACTTTATCCAGCGGTACCGATTGATTTAAAATAGTTACAATTACACGGTGAACAGTTGTTATCCTAGCCGGATACGAAGTTAATGATCCTATCATTCTTTTATTTTCCATCTAGAAAAGTAATATCGTTAAACCGTTCATAAGGCTTGCCTGCATGTATACGTTCTTTCATATAATAGTGGGCCATTCTCTCTTTCCAATTTCTGCGAAATAGTTTTCGTAGGGTTTTCTTGTACATCAACATTGCATCTAATTTTTCAGAAATTTCATTCTTTGTTAAATACACGTATGCATAATCGGCTGTCAATGGCGATTCTGTCTGTTCAATATCATAATAGAATTCTTCGTAGAAATAAACACGTCTATCCAGATCTTGAACTGCGATATTCACGATACGGTGATCTATATGATTACCGAGTCCTGCCGGAGCAATCAATATATCATCAGGCTTTGTATTTATCAGAATATAATCTCGGATTTTTTCAATCAAATCATACTCTGTAACTTCTACAGTGAACAACTTTTTCTTCGCCTGCTTCATCTGTTTTCTCATCCCTTTTCTATATACAACATCCAGAAACGGGGCATTTTTTACACTGCATTTTAATGCCTTGGCTGCTCTTTTGTTTTCAGATTGTCTGTGTAATACATAATATGCATATTTGGGATGATACCATGGTATCGCTGTCATAATAGTCATTACGCAACATTCTTCCCCAGATTCAACGAGTCTGTTTATAACACCTCCGGCCGACCCTATGGCATCGTCAAAATGTGGAGATATAAATACATACATCTATCTATTTCGATTTATGATTAATACTCTTGGATATTTATTTTACTGTAACAAAAACAAAGTTAGTAGATATATTCTTTCTACCTTATAATATTTATATAGATTAATTTGAAGAGTATGAAAAATACATGTACTTCTGTAGGTGATAAGCTTATTATTGTTCGCTGAAAAAGCATTACCTTTGTTATCCTATCTCAACTTTTTATGAATAACTTACTCGATCAATTAAATAAGCAACAACGCGAAGCTGTAGAATATAATAGCGGACCTTCTCTAATTATTGCCGGAGCAGGGTCGGGCAAGACTCGTGTATTGACATACAAAATAGCCTATCTGATGCAGCAAGGCTATCATCCTCAAAGTATATTGGCACTAACATTTACCAATAAGGCTGCACGTGAAATGAAAGAACGTATCGCGCAACTTATTGGCTGGAAATATGCCCGTTACTTATGGATGGGTACGTTTCACTCTGTTTTTTCACGAATTTTACGCACCGAAGCAGAAAGAATAGGATTTACAGCCAACTTCACTATTTTCGATTCTGCTGATTCCCGTAATCTTATAAAAAACATAATAAAACAGTTTCAGCTTGATGATAAAGTCTACAAGCCGGCACGTGTGCAATCGATCATATCGAATGCAAAAAATGCTCTGATATCTCCACAAATGTATGCTCAGAACAAAGAGCTTATAGAGTACGATCAGCGAGCAAAGATGCCCATGATAAAAGATCTATACAGAGAATATAACAATCGGTTGAGGGCATCGAATACAATGGACTTTGATGACCTTCTGTTTTATACCAACCGCTTGTTTCGAGATCACCCGGATGTGTTAGCTGCCTATCAGGAGCGTTATCAGTTTATACTTGTAGATGAGTATCAGGATACGAATTTTGCACAGTATCTTGTTGTGAAACAGCTTGCTGATGCACATCATCGAGTGTGTGTGGTAGGAGATGATGCCCAGAGTATATATTCGTTTCGTGGAGCCAATATTGAAAATATATTAAAGTTTAAGGAGGTATACCCGGAAGCTAAGATGTTTAAACTGGAGCAAAACTATCGTTCTACCCAGAATATTGTAAATGCAGCAAATAGTCTCATAAAACAAAATAAAGATCAAATAAAAAAGACAATATATTCCGAAAATGAAGAAGGAGATCGCCTCGAAGTGGCGAGTGCTTTCTCCGATTTTGAGGAAGGGGTGATTGTGTCTAATAAGATATGGGATCTGCGCCGTGATAAGAATGCTCCATACAGTGACTTTGTAATTCTATATCGTACAAATGCTCAGTCTCGTATTTTTGAAGAAGCATTGAGAAAGAAGAATATACCTTATCGTATTTATGGTGGACTATCTTTCTATCAGCGTAAAGAAATAAAAGATGTAATAGGATATTTTCGCATGGTGGTAAATCCGTACGATGAGGAAGCTTTTCGCCGTACCGTTAATTTCCCTACCCGGGGTATAGGCAATACAACCTTAAATAAAATTGCTGATGCAGCACGCCTGCATAATGTAAGCTTATGGGAGGTAATCAGCAATCCGTTGGGTTTCAATCTGGATGTTAATGCCGGTACTGCAAAGAAATTGGCCGGATTCAAAGAACTGATAGAAAGCTTTATCGCTCAATTGCAAGAACTCTCTGCTTACGAACTGGCTACCCGTATTGTGAAGGAAAGTGGTATTGCTTCTGATGCATACCAAGATCAGACTCCTGAAGGTATGAGCCGTCAGGAGAACTTACAGGAATTGCTCGGAGGTATTCATGAGTTCTGTGAGAGCCGTCAGGAAGAAGGGCTCGGCGGAATTGGATTGATGGACTTTCTGTCCGAAGTATCTCTTCTTAGTGATCAAGATACCGACAAGGAGGCAGATAAAGAGAAGGTGACCATGATGACAATCCATGCAGCTAAAGGATTGGAATTTAATAATGTCTTTGTCGTAGGGCTCGAAGAAGATCTTTTTCCTTCGGCTATGGCAAAGGATGAGTTCAGAGGACTTGAAGAAGAACGGCGTTTGTTCTATGTGGCAATAACACGGGCGAAGGAGTTTTGTATGATAACTTATGCGAAAAGCCGATTTCGTAATGGTCAGATTAATGCATGTAATCCAAGTCGTTTCTTAAGGGATATCGATACGGATTATCTGAATGTAAATGCCGGAGTACTCGGATCGGGAGGCTTTGGTGTTCTCAATCGTCCAGAGACATATACCAAAGAGCTGTTTGACTACTCATCTAATACTCGGACTACTCATGCGGAACGTTCTTTACAAAGAGAATCAACTCTTCTACCCCAACCGAAAAATGAAAGCTTCGGTCAACCTAAATTTGTAAATGCTAGAACAGCTACACCTAAAACATCGGCGGGTAGTAATGCAGGCGAGGTAGGTGTAGGGGCTATTATCAAACACGAACGTTTTGGCATCGGAAAAGTCACCGCAGTAACAGGTGATGTAGATAGTCGTAAGGCAACCGTAGAATTTGAAAATTCCGGAGTAAAGCAATTATTATTAAAGTTTGCCCGGATTGAAATAATCGGATAAAAGAAAAAGACAGATGTTTTTTAGCATCTGTCTTTTATATATTATATAATGTCAATCAAATTTTAGTGACATCCACATCCTGAACCGCATCCGCCAGTTGTTTCTTTTTCGCTGCCGCATCCGCAAGAGTCTTCTTCTCCGTCGCCACAACCACATCCTGAACCGCATCCGCATCCACCACCTTGAGGTGCAAACAATGCTGCAATTTCTTCAGGTGTAGATTCTCTTACAGTTAGTACTTTTCCTGAGAAATTTAATGTTTCTCCAGCTAATGGGTGATTGAAGTCCATTTTTATAACATCTTCTTTTACTTCCACAACAGAACCATTCAAACGATTTCCGTTTGTATCCATCATTGGAACTGTATTTCCTTCAAAGATTACTTCTTCATTCAATACACCATCTTGTTCGAATATATTTCGTGGGAGATCAACCACATGATCATCATCGTATTCGCCGTATGCTTCTTCCGGTGTGAGTGTAAAATCGAAAGAATCTCCTTCAGCTAATCCATCGATGTTCTTCTCAAAAGCCTGAAGCATAGAGTCTGTACCAAAGATAAATTCAAGAGGAGTCTCAGCTGTAGCCTTTTCCATTAGTTCACGTTCCTCACCTTCACCAACTGTCAGGTCATAAGATAGAGCAACAAACTTATTAGTTGAAATTTTCATTTTATTTATTAATTGTTTATATGGATTAATAACCAAGTCCTAAGACCTATTTTTACTTTATTTTTGTATGACAATAATCGTGCCCAAAATTGTAATAGAAACAATTCTAGTCATGTATTTGTTTTGCGTATACTGCCTTTTTAAGATTATCCAACGCTTTTTGTATGTTGACCAAAGGCGTACCCACATTTAAGCGCATGTATCCTTCTCCCCCTTGTCCAAACATCTCGCCATCGTTCAGTGCCAATTTGGCATCGTCTACAAATAGAGAAACTAATGCCTTTTGAGAAAGATTCAATTCTCTACAGTCTAGCCATACAAGAAATGATGCTTCAGGAGTCATTGCTTTTATTTGAGGAATATTCGCTTTTAGATATTCGTCCACAAACTTGATATTATTCCATATATAATCTTTAGCTTGTGCCAACCATTCGTCGCAGTGCTCGTATGCGGTTTGTGCTGCCAAATAAGCAAATATATGACCTTCGTCAAGCTCGCTGCTTTCTAAATATTTGTTGAATTTTTTTCTGAGTTCGTCATTCGGAATAATTGAATATGAGCTTACAATACCCGCTATATTAAATGTTTTGCTAGGAGCCATGAATGTAATGCTGTTTTGCGCAGCTTTCTCTGACACACTGGCAAATGGAATATGCTTGTGTGGAGCAAAGGCCAAATCTGAATGAATCTCATCTGATATAACCAATATTTTGTGCTCGTAACATATTTCAGCTATATCAATTAATTCCTGACGTGTCCAGACTCTTCCACCCGGATTGTGAGGATTGCAAAGTATCAGTACTTTACTAGCCGGATTGATTATATTCTTCAATCCTTCCAAATCCATTTTGTATTGTCCGGCTTCCAATGTTAGAGGATTGTCTACAACAATACGATGGTGCAAAGTCGGGATTATACGAAAAGGGTGATATACGGGCGGTTGTATTATTATTTGATGATCTTTGGACGTAAAGCAATCTAAAACGAAGGCTATTCCTTTTACTATTCCGGGAATAAATGTAATCCATTCTTGTTGGATTTGCCAGTTATGGTGGCGATTAACCCAATTTATAATAGAATTATAATATTCTTGAGATGCACAAGTATAACCAAAAATGCCGTGATGAGCTCGTTCGATGATGGCTTCCGTTATTGCCGGTGGGGACTTGAAGTCCATATCTGCAACCCATAAAGGAATGAGTTCGGCATTACCATAACGTGCCGCAAGAGCATCTGTTTTTAAGGCATTGGTCCCCTTGCGATTGATAATTTCATCGAAATTATATTTCATTTTGAGTTAAATTAAAAATAACGAGTACAAAAGTATGAAAAATAAGGGCAATATATTCCTTTTATGTATTAAAAAGCCGTAATCAGAAGGACTACGGCTTTTATGAACTAAATTAACTTAAACTTATATCCGTTATAAACAAGACAGAACTAATGTTTATGGGATAAATAATCAGAAATCCCTTCTTGGGTTGCTTTTAAAGCTTTATCTCCTTTCTTCCAGTTTGCAGGACAAACTTCGCCGTATTCTTCAGTGAATTGAAGTGCATCGATTACACGTATAGCTTCGTCTACACTACGTCCCAGCGGCATGTCATTTACTACCTGATGGCGTACAACACCTTCTTTGTCGATCAAGAAAAGTCCGCGATAAGCCTGAGGCGCACCGTTGAATACATCTTCACCTTCATCGTTGTAGTCAAATGATCCTGCCAGTACATCATAAGCAGTAGAAATCATGAGTGATTGGTCTGATACCAATGGATATTTAACCCCCTTGATACCTCCATCATTTTGTTCTGTTTGTAACCATTTCCAGTGAGAGAAAGCTGAGTCGGTAGAAGCTCCAACAACAGCTACGTTACGTGATTCGAATTCTGCAATTTTTTCTTGGAATGCGATAATTTCTGTCGGACATACAAATGTAAAATCTGCAGGGTAGAAGAAAAACAATACATATTTTTTCCCTTTGTATTGTTCCAAAGAGAAGCCTTCTACTATCTCATTTCCATTCACTACAGCACTTGTATTGAATACGGGTGCTTTCTTTCCTACTAATACTGACATAATTACTTAATTTTAATTATTAGTTTATTTGTTATACTTGCAAATATAGAAGCATAATCTTAATAAATCAAATAGATAATAATTATGTTAATATTGATAAATGTTATGTTTGATGAAGGAGAGGCTTTTTGTTATTTGCACAATTTGAGAAAGTCGGCTACAATTGTTTGGCTAACTCCCATTTCCTGTGCTTTCAGAAAGTCTTCTTTAGCCAGACGTTTGTCATACTGAGCCAGTCTTAACTGACCCCTCAATAGATAGATAATCGGATCGCTGAAGCCTAGTTCCAGAGCCTTATTTATATCTTCATTCATCCGTGCCAGTTTGTTTAACTGCAAGTAGCATTCTGCTCTGTTGAAATACAGGTCTGCGTTGTTTTTGTGTTTGTATATTAAATCGCTGTATAGCTCTTCTGCCTCTTTAAATTCGCCCCTTCGTTTCATTATCAGAGCTTGTCCCAGTTTAGCTTGTAGATTATCCGGTGCTTCTTTTAAGGTCTTTTCAAAATCTTCTTCGGCTGCAAATATATTATTGTTATTGAGATGCAACAGACCTCGTCGATAAAGCGCCTCTATATCTTTCGGGTCGTTTAGCAATACGGTATTGTAGTCTTTCATGGCATCGTCATATCGTCCCATATCGCAATATAATGCTGCACGGCTATGTTTCAGGAAAGCCCGATCGGGGTATCGTTCTATTGCTACATTATAAGATACAAGAGCCTCTTCGTATTCTCCCAGGTTTCGTTGTATTGTAGCCAGGTTAACCATCAGCATGATATTGTTCGGGTTTGCAGGTTCTTTACGCAATGCAGCCTTTAGCGCTTGTTCCGCAGCGGCATAATCCTTCATATCTATGTAGTCCATGGCTCTATTCACCATATCTTCGTATGTCTGAGCCCACGTAATAGTTGCGAAAGTAAGGAGTAGTAATAGTATGTATAATTTTTTCATCAAATAAATAGAAATTTTATTTATTGCAAAAGTACATCTTATTAACTCGCTTGCTTAAAACATATTGCCTAAAAAGAATTAAAACTTATAGGGCGGAGTCTTAAGATGTTATAATTTGCTAATGTAGTATTAGAAAGGATAGCCCACGGCGATGTGCCAAGCTGTATTTTTGGCTATGCGCCAAGGTTCCTTAATAGGCCATCGGGTTATATTGGGATCTCCCGAAGGATCATAAGCTTTCCATCCGCAATCTAAGCGAATAAGTACGAAATCGAAATTAAGGCGTAATCCTAATCCCCATGCTACAGCAACTTCTTTATAAAATTTATTTAATTTGAAAGCCCCATCGGGTTGATCTTCATAGTTCTTCACAGTCCATATATTTCCGGCATCGATAAATGCTCCCATTTCTATAATCCAAAATAACTTACTTCTATATTCTACACTTGCATCGAGCCGTATGTCTCCCGAGTGATAATAAAAGTTGTCCTTATCATTACCATCTGCCGATTTTTTAAAATAATAAGACCCGGGGCCAAGTTCTCTTATCGACCACCCTCTTACACTGTTTGCACCTCCTGCAAAGAAGCGTTTTTGGATAGGTATCTGCTGATTATTTCCATACGGATAGGCTAGGCCTCCGCCGAGATGCCATGCCAGTGAGTTCTTTTCGTCTATTTGGTATGCTTTACTATAGTCTATAGTTGCCCGTACATATTGAGCAAAGTTCGTCCCGAATATTTGTCTGGAACCTAAAGAATCTGGTTTTGCTCCTGACATTTTAGCAGCTAGAGAGAGCAGGTTTCCGGCAGTTTCTATCGATGCTCGTAACGAATATATCGGTTGATAAGATCGTCTGTTTACATTTGCTACATTGGTACGTGAAAAAGTATACCCTGTTCCCAGAATAAAGTGGTCTTTAAAACTATACTGTTTAGCTGCCGCAGAAAGTTTGCTTTCGAATGTTGAGTCGATAGATGGAAGGTGAATATAGCTGATCTCTATCAAGTCGAATATATGACGGTTAAGAGATTGTCGTCTGTCTTGCCATATATACTGCACTCCCGATCCTAATACGGTACGGGTGAAAAATCCCGGTCGCCGTTGGAATGAATAGCTCGCATTTAATTGCGTAGAGGCGTGTATCCTTCGTTTTTGTTCTTTACTCAAAAGTGGAAACATAAAGCTTGGGAATGTAAGTGAGGTCTCTCCTCCAATTTCAAAATAGTTGTCTGAGAAGCTGGAGAAGCTAGGGGTAATAGCTTCGTAGGCTCCACGCAAACGCGCGCTGAACAGCTCCGATCCTTTAAATACGTTTCGGTGAAGATATCCTGCGCTGGCTCCTACACCAAAATAACCTCCTGAGTTAGTGCCTTCCACCTCGGCAGAAATACCTTGTTTTTTATCCGGAACACAGGTAATTACGCAATGCAGTTTAGTCGAATCATTATCGATAAATTCGTAATAACTGATATTTATGTTTTTTAATATCTTAAGTTGAGCTAGCGAGCTGTATGTAAGGGATGTTGCATTCTCATTAAACAATGCTCCCGGCATGATATAACAATTATCCAAAACCGTTCTAGGACTGATGTAACGCTCTCTTGGTCCATACTTTATTTTATATCTACCTTCTTCGTATACACTTGTAGGTTCAAATTCATTAACGCTTTGGTCTGTTAAAGGATTATAGTCAACCAGAAAGACTACGTCTTCTACTATGTATTGTCTGTGAGGAACTTCTGTTATTTGTCCATCTGCGGCACGTGTAGCAAATGGCTCGATAGTGAGATCGAGCTTAACCATATTATTGCCGAGTGTGGTATCTGCATCAAATCCTACGTACTCTTTATTAAATGCATAGTATCCCGTTCGACGGAATAAAGATGATACTCGTTCTCTTTCCTGATCGAGAACATCTAAATCCAGTAAAGAGTTTTTGTGTACTAATGTGTTCCGAGATAAAATACTATCGATGCTCATTGGCAAATTTCCTCTGTCTCGTTTTCGGCTAATCAATGGCTGGTATTGCTGGGCAGGTATTATTGTTTTTTTTATTACACTGTCATTGATGTTGATAGTATAATCCTTTATACGATAAGGCGCACCTGCTTTTATATCATAAATTACTTTTGCCTTTTTATTTTTTAGCTCTACTATGGGGGTAACTCTTGCATCTATATACCCTTTGTTTGTCATCATACGTTCCAGGTTGACTACTGTCTGCTCTAGCATAGTACTATCATATAGTACAGGGGGATCTCCCGCATTACGCAACGTACGATTAACCCATTTTGTACTATCTTTTCCGGATAGGTTATATAAGAAAAGAGGTAGCTTGAATATTGCAAAGGTTTTATAGTTAGGCTTTTGTTTGATAAAGGTTTCCATATCCATGGTTGACATGACCTTTTTGTCACTCTTTACTGTAGTGCTTGCCAGTAAATATTCTCCGTCCGGGATATATTTCGTTGTACTGCACGACTGTATGAAGATCGTAAGAAGTATTACTACAAAGAAGGGAATCAAAAACTTATGTCTCATAGAAAATAACCTGAAGCAAACTCTATTTATTCAATTGAACGACAAATTTAGGGTTTTAATTGTTTCTTTTTGTAGTTTTGTTATTAAAAAGAGTATAAATTGATTTTAAATAGAATAGTTTATGAAACTTCACCATGCTGCAATTTGGGTTACAGACCTTGAAAAAGAAAAGGAGTATTATGTTAAATATTTTGGAGCCCAAGCGAATCAACTGTACGAAAATAAAACCACAGGATTCAGAAGCTATTTTTTAAGTTTCGAATCAGGCGGGCAATTAGAAATAATGCACAGAACGGATATTCCTGATAATGCAAATGATGTTGTGGGAACCCAGCACAAAGGACTTATTCATTTGGCGTTTGTTGTTGATTCTATAGAAGAGGTGGATAAGAAAGCTGAGGAACTAAAGAATGTGGGATATCAGATATTAAGAGGTCCTCGGCAAACAGGCGATGGCTATTATGAGTTTGAAACGCTAGATCCTGAAGGAAATAGGTTAGAGGTAATGTTTTAGTTAGATTAAGGTATCGTGTGAAGTAAAATTTGGATAATAAATAAATGAGTTTAAGCAAAAATAAACTGAAATATATTCGCTCTTTGAAAGAGAAGAAATATCGTACCGAGTTCGGAACTTTTGTCGCTGAAGGTCATAAGATGGTAAGCGATTTACTGCCATTTATAAAATGTCAGTTACTCGTTGCTACTTCCGAATTTTTGAGATCGACAGATGTGGCGAATGCCGAAGAAGTAATAGAAGTGAATGATAGCGAGCTGGCTCAAGCGAGTTTTTTGCAAAACCCACAACAGGTGTTAGCTGTCTTCTACCAATCAGAAAATGTGGCTGATATAAAGATTGATGATGAGCTGGTTTTGGCATTGGATGGTATTCAAGATCCCGGTAATATGGGTACAATCATACGCTTGGCTGATTGGTATGGTATTCATCATATATTTTGTTCGCAAGATACTGTTGATGTCTACAATCCGAAGGTGGTACAAGCTACAATGGGGGCTTTAGCGAGGGTTAATATTCATTATACAGACTTGTCAGATTTTTTGACTCGGAATAAACATTTGCCCGTGTACGGAACTTTTCTCGATGGAGAAAATATGTACGAAAAAAAGATTACATCAGATGGGATTATTGTTATGGGAAATGAAGGCAATGGAATCCGTTCTGAAATAGAAAAATTGATTACCGAGAAACTGTATATACCAAACTACCCTGTAGGTAATCCCACATCGGAGTCGTTAAATGTAGCTATAGCTACAGCAATTATTTGCGCTGAATTCAGAAGAAGAAATTTGTAGTTATTAATAGGAGAGGGTATTAAAAGCCTTTTTCAACCAATACATAAGCTCTATATCTGTTGCTTCTGTTGATTGGGCATAACGAAAGGTATCCTGAGGTTATTTTGCCATTTTCTATTCGGATAGGGTGCTTTTCCTCCATCAAGAGATGGTTGTTATACATCTCTTCTGATTTAGGATTAAAATCTATATAGAATTTCCCGCAAGACTGCGTAGCTATATAGTTTTCATACAACCGACAAGTGAGAAATCCCATATTGTATCGCATATTGATTTCAACGCAAGGATGTAATTTATACTCATTGTCTTCTAAATAAATAAGCATATCCACGCCGATACAGCCATTGTAAAGTGTTGTAAGCTTTTCTGATAATATGTTGATAAGCTTGCCCTTTACAGAATCAAGAAGGTCTAGCGATATCTTTTCAGACAATTGTTCTATTATGCTTTCTTGTGAGCCTATATAATTTGCTTCGTAGCCGCCCTTCGCATTGGTATAAAAAAGAGAATAGCCAGCAAAGGCAATATTTCCTTTTCCATCTGCCATAAATTCCATGGCAAAATCCATTTGTTTATCTAAAACTCTTTCGATAGAGACACTCCCTTGTTTTTTTAGAATTCCATGTAATATCTGATTTTCGGTGCGGGTTAATCCTATTGCCGGTAGCCATAGCAATCCCCTGCCCGAGGATGAATAAGGAGCCTTTGCTAATAGTTGATATGCCGAGGCATTTACAGCCCTGTTTATATTGTCCAGGTTTGTATAGAATTGCGGTATGACTGCTTGAGAGAGTAGGGGGATAGAGTTTATTAATTCAGACAGACAGTCTCTCGCTGCGAGCCTGCTGTTAAGATATTTATATTCTTCACTCCATTGAGGAATATTCAGATTAATTTCTAATTCCTTATTTTGTTCTTCGAAGTAGCGAATCGCTTGAGGAGATACTCCCCATAATGATACATTTGCATCTTTATATAGTTTCAGCTCGTTCTTAGATACTGGTTGAGCTAGGGTAGAGAATTTTTTTGTTAAGTATGAATAATATACTTCGTCCTTCCTATCGACCAAAACTTTATCTCCCCGATCGGCGTACCACGCTGGCAGAAAAGACAATTCTTCTTGCATAGCCGCTATATTCGCCGGAGGTGTATAGTAAGGCGACGCATTGTTGACTGCTGTCTCGTGTCCGGGATTAAAGTAGTGGATGTTCAACTAAATATATTTTTAGAATTGGAAATAAATAAATGGTTGCGGCCCGCTAGATGCTGTTGCAAATATCATCCAAAAGATAAGACCTGCAAAAGCAGCTTTCCCGAATAATGGGATAGAATCGAAGCCCGCTTTTATATTGTTAACCAATTTTTCGGGTAAGAAGTGCATAATATATCCTACAATTAGTAAGATAAATACATTTCTGTATCCTTCTATAATAACCAGCCATTCGTTCGGAGCAAATGTTAGTTTACCAATATTTGAAATAACGCTTCCAGCCAATTCGAAACTTCCGGCACGGAAGAATATCCAACAAAATGCTACGAAGTGAAAAGTTAGTAAGATACAGATTATCCGGGTGAAGCGGTTGTCAGGTATTTTTATAAATTGCTTAAAGAATCGCTCTATTGCCAGCATTGTTCCATGCAATCCGCCCCAAATAACAAATTTCCACGATGCACCATGCCATAATCCTCCTATCAGCATTGTCATGAATAGGTTGAAATAAGTTCTAATCTTGCCTTTACGATTACCTCCCATCGAAATATACAGATAGTCCCGCAACCAAGAAGATAGGGATATATGCCAGCGACGCCAGAATTCGGTGACTGATTGGGATTTATATGGCGTTAAAAAGTTAGGCGGTATTGTAAAGCCCATCAAGAGGGATAATCCAATCGCAATGTCTGAATAGCCCGAAAAGTCACAATATATTTGCAGCGTATATCCATATACAGCCATAAGGTTCTCGAATGCAGTATAGCTCATTGGTGAATCGAACACCCGATCAACAAAGTTGGTAGAGATATAATCTGATATAATCGCTTTCTTTATCAAACCGATAAGTATAAGGAATATAGCAGCACTTGCGTCTTCTTTGGTCAGATGCAGTTTATTCTTCATCTGCGGCAGAAAATCTTTCGCTCGTATAATAGGCCCTGCTACCAGTTTCGGAAAGAAAGTTATATAAAAACAGAAATCCAAAATGGAATCGGCTGGTTTCATTTGCTTGCGATACAAATCTACAGCATAGCTTATCGCTTCGAATACAAAGAATGATATACCGATTGGTAATATAATATTATGTAATGCAAAGTTCCCATTGAAAATTGCATTGATATTATCGATAAGGAAATTCGTATACTTAAAGTATGCCAACATCAATAAGTTGCCGACAATAATAAGAGTCAAAAATAATTTTCGTGTTCCCGTTTTCTCTGACTCATGCATTTTTACAGCTAGCCAGTGTGTTGCTACAGCACAGATAACCAGTAGTACAAAATAGTTGAGCGGAAAATGAAATCCGAAAAGATTTATATCCATTGTATTTCCCCCTGCCAGATAGTAGAAGTAAAGAGAAAAAGCGATAAGGTATACTTTCCTGAAATGGTCGTGTTTCTTACTGGCTACATATACCATATAGAAGACAAGGAAGAACCCAAGAAAGAAGGCACTATTGAACAGGAGTGGTCGCGACGGGTCGTAAATAAAATATGGTGCTATATCGTTGATTACCTTTTCTAAAAAATCAGGTAAGTAGAAATCTCTTATACTTTCAAATATATTACTTATCATATTTGCTTTTATAATTATTGTAAGCGTCAAGAAAATCAGAAATAAATAATTGTCCCTGAGCTTCATACCCGCCGGTTGTGTAGTGTACTTTGTCGCGAGCTATCATCGAAGCATAATCTCCTCTTGGTCTGATGGCAGAATCGCCACTCATGCGTGAGTATAAATCCCATACCGGTAGGTAATTAATCCCCATAAGGGCAACGCTATAGTCGGCAACGAATGTATTTTGCCTGCCTTTTCGAAACATAGACGGAGGAGGGGTCATTACGAGTATAGTTGCATTTTTACAATATGCTTTTATATTGTTGATAAACTCATTCAGCTGAAAGATATACTCCGTGTCGCTCATTTTTCCGAAGGATTCATTCGTTCCAAAAGATAGGATGATAAGGTCGGGTTCGAGTATCGGTAGTTGTTTGAAAAATAGAGGATATTTAATGTAATCCGTCATTTTAGCGCCGTTTACACCTATTGTGTGATATACAACTCCCGGGTCATTGTTTTCTATTACAAATCCGTTGAGGTTGTACATCGCCGTTTTACCATCGGGTACAAGGGTAATCCTGTTTATGGCTGAATCACTCGTATACGATGAGTAATATGGCTTGGATAACATATTCACAAATTTCAGATTCTCCGTATCCAAGTTGGTTTCCCTCGATTTAACCTGAACAGGCTTGGCTGTAGTTTTCGTTGGTATCTTAAGCGATTGGTTCAATCGGATTGTATTCGATTTCATTCCGTTTGCTTTTTTTACCTGAGTAACCGTAACTCTGTATTTCCGGCTTATGGAAGACAGTGTTTCTCCTTTTTTTACCTTGTGATATTTAATGCTTGTGCCCGACGTTGAGCCAGTTGGTGCTGCTCCGGTTACTTCAAGAGGGTCGGCTGATATGCTCATTTTATAATGAGACTCTTTATCAGGATATATTACTTTAACATTGGTAAACTCATATCCTTCTTCTGTATATAGCTGCAATACGAAGTCGTTAGAAGAAGTATATAATGCAATTCCGCTAAGTCCTACGCCTACATCCGCTATCGGTAGTACATTCCTGAGGCTCTGCCAAGAGGCATTGCTGCTGTATCTTACATTTCGGGTTCCGTTTGTTTTTACCAGACTATAAGGAAAAGTAAAGCCATATCCTCCGTTTCCGAATTTTGACTGTAGTTCGCTTCTTATGGCATTCGTGAAAAAATCAGCCTGAATATGAGAGTCACCTATGTGGACAATATTAATTTTTCCTTTTTTGCTTTTCTCCAAGTTGTATAACTTATTGAAGATGGGATTTAATAATTCCTGATTCGCAAAAACATTATTCTTTATGTCCTTAACTCTTCTCGCATCTTTCGTTGAACAATAGAAAAATGTAAGAGGGTAGAATAAGAATAATGTAAATAAACAGATTGTCCGTATTTTTTTCGAAAATATCATTTCTTAATCTCTGTTTCGGTCTTATGTTGTTTGTATTTCAGGTAGCCTTTATTAATCTCGTCATAAAGTAGTTTGGCTATCTTTTTCGAACCTGACGCATTAAAGTGGGTATAGTCTTTATTTGCCAAATGATATTCATCGACCCATTTTACCATCGATCCATTGCCACCCATTAATTCATAGAGGTTTATATAGCCAGATCCTGTTTTGCGTGCATAGTTCCTTTGTGCTTTTGCCAACGGAACTACTGCCGGATCTGTTTTCATTTCTTGTTCAATTTTGCTCGCCTTATCCGCTGTGGAAATAATCAGTATGTCAGCATTCGGGAAACATTGATGTAGGTTGTTTACAACCGTTGTCATGTTTTTTTCATACCAACTATAATTTAGAGTACCATAGCCCAATACATTAGTTCCATATTGAAGAACAATAAGGTCGTACCCTAAAACTTTATCGAACGCATTCATTAGCGATGGATTGAGTATAGAAAGTGGAAGGCCGGAGTTGCCACGCATGGAGAAATTGTCTACATGTACTCCTTGTTCGTCGTCGAAACTGAATCCATAAATAGGTATAGAATCGGCATGCGCAAATGTAACCTGCAATGATTTTACACTTGAAGATGTAAGTGGCAGCGTATTGAGTAAATGTGAAGGGGTAAGCTTTTTGGTAGATACCGAGTCTTTGTCAGCACGAATCGTAATAGACGCATTTGCATTATTGGAACTACCATATAGAAGTATAGGATTATATAATGCAGTTGAATAGGGTTGAGCCTGAGCTTTATATTTTACCCAATAATTAGAGCCTGAACCACGTGTAAAGAATACCTGGCCATCTATCCCAAATGGTCTGGTTGGTTTCTTTACTTTTATAAAAGATTGCACAATCCATTCTTTTGAAACTTGGTGAGAGATAGATCCCCGTGAAGCAGCAGAAAGAGATGATATAGAAACAAAACCGACTCCGTGTCCTCCATAGTTTTTCTGAAATTCACTTCTGACGTCTTGTACAATATAATCGCCGTCGTTCATAGAATCGCCGAAATAAGCTATTCTTATTTTGCCTGACTTATTTGCTTCCAGCTGATGCAGCTTTTCATAAAATCGTTTTAGATTTTGATAACCATCTGCATTGAGCGAAGGGTTTATAGCTTCGTCGATTTCTTCGGGTTGGATGTTTAAGCTGTCTGTTGTATTTGTGCTGTCAGCCTTGGCTATATGTGGAGAATCGTCAATGGCTGTAGTATCATTGATTGCATTCAGCATCAGGCTGTCTACAACAATATTTTCGGTTGTTATTTTATTCTCAGGGAATAAGCGGTTGGGAAGCAACTGTTTACAGAGTAAAAAGAAGCCTACGGATAAAACAATAAACAAGATTGCTTTTCCGAAGTAAGAATTATTAGATGAACTCACAATCAACAAATTAATAAGTTTTTATTGTTGCTACGATATATTTATAAAGTTGTGCAAAGCTAATCACTTTCTTTGAAAATCTATTTGAGAGAAAGTATAATTTAGCGATATTTTACTTTTCCCGATCTCCTCTATCTTGCTGCTATGAGTTACATATAGCTGAGCTTGGGTAAAAAGAAATTCAATGTGGACTATATTTTGCTTTGGCTGTTATGTGTTCTATTTCTATTTTGAATGTAGCTGTACGGCTCCACGATTTGTCTATATATTTTTCACCTATTTCTTCAAATCCTTTTGAATATTTATTTACCAATAGTCTGAGAGCTTTTCGTTTTTCTTCATCAGATAGATTTATATCAGCTTTACCGTAGGATATAACACTTTCGTATAAGGTGGTGAATTGTTCGGCAATGGGTTTTGTTACACCTACTACACAAAATGACACCTTATTGTTTTGGTTTATCAGGTCTAGTTTCTGACCTTCGGGAGCACAATGAAAATAAAGTGTATTAGCTTCCTCATCATAAACATAACTGATTGGGATGCCATAGCCATATCCATTCTCGGATGTTCCTAAGCTAAGAAATCCGTATTCTGATGTGTTCAATAGTTCGCTTATGCGAGCTTTATCTTCAAGTATTCTATTTTGTCTTCTTACTTCTCTGAACATATTGTTTTAAATACTAATTATTTAATCTTCTATTTATAGCTTTGTCTACCATATCGGAAATAAATACATGCCCAAAAATTCCCAGTCCGATCGTTGCTTCCTCATTATTCCAGAAAGCTTTTGTAGTAGAGAACAGAAAGTAATTATTAACAGAGATATGATTATTCACCAATGGGTCTACACTCGGATGGCGGCCTACATATCCCGAACCCGAAGGGTCAGGTGGAAGCACAATGCTGTTTATTTTATGTTTAACGGCTTCTCTGTGTTTTTCTTCATTCGGATTTGTAATAAAGGCAATAAGCAATACGATAAAAAGAAGATACCTCTTTTTTAATAAATGTGAGCCCCTTCTAGGTATCCTGTTCGGATCTTTATATCTTTTCTCTATTTCTTTTATATCTCTCATTTAAGCCTTTTACTGCTTATTTCCCATTCCAATAGTCGATACGGGCTTTTTCTTTTGGTTTCTTTACCCCTTCTATAGGGAATCCAATCACAAAGCTGTTTGTATACTGATGCGTTTGTATCTCATTTACTTTTGTCTGATACCATGAGCCCATATACCCGACTCTGATTGTATATTTGTTTATCGGGATATCCATCGATATGTAGTTGCGCAATGCTCGTTGATTGTGATAGGATGCGAAATTGACAAGTCCGACAGAGTTGCCTAACGAAATCTCGTAGTACGATTGTCCGTATTTAGGAGAGAACAATATTCCTATAAACGGAGAATCTATCTGCCAGCGCACAGCACCCCATTTGAATTTATATGAGGCGGTAACAGACAGATTGAGATTGGAATATGCACGGGCAGAAGCCGGATTGTTTCCATTTCGTTCATTGTATAATACACCGCCATTTATATCCCATAGTCCTCCCAGCCCGACACGGAAGTTGTCGGTATTATACACCATATAATGACCGCCTATCCTATAGCTAAGAAGTGCCCAGTATTCCGATACATTTTTTGCGGGATTATCTCCTTTCGAAAGATCCACTTCGAATATCTGCTGTTTATAGAACTTATAATCGAACCACGTCGTACGGCGCATCTGCTCATACATCAAATGAATAGAGAAACCCTTATATTCTAATGGCGATAGGTATGTGTCATACATGTTAGCAGAACCTATAGAGACCGATAGGGTATTGTTCGTCCTTAAAGGTATAGGAACCCCTAAAGAGGAATCATCGATAACTATCGTTCTCTTTTGAGGGGCATAACCTTCAATTTCTACTGAATCAAGAGCATGTGTTTTATCAACAAGGTTTTGAGCTTGTAAATTAATAAAAACGCATACACTCAGAAATAATAGAAATATATATTTATTCTTCCTCCTCCTTATCATCATCTTTAAATAACGATTTCTGCCCTGTTATTTCATCCAAAATATCCGAGATAGGGCGATTATCCACTTCATCATCGTCATCGTCTATCTGTACTTCAAATTTCTTTTCCTCTTCTTCTTCCGGTTCAGGAAAGCGGATAGGTTCAAGTTCTTTGATGTCGCCTATTTCGAATGTCGATAAACGCTTACCTTTAGCCTTGAAGCCTTTTACTGCAATAAATTCATCCGCATCTATTTCCAAGGCTTCACGATAACTGTCGCGCCCGCCAAAAGTGACAAGAATACGAGGATAAACAACGTCTGTAAGAATCTTCAGTTTCGAGTTCGGATTATCTCCAAGGAAATTCTGTTTTTTTGCAGAAGATTCGAATGTAAAGCGTTTCAGATACATAAATTGCTGGTCGGCATCAAACAGAACGGCTGTCCAATTTTTATTTACGTCGAATTTCTCGATACGGATGATTCCGGCTTCGTAGTGATTCGTTACATCGAAATTGGAGGTGTAAAATTCTCCATTGTCGTGTACAACCAATATTTGATCTTCGCTTTGGAATTCTCCAAGGAATTTGCCTCTGCCATCATAGTTTAGGCGCAACACATCCTGATCGAACCAAACTTTGCGTCCGCCAAGTGTTGATCCACCCTTTTGTTTCAGTGATATTTTATGTACTTCAGCTTTCGTTAAGATATTTCCCATAGACTGACGTCCTTTGATGACAATATCGCTAAAGTCTTTTTCGAATACAAGTATTTTTTGACGAGGTTTTGGCTTCAGTATTACACGTATGGTTTCAGCTTCACCATTCGGGTTTGCACTGAAATAGGTGATACGAGAACCATCTTCACCTTGTGTAACATCATATTCCTTGTCACGGGTTATGCCCGTTACGGCAAAACGCTTGATGTATGAAGGGCCATTCTTGCCGTGGCGATAGACCACGTTATAGATCGTGCGCTTGTCGTTGCGGCGGAAGACGTATAGATAAAGAATATTTTTACCGATAAACATCTTGTCGCTCACTTTTACAATCTTGTATTTACCGTCTTTGAAGAAAATAATTATATCGTCAATGTCGGAACAGTTGCAGACAAATTCATCTTTTTTCAGTGATGTACCGATAAAGCCTTCCTCGCGGTTGATATACAGTTTTTCGTTTGCTTCTACCACCTTTGTCGCTTCGATGGTATCAAAGCTGCGGATTTCTGTTTTGCGAGGAAAATCTTTTCCGTATTTTTCTTTCAACATTACAAACCACGAGATCGTATAGTCTACAATGTTTTCTATATTGTGCTTTATTTCTTCTATTTCGTCTTTATATCTGGCTATCAGCTCATCTGCTTTGTCGGAATTGAACTTGAGAATACGTCCCATCTTGATTTCCATCAATTTGAGTATATCCTCACGTGTAACCTCACGGATAAACTGTTTTGCATATTTAGCTAATCTCTTATCGATATGCTCTACAGCCATATCCATATTGTCAGCATTCTCAAACTCTTTGTCTTTGTATATACGCTCCTCGATGAAAATCTTTTCCAGCGAAGAAAAGTGAAGGCTTTCTTCCAGTTCACTCTTTTGTATCTCCAGTTCTTGACGAAGCAGGCTTAACGTATTGTCTGTAGTATGACGGAGTATGTCGCTTACTGTTAGGAAATAAGGTTTATTATCTTCGATCACACAGCAGTTTGGCGAAATGCTTATTTCACAATCGGTGAAAGCGTATAGAGCATCTATTGTCTTATCGGAAGAGACGCCTGCTGCCAGATGTACCTGTATTTCTACATTCTGAGCAGTGATATCATCTACCTTGCGGATTTTAATTTTACCCTTATCGTTGGCTTTCAAGATCGATTCCACAACAGACGATGATGTTCGTCCGTAGGGAATGTCACTTATAACAAGCGTTTTGTTGTCCAGTTTAGATATTTTAGCCCTAACTTTTACTGATCCGCCTCGCTCGCCATCGTTATACTTGCTGACGTCTATATAGCCCCCGGTTTGAAAATCGGGATAGAATGCAAATTTTTCCCCTTGAAGATGCGCTATGGCTGCATCGCAAAGATCATTGAAGTTGTGAGGAAGAATCTTCGACGAAAGTCCCACAGCAATACCTTCTGCACCCTGAGCTAGAAGTAAAGGAAACTTAACCGGTAGCGTAATAGGCTCTTTATTACGTCCATCGTATGATGGTTTCCACTCTGTGGTTTTGGGGTTGAAAATCACTTCCAAAGCAAACTTTGATAAGCGAGCTTCTATATAACGAGGAGCTGCAGCTCCGTCTCCTGTAAACACGTTTCCCCAGTTTCCCTGACAGTCTACCAATAAATCCTTTTGTCCCAGTTGCACCAATGCATCCCCTATAGAGGCGTCACCATGGGGGTGAAACTGCATAGTATGCCCGATGATATTAGCGACCTTATTGTAGCGACCATCATCCATGCGCTTCATAGAGTGCATGATACGACGTTGCACCGGCTTGAAACCATCAGATATGTGAGGTACCGCACGTTCGAGTATTACGTACGATGCATAGTCGAGAAACCAGTTTTGGAACATACCCGAAAGATGTGTCTGATTGTCAGCCGTATCTTTTATCGGGACTTTATAGTCTGAATGGGATGCTGCATCAGCGTTCTCCAACTCATCATCCAATATTGGTTCGTCGTTATCTAAATTCTCTGGTTCGTCAATAATATCTTCAGGGAGCATATGTGTTTATTGGATTTAATAGCTACTAAAAAACTAGCTCAAAGATAGTTTTTTTTGCTTTGAATTCAAAATGAGAAAGGTGTTGTATATTGCAAATAAAAAAAATACAGAAATTTTATTTGTGTTTATTTATTTAGAATAAAATTGTCATATAATGAGGTCTTTGACATCTATAACAACTGAAATTTGAGAGCAGCAAGGTGACATGAAAAATATGTGTAAAATGTGTCACTTTTGTCACCTTTGTTACTTTTTATTCTAAGGGATAATACATTTTTCTTCAATAGAAATACCAAATAGAGCGAAGTCATATTTGGCAGGGTCGTTGATATTCAGTGTTTTTAGGCTTTCTGTTAGTTCTAGCGCTGCCCTCCAATCGGGTTTGTCTCGTTCCAGCAGACCTAGCTTGCGGGCGGTACGTTCTACATGAAGATCGAGTGGACAAATCAACTTAGATGGGCTGATTTGGTTCCATAACCCGAAATCGACCCCTTTGTTATCATTCCTTACCATCCATCGCAAGTACATGTTCAGTCGTTTGCATGCTGATTTTTGAACGGGGGAGGGGATATGCTTTCGTGTACGGTGAGGTGCATCGGGATGAGAAAAGAAGTATGCCTGAAAGTGATTGAGGGCTGCCTCTACATTCATGTCGGAGGATGGGAAGAAAGCTTCCTCAAGGCTGTTGTATTGAGTGAAGTGTCTTTTCATAAAGTCGATACAGTATAGCAAGTCTGTATCGTTGAATGTTCTGTGTTTAAACTGTAGGAGCTTTTTCAAGTCTTCTTCACTGTGTCCTTGTATGAAGTTATATGGATCGTTGTCCATTCTTTCTGCCAACTCTTTACATTTATTGATAATGGTTTTGCGTTGTCCCCATGCAAAAATAGCAGCAAAGAAACCCATTATTTCTTTATCCTGTTTGCTTGTGAAGCTATGAGGAATGGAGATCGGATCGTTATCGATAAAAGCAGGGGTGTTGTACTGTTCTACTTTCTGGTCGAGGAAGTTTTTGAGATCAAATATATTTATACCTTTCACTTGTCAATCTATTTTGGTAGGACAAAGATATAAAAAACAAAAGAGCAGAAAGTCTTGCTCTTTGTCTGTTGGATGTTCGACAAATGCGAGATCATTTATCTACTCTTAGAAATATACCATTCGAATCTGTAAAATTTGATTGTTAAAAATCTATTTTAATCCCGAATAAAATGACAATTGTATTGTATAAATATATAATTTTATGCTCGAATTATTGCACTTGTTATATAGTTTATGTTGTTAGATATATTTTCTACTGATAGTCTGTCTGTTGTGAATGCAGAAGCCACGGTTTCAACCCTCGATAAGTTGCTTGACTACCTGCTTGATGTTTCGGTGGCGCTAGGTACAAAAATTGTAGCTTCAATTATTGTATTTATTGTTGGCCGCTGGGTGATTGGGTGGATAAGAAAGTTTTTTGATAAGTTTCTACTTCGCCGACGGATAGAGGAAACAGTACGCTCGTTTTTGGATAGCCTGATCAATATTTCATTAAAGATTGTATTGTTTCTTTTTATAGTAAATATACTAGGCATTCAAACTACTTCTTTTGCTGCTATATTAGCTGCTGCCGGATTAGCCGTAGGTATGGCTATGAAAGATAATCTCTCTAATTTTGCAGGAGGTGTGATGCTGTTAATAAACAAACCGTTCAAAGTCGGAGATCGTATTGTTGCCCAAAGTACGGATGGTGTCGTTCAGTCTATTGGAATATTATATACTGTTTTGCTGACAGGCGATAATGTCACTATATTTATACCCAATGGCCCTTTATCTACCGGGAATATAACGAACTATTCAGCCCAGAAACAGAGGCGTATTGACCTCACGTTTAATATTAATTATGGAACAGATATTGACCTTGTAAAAAGTTTATTGCTATCAGTTATTAAAGAAAACAAATCAATAAACGATACCCCTACACCTTTTGTGGGTGTTACAGATGTTTCGAATGGCGTTATCAATGTAACAATACGGGTATGGGTGAATAGTGAGGATTATGGAAATACAAGTGTCTGTTTGAACGAGAATATATATAAGTCTTTCTCCGAAAAAGGGATCTATACCGCATCAACACTGAGTGTGAAAATGCTGAAAGATTAAAAAAAATTAAAAGTCTTAGGAATATTCAAAATAAGGTAATTGTATTTTATTTTCAGATGGAAATCAAGTAGCTTTGTGATACGAAGAATCGGAATTTAATAAATATATAAAACTAAATTACTTAAGTGTTATGAAAAGGCAGAAACTCATTCAATTCCTTTCGTTAGTAGCCTTTGTTGCTATCATAGCAACATCGTGCGGCAAAAAAACAATGCCTCCTTTGGCAAATTCTTTATTTACAACAAATCCTTCGCCGTTAGAATTGGTAGGGACTAAAGTTCCTGTTACAATAAACGGACGCTTTCCTGCTAAATGGTTCGAGAAAAGTACAACAGTTGTAGTTACACCGGTATTGAAGTATACAGGAGGTGAAACTCTTGGAACTCCTTATACATATCAGGGCGAAAAGGTAGCCGGAAACGGAATCGTAGTACCTTATGAAGCTGGTAGTGCTATAACAATGAAGTCTGAGTTTGATTATATTCCGGCAATGAAAAAATCGGAATTATTTTTACGCTTCGATTTTTACAGAGGCGGAAAACAAGTGGTTGGCTTTGGCGATGTAAAAATTGCTGATGGTGTAGTTGCAACTCAAGCGCTTGCAAATGCGGGCACTTCAGCTCCTGCTGTTGCTCCTGACGCTTTCCAACGCATAATCAAAGAAGCTTATGATGCTGATATAATGTTCTTGATCCAACGTGCAGAATTGCGTTCTAGCGAATTGAATTCTACAAACCTGAATGCATGGAAAGAATTGGTAAAAGAAGCAGATAGCAACGAGCGCAAGAAAGTAGATGTTGAAATTTCGGCATATGCATCTCCTGATGGAGGGTTCAAACTGAATGATCAGCTAGCTGAAAAACGTGAGAAGAATACAACAAACTATTTGACTAAAGAATTCAAGAAAAATAGTATTGATACTGAAATTAATGCTAAATATACAGCTCAAGACTGGGATGGATTCCAAAAATTAGTTCAAGCATCTAGCTTACAAGACAAAGATCTTGTTCTTAGAGTATTGTCTATGTATCCAGATCCAGAAACCAGAGAAAAAGAAATTAAGAATATCTCAGTTGTATACTCTGATCTAGCTGAAACTATTTTACCAAAACTTCGTCGTTCTCGCCTTTTGGCTAATGTAGAAATAATTGGTAAAACTGATGAGGAACTGAAAAATGTTGCAGTAAGCGGTAACCTTGGAGACCTTACAGTAGAAGAATTGTTATATGCTGCTAACTTGAATGGTGTATCTAAAGAGAAAGTATATACTTTCGTTACTCAAAAATTCCCTAACGACTATCGTGGATGGAATAACCTAGGTGCATACTATTATAAGAATGGACAAAACAGCAGAGCGGTTCAGGCTTTCAATAAGGCTGCTGAAGTTTCGTCTCGTGCAGCTGAAGCGAATATGAACTTAGCTTTAGTGTCATTGGCTGATGGAAATACTGCTAAAGCAGAGCAACTACTTGGTAATGCAGCAGGAGCTAACTCGTTAGGTGAAACAATAGGATTGATGTATATCCAAAAAGGAGAATATAACCGTGCAGTTCAATCGTTTGGTAACACTGTATCTAACAATGCTGCATTGGCTCAGATTTTGACTAAGAATTATAGCCGTGCTCAACAAATATTGGATGCAGTACCAACTAAAGATGCTACTACATATTATTTGGCTGCTATTGTAGCTGCAAGAACAAATAGTGCATCAGGTGTTGCCGGAAACTTGAAGTCTGCTATTCAGAATGGAGTTTCTCCAGCTGAGATAGCGAAAGATATCGAATTTGCTAAGTTTCTTACAAATCCAGATATTAAGAATATGTTATTCTAAAATAAAGCATATAATGAAAAAGCTCAGCCGCAAAGGCTGAGCTTTTTTATGATCAAAAACGAAGATTTTATTAAAGGTTTAAAAATTCAACCTCTCCTGATTCAATGTGGTAAATAGCTCCCACTATTTGAATCTTTCCCTCGTTATATTTTTCTGATAATATAGGTGTAGATTCTCTTAATTGCTTTACTCCATGTATAACATTTGCTTCGATAGCCTTTTGGTACTTATCCGAACCTTCTGTTTTGAAGACTTCGTTTTCTTCATCTTCACTGTTTAGCTTATTTACAATAGATTCTATATGACCTAATTTTTCAGCATGATCCGCATGCTGGTGATCCGGATTGTGCTTGATATCCATGAATGCTTTTACTGCACCACAACTGGTATGTCCTAAAACAACTATAAGCGTTGAGCCAAGATGTTCTGCAGCATACTCGATGCTTCCTTCTTCAAAGTCAGCCATAACATTACCGGCTGTACGGATTGAAAATAGATCGCCGAGTCCTTGGTCAAATATGATTTCAGGAGATACACGGGAATCGGAGCAGCTGACAATGACAGCAAAAGGCTGTTGCCCACTTTTGAGTTCGTCAACTCTAGCCATATCCTGATGTTGGTGTAATGGAGTACTTGATACAAAACGGAGGTTTCCTTCTTTAAGTAGAGCTAAAGGATTTTCATTTGCTTCTTGAGCATAAACAGAAACGGTAATCAAACAGAGTGTTACAGCTGTTAAAGTTAATTTTAGATAGTTTATAATTTTCATAAATGTTATGTATGTTAAAAAATCGGGTAAAAGTATATAAAGATTCGGCTCATAATTCTTTTCGATTATGGAAATATTAATGCTCCATTGTTAAATATTATGAATAGATAAGGGGTAAATAGTATCATCTAAAAATTTAATAAATACGAGAATCCTAAAAGAAAATAAACTATCTTTATTCAAAATAAAACGAAAACGATGAAATATAACTTTTGCGGAAACAGTGGGTTACAGCTTCCTGAAATCTCATTAGGACTGTGGCATAATTTCGGAGATGTAGATGATTTTGAAATGGCTACATCTATGATCTTACATGCCTTTGATAGTGGTATTACACATTTTGATTTAGCCAATAATTATGGTCCACCTCCCGGAAGTGCAGAGACTAACTTTGGAAAAGTGTTAGCTAAAGAGCTTAAAGGACACCGAGACGAGCTTATTATATCATCAAAAGCAGGTCACTTGATGTGGAATGGCCCTTATGGTGATGGCGGTTCGCGAAAATATATTATGGCAAGTATTGATCAGAGCCTGAAACGTACCGGTTTGGAGTATTTCGATATATTTTACTCTCATCGGTATGATCCTCAGACTCCGATAGAAGAAACGATGCAAGCCTTAGTCGATATTGTTCGCCAAGGGAAAGCTTTGTATGTAGGTGTATCAAAATATCCTCCGCAGCAGTTGATAAAGGCTTATGAAATATTGAAGTCACAGAATGTGCCTTGTTTGATTTATCAGGACAAGTATAGTATGCTTGTTCGCAATCCCGAAATTGAGCATATGGCTATTAATAAAGAATATGGAGTAGGGTTTATTGCATTTTCTCCATTAGCGCAAGGGTTGCTTACGAATAAGTATCTGCATGGTATTCCTGAAACTTCCCGAGCTCATAAAAGTCATGGCTTCTTACAGGAAAGTGAAATTACTCAGGATGTGATAAAACAGGTTTCTGCATTGAACGACTTGGCTCTACAGCGTGGTCAAACTTTAGCAGAAATGGCTTTAGCATGGCTGTTACATAACGAACAGGTTACATCTGTCATAATTGGAACAAGTTCTTTGAATCAGTTGAAAGATAATCTGAAGGCTAAAGATAATGCCAACTTTTCTGACGAAGAGTTGACCTTGATAGAGAAAATACTGAAGTAAAAAACATCCGTTTTTAATGATAAAAGAAGGATATATTATCATGATATATCCTTTTAAATTTTTATCTTTAGTATATGAAAAAGACAGTTATAGTCCTGCTCTTTCTCTTCATTGCCGGAATAAGCTTTTCTCAGAATAAAGATCAATATCCCATAGCTGTATATAAGCTTATGAAGGCTTATCCCGAGAGTATTGTGGCTTTTGATAATTCTAATATTGTCTTAAAAGACGGAAGAACTATCAAATATAACGAAGGAGGAACGAAGACTCACTCTGACCTGATGAACAGTAATGATCTAGGAGATATCTTTACATATCCTTACATCAAAGGAAAGGTTGAGAATATTTCTAAGAATTACGATCCGGGACGAATAAGAAATGAAGAGCTCTTAAAGTTAATGTATGGGTCTACTTCAGCGGAAGTGCAAGCTAATTTGGTTACCATCACTTGGTGTCCAACGCTTGTAAACCAGACTCTGAGAGTGACGAAGATAAATGGTGTTGCGAAGCAATTGCAGAAAGTATCAGATGAATTAGATAAGCATCCCGAATTACGGGAATACCTGTATAGTTCGGGCGTATTTAACTGGCGAAAGATAAGAGGAACAAACAGGCTGAGCAGCCATAGCTTTGGTACTGCTATTGATCTGAATGTGAAATATTCCAATTATTGGCAATGGGACTGTTGTTGTAAATCAGAGGACGCAACTTTACAGTATAAAAACAGAATACCGCAACTTATAGTCGATATATTCGAGAAGTATGGATTTATTTGGGGAGGCAAGTGGTATCATTATGATACAATGCACTTTGAATATAGACCGGAGCTTCTTATCGACTGAGACTATCCAACCGATAACAACACGTGTTTTTAAAACGAGAAAGCGCTCTAACTTGATAGTTAGAGCGCTTTTGACTTATATAGGATCTGTTTTATTCCTTTATTTCTACTTTCAAGTTCAGCTCCTCAAGTTGAGCCGGATCAAGAGTTGCCGGAGCATCTATCATCATATCACGTCCCGAGTTATTCTTAGGGAATGCAATACAGTCACGGATACTATCCAATCCTGCAAACAATGACACCAAACGATCTAAACCAAATGCCAAACCGGCATGTGGAGGTGCTCCATATTTAAATGCATTCATCAGGAAGCCAAACTGTGCCTGAGCTTTTTCTTCAGTGAAGCCAAGTATTTGGAACATCTTATTCTGTAGTTGACTGTTGAAAATACGAACAGAGCCTCCTCCTACTTCTACGCCGTTGATTACCATATCATAGGCATTGGCACGAACTGCTCCCGGATCACTATCAAGCAAAGCTATATCTTCTTCTTTAGGACTTGTAAACGGATGGTGTTTTGCGAAATAACGTCCCAGCTCTTCATCTTTCTCTAACAGAGGGAAGTCGATTACCCATAGACAGTTAAATTTATTTTTGTCTCTTAGCCCAAGTTGATCTGCTACTTCTAGACGAAGTTCTCCTAGCTGTTTCTGTGCCTTTTCTGTTTCACCGCAGATAATTAGTATAAGGTCTCCCGGTTCTGCCTGACAGCGTTCTGCCCACATCTTCAAATCCTCAGGGCTATAGAACTTATCTACAGAAGATTTTAATGAGCCATCCGCCTCATAGCGGGCATAGACAAGCCCTTTTGCTCCTATCTGCGGACGTTTTACATAGTCAGTCAGAGCATCAATCTGCTTACGGGTATATGAAGCTGCTCCTTTAGCGCAAATAGCCCCTACGTATTCAGATGAATCGAATACGACAAAATCTTTACCTTCTGTCAAGTCTTTTATTTCTACGAATTCCATACCAAAACGTGTATCCGGCTTATCTGAACCGTAATACTTCATGGCATGCGCATAAGTCATACGAGGAAAATCAGGAATATCAATTCCCTTTACAACTTTGAACAGATGCTTTGTTAATCCTTCAAACATATTCAACACATCCTCCTGATTAACATACGACATTTCACAGTCGATCTGAGTAAATTCAGGTTGACGGTCTGCTCTCAAGTCTTCGTCACGGAAACATTTAACGATCTGGAAATATCGATCAAATCCCGAAACCATCAATAATTGTTTGAATAATTGCGGCGATTGTGGAAGTGCATAAAATTCACCCGGATTCATACGGGATGGTACAACAAAGTCACGTGCCCCCTCAGGAGTAGAACCAATGAGAACAGGCGTTTCTACCTCAAGGAATTGACGCTCGTCTAAATAACGACGTGTTTCGAATGCTATTTTGTGACGAAGTTCAAGGTTTTTTCTTACCACATCGCGACGTAAATCGAGATATCTGTATTTCATTCTTAAATCATCGCCGCCATCAGTATTGTCTTCTATCGTAAATGGTGGTGTATCTGATGTATTTAATATTACAAGTTCGTTTACGATAATCTCAATATCGCCGGTAGACCTATTGGGGTTCTTACTCGAACGCTCTTCTACTTTTCCTGTCACCTGCAATACGTATTCGCGACCTATTTTATTCGCTCGTTCGTACAAGTCGGCATTGATATCTTTACTGAATGACAATTGAGTAATACCGTAACGGTCGCGGAGGTCGATAAATGTCACTCCACCACCAAGCTTGCGAACAGCGTTTACCCATCCGGCTAACGTTACTTCTTTGTTAACATCTGCAAGAGTTAATTCTCCGCACGTATGATTCCTATACATATATATTATTTGATGATATTTAATACACTTTTTTGATTATATCTACAGACAGACTTTCCACTTTTCCTTCTATCGCTTTTACAAAAGCCTTGAAATGATCTGTATTATTGTGCTCGTCTATTGCAGTCTGAGACTTCCAAACTTCTAGAATTGTATACTTTAAAGGATTCTTTACATCTTGATGCAAATCGTATGAGATATTCCCATCTTCTTTACGTGTGCCATCTACTACGTTTTGAAACACTTTTTCCAATTCTTCCTGAAATTCGGCTTTAACTACAATTACAGCAACAATCTTCAATTCTGTCATAGCTTTTATTCTTTTATAATCTTTAAGGTTACAAAAGTAACAAAAGTAACAGATATAAGTATATTTTCTGTTTGTTACTTTTCTTGTCTCGCTTTGTTTTTATGTGTTTTGAGACATCAAGTATTTACTCTATTCTTTCTGTATCACTTTTTGTCTGTCAGCTACCTATCTGTTATATCAAAGATCTTTATATTAGACAATCTTGTTATCTAAAAATACAAATCTAAGATATCTATAAAAGGAGGGGTAGGTGATTAATACACCAACTTTAAAATACTTACTTCCGATTTTTCTATCATACCTTTCGAAGCTTCTTTAAATGTTTTAAAGTGCTCGGTGTTATTATGATAATCTATAGCTGCTTGTGATTTCCATTCTTCAAGCATTACAAACTTTGTAGAGTCGCTAATATCTTGATGCAGATTATAACTGATACAGCCATCTTCTTCTTGGCTACCCTGAACCAATGTCTGAAAAATGGGTAGAATTTCTTTTATAGCCTCCGGTTTAACGGTCATTATTGCAACTATTTTGAGCTCATCTCCTGTTCTTTCGTCTTCCATATCCGATTTTATTACAATAGTATCGTCTTGTCCTGTCTGCGTCTTATGTGTACAGCCAGCCATTAGGATTAATCCTAATAATAAAGGGAATACAATTTTTTTCATAATCTGTTTTATATTTATAGTTCTGTTTCTATCTTTCAGAAATTTATACTTAAGCCTTTCCTTCGTTGAACTTATTATTTAAGTTTCTTTCTTATTTCTTCTTCTAATTTCCCTTTCTCTATTGATTTTTCTAACTTTTCCACGCTTCCATCTTTTTTCAGATATCCTCTGTTTTTTCGATAAAACGCTGCAACCGTTTCTAATGCCGCCTTTGTGCATAGGATATTATCTTTTGAGTAGTTGTTATCAAAAGAGTATCTAGTCCAACCCAGCATAAAAGGCATTAATAGTTCTGGATTGACTTTTATGAAATCTACAACTCGGCTATCTACACCCACACTAACATTCGGTGTACCTGTAAGCCAGGCCATAAAAAAGGCATTTGCTTCTTGTCTTTTAATAGGCTCTTTTCCTAACGGCGTGTCTAGTAACCAGTCTATAGTCTCTTTTACTTGGGGTTCGTATGCCGTATAAGCGTCTTTACTTTCAAATTTATAATTCTTAGGAACTTCATATCCCTGAGCTAACAAACTTGTAGTTAAAACCGTAAATACTGCAAGGAATAACAGATGTCTTTTCATAATGATTAGTGTTTAATAGATTTCTATACAAATATATACAATGACGTTAATAGAAAATATTCGAAAGCTAAAAAACTTTCTTTTTTCTTATAACATTCCAATTTATTGTTCGAATCTTATGCACTCGTAAGCGTCTTCTATTTTGGCATAGATAAAACAGTCTCATTCTTATTATCCTATCGATCAACATGCCAACAAGAGACTACATCTGATGCATCGTCTCCTTATTGTTAAATATTCTTTCTGTATTTGTAAGTTTGGTAAATTTATTCTTTATTTGCATCATTAACATAGTTTTATTTATAAACCTCAAAAAATAAACGCCTATAGAATAGACATTACTCTAAATTTTTTAAATATAAGAGATAATGGAAACATTAATTACTATGACTGATGAACAATTGGTCTGTGATTATTCTAACGGCAACAATCTTGCTTTTGATATCCTGCTAGAACGTCATAAAAGAAGTGTATATAATTACATTTTTTTTACTGTGCGTAATAGAGAACTTGCAGAAGATATTTTCCAAGAAACATTCATAAAAGCAATCGTTACTATCAAGCAGGGACGTTATACCGAATCGGGTAAGTTTCGTGCATGGATTTCCCGGATAGCCCATAATTTGATTATTGACCATTTTCGTCAGGAGAAAAACGAAAATACGGTATCAAATGACGAGGCTCCGGTTGACTTATTAAATAACCCTACACTATGTGATGGCACTATTGAGGACGAACTGATCAAGGTGCAAATAACATCTGATATTAGAAAGTTAATATCTTTTTTGCCTGAAAATCAGCGCGAAGTTTTAGAAATGCGCTATTACCAAGATCTTAGTTTTAAAGAAATAGCAGACCAAACAGGAGTTAGCATCAATACGGCGTTGGGCCGTATGCGCTATGCCATCCTTAATATGCGCCGTATGGCAGAAGAAAATAACATTGTTCTTACAATGTAGTATTTTATTAAAGTAGTTTTTTTTAGGTGAGAAAGGAAAAAGATGTGTTATAAATAACATTTCTTTTTCCTTTCATTTTCAGAATATTATATTATTTTTATCCCATATTTTTTTAATACTATAAAAACAATAAAATTATGGAATGGTATCTGAAAGTATTGAAGCAGTATGCTGACTTTAGTGGTAGGGCTAGGCGCACGGAATATTGGATGTTTTATCTTTTCAACTCTTTTATTCCGATAGGTTTGATGATTATTGGCGGCATATTATTCGCCATGAACGAATCTTCAATTCCTTTTATAATATGCATGGTACTGGTTGGTTTATACAGTTTGGCCGTTTTTATACCAAGTTTAGCAGTTACAGTTAGAAGGTTGCATGATACAAATCATAGTGGCTGGATGTATTTTGTTTCACTTATACCTCTAATTGGTGGTATTTGGTTGTTAATCCTTCTTTGTACTGATGGTACTCATGGACAAAATCAATACGGACCCGACCCGAAAGAGTAAAGAGTAATACGTAGATTCTATTTAAAGCTTCCGATGGTTATAAATAAAACGTTTGTGAAGTTAATAAGATATTAAAAAACAAAACAGGAGAAAGACTAGTCTTTCTCCTGTTTTGTTTTTAATTGTTTTATAGGTTCTTAGCTGTTTATTGTACTATGCTGGAACCTATTATTTTATTTGTTGCGAATAACTTCTCCTTTGATACGAACTTTGTAAACCGAATCAGGAACGTTTGTAAATACTGTAATTTCTTTAGTGAAAATTCCCGGACGACCTGTTGTCGAATAAGTTACTTTTATTACCCCTGTTTTTCCAGGAAGAACCGGTTCTTTTGTGTAGTCTGGAGTTGTGCATCCGCATGTTGTTTGTACGCGTTGAATTAGAAGAGGAGCAGTACCTGTGTTTTTAAACGTAAACTCGCAAGTAACAGAACCGGCACTTTCATCCACTTTTCCAAAGTCGTGTACATCTTTTGTAAAGACAGCCTTGGGAGCTTTATCTCCATTTTGAGCCATCATAAAGCTGGTAGATAATACCAAAGCCAATAGTATAAAACCAATCTTTTTCATATACCTAATTTTCTTTATTTTACTTTAAGTTATTAACTATGTAGTTAGGCATTAGCTATAACCGTCTTACAAAGTTAGTAATAAATATGACTATTTTTTAAGAATTTAGCAATATTTAGTATTGTACTAATTATATATCCATAACAGTAGAGGCTTTTTACTCTCTTTGAGTAAAGCATCGCATTTGCGCATTACCTCATTATTTATTACAGGACATCCTTGACTCCAAACTAATGGCAGATGATTTGGGTAAACTTCTTTATTCGCAATCGGATTGTGCGAATGAAGCACTATGATCCGTTTGAATGCATTGCTATTGGTTTTCTCTAAACCATGCAGTTTGTAGTGTACATTTATACCCCAAGTGCTGTATGATCGTGCTCCTGTTTTATATTTACCTAATGAAGAACAATAACTGCCCTCAACATTACTGAATACGGGTTTAGACTGTGTGCTCTTCTGTCCGTATCCATGACAACAAAGACTTTCGTACTTTATACTGTCTTTTGCAAAATCCCATACAAAGAAACGATTCTTGCCCGAGTGTATACTGAAATCAATCAGTATACAGTGTTTCGAGCTTAGTCCTTGTTGTTTACTATATACCTTGGCTTCATCTGCTTTTGCTTTAAGCCTTGCATAAAGTTTTTTTCTTTCTTCTTTCTTTTGTTTCGATTCCGAGGATTCTACTATTTCCCTTTCTTCGCTTTGTTTTGTCGATTTATTATTTGATTTATAGCAAATGAAAGATACAAAACCGGTAAAAAGCAATATTACAGCTATTATCGGAAGATATGTTTTCATTCTTTTTCTTTTACAGTTACTTTTATTCCGGCTGTATGTGATACAAATTCAGGCGCATACATACATTGTATTGTTGTGATTCCATTAGCGTATTCACCTGTACGGTTTACATATACAGGGTATTCAAATACATAAGTACCTTTTGGCATAATATCGAAGTAGAAGTTAGTAGATGCATCTTTTGACGTTTGGTAATACATCAATCCTTCATTCCATTTTATACCCGATATCGTTTGAATAGGTTCGAAACAAGAAGCCCGCATGTCTTTCAGATGAACAAATTCCATATCCTTGTCTGTCCTAACAGTTAGGCGTACTACTACTTTATCTCCCACAGCAAGCGGATTGTTCTCTGTAATTTGACTTAACGATTTACCTGTCGCTGTGTTGATTTCTTTAAATAACTGTTTCTCTACATTCAGGTCTCCTTTATGCGCTGTGATCTTATCCAAGTTTTCATAATATTGCCAGTATAAAGCTCCGTAAGCCGGACGGGTATCTGGTGTTGTCACCTCTACTTTACCCATTTCGTTTTTAATCTCTGTTTTGTTCCATACTTTTTTGAAATAGCCTGTTCCTACCTCTTTATTTTCAGGTTCTATTTTCTCATTCCCTACAGAGATTGCTGGCGTTCCTTCACTTGCAAACCAATCAGATCCTGTGCTTAACAATGCAGTGATAGCGTCTATCGAAGCATGCGTTGATTCCCATATCTGAGTTCGTTTCTGATTTATCAACCATCGTTTCAGCATATCCATTTCTTCTTGCGATGAACCAACTTCTTGCAGTGCATCCATTAAGAATGTATGTACACTGATTGCAGATAGGGACATAAATACCTGATTACGATTATTTGGCCAATACATACCTGTCTTTTGATTTTTAACAGCATATTCGCGTATTGATTTGATGATCTTATTGGCAAGTTCTTTCTCTCCATTTCTTTTTAATACAACCGAAAGGATAGACTTTTCGTACAAATCGAGTTTTTGCCAGTTTTTACTTGCAACATTCGTGTAGAACCTTTCGGCGGCACGTGTTCCCTGATCAATCGGTATGTCTCGGTAGAATGAACGGACATAGGCGTATTCTAACTGATTGGTTGACACAGACGATGTTTTTTCCCAATTCTTATTATTCTTTTTCAGGCTTTCAAAGTCTTTCAATATCTGACTGTCAATAAATTTGAGAGCATTCATTTGCATCATCTTCACATCCTCAGGATATTCTATTTGCCCAACTTGCTGTAGTTTAGCATAGCCATACAGAATATATTGGGTAACAGAACGGCTAGGGTACATCCCTTTGTACCACGACCATCCGCCTTCGTTACTGTTTTGTAGGTCTTGTAGTTTTTTGGTAGCTGCATCGGTCATCTGTTTTGTATTATTCAGATCAAATAATAAAGAAAGGCGCTGCATTTGTTCTGCTTCGTTTTTGGCATCTAGCACCCACGGTGTTTCTTCTAACAATACGTTCTTCAACTCTTCATCTTTCTGTAGTTTCGATACGAATGTCTGTTTATCACCTCCTTGTTTCTTCCATGCTTCTATCATAGCACCCACTTTCGGATACTGACGGATGATAGAAGAACCGAGCGTATTCACATAATAACTAGCAAACCAGTTCACCGCATTTTCACTGGTAGGATTACTGAATGAAGGCAGTGCTTGTATAGCATACCATGCAGGATTGGATGCATATTCCAAAGTGAGTCTATAATTACTTGCAGTGGATGACGTATTGTTGTATAATTTATCGAAAGTAAATGTACTAGTTCCTGCTTTTGTAACATCTATAGGCATGCTTTCTGTCACCATCATACGGTTTGATAGTACAGCCAAAACATGCTGTTCTCCATCACTGAATGTTTCGTTTTGTGCTATAATGCGGCAACCGATCAGTTCAATGCTTTCGGGTACATCAAAAGTCCACTGGGCAGAGGTTGATGCACCTTTGTCTACAGAGAATGTTTGATCTTGATTTGGAATTCTGAGGTCAATCACTTTATCTGTAGCAGGATCGAAGAATTCTATTTTTACATTTCCCGAGATAGCATTTTCTGACAAATTGGATATTTTGGTAGAAATACTAGTCTTATCACCCTGACGAACAAAGCGAGGCATATTCGGTGTCACCATCAGCTCCTTTTGTGTTGTTACAAATTGCTCCAATGTCCCTACTCTCGAATTCTTGTCATGCGCCAATGCTCTGAAACGCCATGTCGTATTGCTTTCGGGTACAGTGAAGGATATCAGAGTTTCGCCTTTTTCATTTGTTCTCAATTGAGGATAGAAAAATGCGGTTTCATTAAAGTTTTGACGGATTTGAGGTGTGGGTGCATTGTTTTCTTCGTTGACAGTTTCCTCTTGTCTAGTGATCGAGTCTGCTGCGAAGTAACCATCTAACCTTTTTGATTGAGCTAGGCGTGGAGGTGCAGGCGTTGATTCTACCCCCGTGACCATACTTTCATTTAATACAGCCATATCTGCTGCAAATATCCCGTCAGAACCTATACCGCTAGAGGTGATAATTCCGATACTTAGATTACTTTTTTCATAAATATATTCCTCAAAAGATTGATTGATATATCCAAACCAATTTAGTTGGTCAAATCTTCTCGCAGGTGTTTTTTCTTCAGACGTATTCATTTCTACCACATATAACGAGCCTGCATAAAACCACTTAGATTGATCTACATTCCAATAGCGTGATGGATAGTCGAACGAAATAGGATATATTGCTTCTTTTCCGATGTATGGGTGATTGAAATTCCAAGCCATATACGGATATAGCTTATCCAGTGATACATCGTACATAGATGCCAACACTTCGGCTATAGAAGGGGTGTTGGTTGTATCTTTTACACTGATTGTCCATGTCTCTGCCTGTCCGGGACGTAGTTTATCACGGAAGACCTCAAGCTTAAGATTTAACTTCGTGTCGGTTTTTTCGGTTTCTTTTGCTAGTGATACATTTTGATTGTATAGCTTTCCATCTTTTACAAAAGTAAATGACATATATACCTCGTCTTCATATTCAGCCTTATAAGGAACAGTGAACAATTGATTCGCCTCACTCATTTTTATGAAGCGACGTTCAAATACTTTTTTATTGTTATTTAGTTGGTACAATACATATATATCTTTGTCTGATACTCCGAATATAACCTCGGCCGGCTTATTGGGACTAAAAGATGTGTTCTTTTTCACAAGCCATTCGTTCGTCTTTATCGGCGGCTTTTTGTCCTTAAAGCTGTATAAAATAAAATTAGCCTTTTCTTCTATTTCGTTATTCTTACTATCAAGGGCTTTTACTTTTAGTTGGTATTTACCTGAAGGCTGACTTTGTAAAAAAGACTTTAATTTAGTTTGTTCTCCTGTTTCAAATGTGCCGTCAAATACTTTCTTATTGATAGAGTCATTTTCCGATAAACTATAAAGAATATAAGTTCCGGAAGTCCTGATGTCTTCCCCTTGTAAATTTTTTGCGCCTATATTTATTTTATCATTTCCCAATTTTTCTATCTGGCTAGGTATATCTATATTGATAGCCATCGAGATATTACCAACGTTAATAGAGTATTGGTTCGACTGAGTCTCTCCATTTACATCCGTCACTGTGGCTGTAACTTCAAATGTGTAATTCTGTTGGTTGAAAGGAGTATATATTTTTTCATCTCCAGGCTGTGGGGTAAATACAACCTCGAATGAACCATCTTCATTTGTTTTTACTACACCATCAGCAAAAGGAGCTTTATAGCCTCTTCCCCAGCGCCAGATATCCAGCTTTTTACGGGTTATAGTGTAGTTTACATCCGTTTGTTGGAGGCTTACACCCGAATAATTTTTTGCATAACCTTTCAGCTTTATTTCTTCTCCGAAAGCATACGTTTCTTTTAATTTATCAAAGGTGATTTCAAAGGTTGGTCGTTTGTACTCTTCTACATTGAAATAGTTAGTTCCTGCTCCGCCGTCGGTTACCATTATGCTATATTGACCTAATAAACCCGATTGCGGTAAGATAAACTCTCCTGATGCAGAACCGAATTCATTTGTGACGATTTCTTTTTCTGAAACCGTTTCATTATTCGCATCCAGTAACTCTATTGTACAAGTATGATTTGCTAATGTTTTGGACTCTTTGTCGATTACGATGGCTTTGAAGTAAACAGTTTGCCCGGGACGATATATGCTTCTGTCGGTAAATATATTAATCGTATTCTCTTGGGTGCTGTAAGGAACAGTACGTTCCCATCTGTATGAGTTTGAATTCAAATTTTCTGCTTGCAAGCACGAGTCTGCACCAAGTTCTACTTTGTATTTAGCTACAGAGTATAGGTCTTTGATATCGCGCGAATCTATGAATGTTGCGATACCTATTTCATTTGTTTTTAATCGAGCTAGCAATATTTTTTTATCATCCTTTTTTCTGACTATAGAATGTATTCTTACTGTAGCATCTTTTATAGGCTTGCCCGAATTTCGGTCAACTACAAATATTTCGTATTCATTCTTTGCGCTATTGCGAGAGAATGTCATTAGAGAAGAAACAATAAATTTGAATTTGTTGTCATCCCACCTATTATAAAGCATATCTTCTTCTTCACCTTTTGGTATTTCTTTGTTAAGTTCTTCAATAGTTCGGGTTGTGAATGTATACTCGCCGGGTTGAAGTTTTCCTATATTCAAATCTAATGTATCAGCGTTGTATGTTGTTTTAGATGTCAGATTCAGTGAGTATTCTTTTATTAAGGAATATTTCCCATTTAATTTTCTCAATAGTTTGAATGGTGCGATGCTATCTGTTTTTACATTTTTATATTCTACTTTTAGTCGGATTTCCTCATTCGGATATTGCAGATTTTTACCATTGACTAGAAGGATTGGAGATTCAAGAACGTTCAATTGTTGTCGTAAAATTCTCGCTCCATACGATTTAGGATATTTATCTAATCCTTTTTTCAACCATGCATATATGGTTTCATTTCTTTTAGCTATGTCCATACCATCCGCTCCGTAATTATAAGCATCAACTATTTTAGCTATTATTTCGGAACAGTTTTCGTTTGATTCATATTTTTTCTCAAGTTTCAAATATGTATCCAATACGTCTTTTGGCGTAAATGAATTCGACTTGTTTTGAGTAAAAGTTATCTTACCAATCTCCATTGATATGATTGTTGCAGTCATATTTCTATCCAATAGATCTTTCAAGTATTGCTGATAATATATATATGCAAGCATTCTATTACCCGAAGCTGACTTCATGTTAAGCTTAACGAACTCATCAGCCGGGAGGATTAGTTGTTTGATGTCTAAATCTATAAGGGTAGGGTCAAATTCACTGTTATCAATATTTTGTATATTCTCTGCTATCTCTATGGCTCTTTTTATCAAGAAGTCATACAATGTGGGAAATCTTTGAGTATCCTTACCAAGGTTGATTATATCATCATATTCTTTTGTTGTATGTTTTTTTAGTGTTGCAATATCTGCAACTGAAAGCTTGAGATGATATGCAATTTTATTAACAAATATATTTCCTGTCCATTCTTTTATATCATCCGGAATTACATCAGAAAGGTTGGTACGTCTATTGATCTCCCAGCTATTTGCATTGTAGTAGTCTAGATAAGCTTCGGCAAGCATAGAGTTTAACAGTGCTTTTTCTGTAACATCATTTGACTGCCTTAGGAGGTTCTGGAGGTCACTTAATATGCCTTCATTATCACTAAAATCGATTTCTTTTTTGAACTTATTCTTATATATAAGTGCCTTTATTACTTGTGTATTGTTCTTTTCGGCGATTGCCATCTTCAGTACATCATCTACCGACTGTAATGCAGATTGGGGTAAGTCTTCAGATGCAAGTTGCTCTATGTTTTTCCATTCATTTTCATATTTATTGTTAGAAGTTTGTGATCTCATAATGCTACTTAATGAAAAGAATAAAAGAATAAAGAATAAATGCTTTTTCATATTATTATGTTTTGTATTTCTTATTAATATATTATAGATGAAAAGGAGGTGCCAAAAGCACAATCAAAAAAGTTAAATATATATAATGTGTTATTTTGTTAGGTACATTCCTAGCCAAACGGCAGATATTCCGATAACACAACTTGCCAATACATAAACAAATGCCAGTATTGATTGGTTGTTGTTTGCCAATGTTAAAGTTTCGCTAGCAAAAGTAGAGAATGTAGTAAAGCCTCCGCAAAATCCTGTAATAAGTAGCATTCGTAAATTGTTGGAGGGAACCAGATTTGCAAATAAGCCGATACAGAAGCATCCGAGAATGTTGATTAGAAATGTAGCTAATGGAAAAGGGAATGGCTCAATCCTTACGATAAAAGCAGATGTAAGAAATCTCAATATACTTCCTACAGCCCCGCCAAGTCCTACTAATAATATTTGCTTAATCATTTTCCAAAATTAATTCAATATTTTCTAACTTTTTACTTTTAGAGATGATAAATAGAAGTAACTGATATATTTCATATTCCAGTCATTCTTAGCAGCAAAACTTTTATTTTGGTATTTAGTCTATTTTGTTAGACCTAAATATTGTCTGTCTAATTTTTTAGACTATATTTGTCGGAGAACTTTAAAGAAAGAAATAATATGAAGAAGATATTTGTTTTATTGATCCTTTTATCTGCTTGTATGCAAGCTTTTTCACAGAATATATCTGCAAATAATGTGAAAGTTGTTAAACTTGATAAAGGTAATGTTTCATCCGAAAATCTTGATGAAGCCGGTATTCGTTGCTACTACAAGTTCGTGCAGCCGGTAACGATAAGTCAGAAAACTGAACAGAAGATAGACACTCTAACACTCGATATCGGAGCAAAAGTGTCCCATTATTATGATGCTACGAGAGCTAGACGCGATTCGATTTTTGGTGATTTTATGAACAATAAGCTGAATCCGGCAACAATACAGAGTATTTCGGTTGTGAAGAATGGAGATATGTCGTCGTTTGATAGCAACGTGGGGACAACATTCGAATCGGAAGAGAAAGGTGAGACTGCACATTTGTATAAAAAGAAGCAAGTCGGTGAGATTATAATTATAGACAGATCCGAAGATGCTCCTAATAAATATAAATGTATAGATAAGGTTTTTTTTCAATGGGATATAAAAACGGATACCTTGACTATTTTGGGCTATTTATGTCAGAAAGCGAGTACAACTTTTAGAGGCCGAACGTATGATGCTTGGTTTGCCTCTGATATTCCGGTAAACGATGGTCCTTGGAAGTTTTATGGACTACCCGGGCTGATTTTAAAAGTGAATGATACCGAAAATATTTTCTCTTTTGAGATTATAGGTTTGGAGCATTTAACCCCAACTGTAGAAATTTTATTGGCAAAAGAGGATTATATCAACGCCAGCCTTAAGGATTTAGATAAGCTCAAAAAAAAGAGATCCGGGGGTATGGCAGTGAATGTTAATGGAGGCAATGTTATAATGGTTCGTAAAAAGAATAATAATGAGTACATATCATTAGAAAAGGAATAACCGGTTGCTTGATGTGACATAAAACATGAAAAGATATTTTTCCCTCTTTCTTATTTTGATTTCGGCTATGGCTCAGGCTCAAACTATAATAATCGGAATAGTTCGTGATGAGAAGCGTAATCCTATGGCAGACATAAATGTAACCTTGCAAGAGAAATCGGGGCGATTGACTCTTGGCTTTGCTATGACTGACGTGAAGGGTGCATACAAGCTCGAATATAAAGGCAAGGCTGATAGTATTGCAATTACTGTATCTGGCTTTAATGTGCAGAAGCAAACTAAGATTGTAGAAAATAGAAATCAGAATATAGATTTTTCTATAGAATCGGCATCAATTTTATTAAACGAAGTGAAAATAACGCCCCCTAAAATCAGGCAAGCGGGTGATACGTTGAATTATCTTGTAGAAAGCTTTTCAGATCTTAATGATAGAACAATCGGTGATGTGCTGAAAAAGATGCCCGGAATAAAGGTTCAGGAAAATGGCGCGATTTTATATCAGAATCGTCCTATAAACAAATTCTATATAGAGAATGCCGATCTGTTGCAAGGGCGTTATGGTATTGCTACAAACAATATCGATGCAAAAGATGTATCAACGGTGCAAGTGTTGGAAAATCACCAACCAATTAAAGCTCTAAAAGACAAGGAATTGTCGGAAGATGCGGCTATTAATCTGAAACTGAAAGATTCGGCCAAAGGAACTATCATTGCGAATACACAGCTAGGATTAGGCGGTTCACCTCTGCTTTGGAACAACGAATTGACAGGGATGTACATAGCTAAGAAGTTGCAGAATATAACAATCTATAAGGGAAACAATTCGGGTGATGATGTCACTCGAGAGTTGACTTCTTTTTATTCGAATGATGCTTCCAATATGGATAAAGGAGGTCTTCTGGCTGTGCAGAGCCCCTTATCTCCATCCATAGCAGAAAAACGCTATCTGAATAATCAAGCAAATATATTGTCTGCGAATAATTTGTGGTCTTTAAAGAATGATTATCAATTGACCACCAACGTTAGCTACCTGAACGATCTGCAACGGAAAGATAGCTATGCTTTTACTGAATATTATTTGGCAAATGATAGTGTTTTGAAGATAGAAGAATATATGAACTCTCGCCTAAGAAAAGACCGGTTGACTGGAGATATTCAATTGAATGCGAATAAAGACAAATTTTATTTTAATAACCTTTTGAAGCTTGAGGGTATATGGGATAGGGAGAGGGGTGATGTCATTTCTGCTGATAACGTTAGTCAATATCTTAAAAAGCCGTACTATAGTATTAATAATACCTTCAATATGGTGAAAACAGGAGAAAAGTATACATGGAACTTTTATTCTTTTTTCGGATACAATTCATCTGCGCATACATTATCTATAGAGCCTGTGTTGTATCAAGATTTGTTAAGTCCTTCAGCTTATTCATCAAGGATGATACAGAGTGTAGAACAAGATAATTTGGCTGCATACAATAAGGTCTCATTAGGGTTCGGCAAAGGAACTTGGAAGCAGGAGTATGCTGTAAGCATGCGTGCCGATATACAAGGTTTAAGTTCTGAATTGGGAACAGGTAATACTACAAATGTGGCTGATTCATTGAAGAATGATCTCCGACAAGGTAAATATGAGCTAATATTTAGCCCCGTTTATACCTATGCTAAAGGAAAGCTAAACTCTGTATTGTCATTACCTTTTAATTACACACTTCTTGATGTAAAGAACAATATTTCTGATGATAAGCGCCGCAAAAATAATTTTTCTTTTAATCCTTCTTTATTTCTTCATTATAAGATATCTGGTTATTGGACGTCTTACTGCAACTACAGCTATAAAACTTCTATCGGTAAGATCAACCAACTGTATAAAGGATATATTCTATCGTCGTATCGTAGCTTGTTGAAAAATGATGGGGATGTTTTTGAACAAAAGGCGCATAATGCAAGCGCATCTTTGTATTATAGGGATCCTATTACAACTCTATTTGGGATGTTTAATATTAGCTATTCCAATGTTAGGACGAACCTTTTGTCTGATTATTCTTATTTGGGAACCCTTACCTTACGTTCTTCAATTTTAGCCCCTTCTACTTCCGAAAGGCTAGGAGCAGATATACAACTCAGTAAAGATATTGAAACGTTAAGCTCAACTGTTTTTCTGGGAGGGAACTATACGATTAGTCGCTCATCTCAGGTTACACAACGACGACTTATCGATTATAATAATCAGGGATACTCTTTTTCTCCTCGTATAATAACTAAGATAAGCCCTTCTGTTAATTTACAATATGAGTTTAAATATTCACAAAGTATCAGTAAGGTGAAAAATGAGGAAAAAACATTTGATCCAATACGCACAATGTCTCATAATGTTCAGTTGAGTATATTTCCATTCAAGGGGTTGTCGCTAAACCTGAAGTGTGAAAGTTTTTATAATAATGCAATTATATCGGGAAGTCGATCTATGACATTTGGTGATATAAGTGCAAAGTACAAGTATAAACAATTAGAGTTTATGTTTGATTATACAAATATATTCAATTCCAAACAGTTTGTTTCTGCTTCATACAACGATGTCAGTCGTTATTATTCTGCATATATGTTGAGGCCTACAGAGGTATTGCTAAAAGTTAGATTTAAGTTAAAGTAGCGATTTCAATAAAAAAGCGATACTATATGTATCGTTAGAAGAAGCAATGAATTATATTTGCTATTTGAATTTAATATTTTTAATAAATCAGGTTAATCGATGCAAAATAAGTTTCTCTTATTCTTTACATTTTTATTAATCTCATTTTACGCTCAAGCTCAGTTTGCTATTCGTTATCAGGTGGCTCCACCCAAGCCGGCTGATTCGATTGACATAGCTTTTTATTCTAAGAAAAAGTTTTGGGAAGCGACAACTCAGAATTTTGGTCTGAATATGGCTATCTGGGGATTTGATCGGTTTGTAATGAAGGAAGATTTTGCATATATAAATATGCATACCATAAAGAAAAATCTAAAGGGTGGTTTTGTTTGGGATAATGACCAGATGGGAACAAATATGTTTCTGCACCCTTATCATGGTAATCTATATTACAACTCGGCTCGTTCCAGAGGCTTTAATTATTGGGAGTCGGGGCTTTTTGCTCTCGGTGGTAGTGCCATGTGGGAGTTGTTTATGGAAAATGAGTATCCATCAATAAATGATATAATAGCAACGCCTATTGGTGGTCTATCGCTTGGAGAGGTGCTTTATCGGACGTCCGATCTAGTGTTGGATGATCGCCGCGAAGGAAGCCATCGCTTTGGACGCGAATTAGCAGCCTTTGTAATAGCTCCAACCAGAGGGCTGACAAGAATACTGAATGGAGATGCTTGGCGTAGACGTTCTACTACTGGCAAACAGTTTGGAGTGCCCGATGTAAGTGTAGAGGTATCTGCCGGAGTTAGAGTTTTGGAGCTGAAAGGTGAGATTCTCGACAAGGGGGTAGGGGCTGCAATGGATGTAAACATCGAATATGGTGATCGATTTTCAGATGAGAATGAAAAACCCTATGATTATTTCACCTTTAAGAGTAATCTCAATATACACAGTTCGCAGCCAATGCTTAGCCAACTAAATATTATTGGTCGACTGTATGTAACAGAATTGGTAGATACAAAAAATGATTTTCTAAGTTTAGGATTCTATCAACATTTCGATTATTATGATTCGGATACAATATCAGATGTTTCGGGTAAAATTCCATACAAGTTTTGTACTCCTGCATCATTCGGGGCGGGGTTCATCTATCAAAGTAAACGTATACAGAATGTAGGATTTAATGCATTTATGCATACAAATCTGGTGTTGCTTGGTGGAGCACTTAGCGATCATTATGTGGTAGATATGCGTAATTATAACCTTGCCAGTGGTTTCAGTACAAAGTTAGGTTTTAATCTGACGTACAAGGATTGGATCAGTATGTCGGGTAATTATGAGGTCTATCGTATGTTTACTTGGAAGGGATATCCCAAAGATATAGATTGGGATAATATTGATGTCCATGAGTTTAATTATCAGGGGGATCGATCGCAAGCAATTCTACATGCGATCAGTCTTCGTACAGATATAAAATTAAGAAGCCATTTGTTTTTAACGGGTATATATTACAACTATATGCGCGACACAAATTATAGATATTTTGATGATGTGTTTTCTAAAACATCAGAAGGTCGATTAATGCTAACATATAAATTTTAATAAAATGATTATTTCCGAAGCCCCATATGAAGATGTTTTGGGCTTGCGCAGGCAAGTGATGTATCCGGATAAAGATATTGAGTTCGTAAAATTGCCTGACGATGACAGAGGTTTGCATATTGGTGTATACGAAAATGATGACTTAGTGTCTGTAATGTCTATATTTCTGCATGGTAGAGACGTTCAGTTCCGAAAACTAGCAACTCGCAGCGAAATGCAAGGTAAAGGATATGCTACAGCTCTAATGGAGTGGCTTATATCTTATGCAAACGATTTAAAGCTAGATTGTCTATGGTGCAATGCTCGCAGTGAAACAACCGATTTTTATAAAAAATTTGGTTATAGTGAAACCGATGAATTTTTCTCTAAAAATGGCTATGATTATATTGTAATGGAGAGAAAATTCAATCATGAATTCGCTTAATGTGACTTTTATAAATACGCTTTTTCTTTTACCTCATCACGTTCTCTATAATTCGAAAAATAAACGTAGCTAAAAGTAACTTCTAAACCAAGAAGCATCTTTTTATTGGTATAAACGAGGTTATGTGAAGAAATAACCTAAGGATAACTATTTTTAACACAATAGGGAGCAACATCGGTTTGTTTCTTCGCATCTTTAGTATATATAATATTGAATTGAAAAATAAAAGTCGTACATTTGTTTTATATACCATAAGATCTTACTGTAAGTTTTAAACCTTTTGACGAATGTTTAGTCTAAGATATATACATGAAAGTATATTGTACAGTAAGTGAATACAAAACTAAATTAGTAAATAATAATTATAGGAGAGCAGATTATGAAAGCTAAAAAAATGTTTCTAATGATTCTCGTGTCAGCTATACCGTTCTTGGCTTTTGCTCAGGAATGGGATGACATATATGCTACTTCTAAATCGAAAGAATCGAAACAGAAAGAAGTAAAAGTAAAGACTACTGCTCCCCAAAAGCAAGTAGACCAAACTCAGGTTTTGGTAGTGAAAGACAATGGGGATATAACATTGGAGCGAACAGGAAATGTGAATATCGATGTAGATGCTTATAACCGTAGAGGAAATGTAAGCGTATACGATGCCGAGCAAACACAGATGCCTGACGACTCTATTGTAAACGCAGATGGATATAATGATTATGAATATACCGATCGTATAGTAAGATTCCACGATCCCGCTAATAGTGTTAAAATTTCTAGTGATAACGAGATTAATGTATATGTTGTAAATGACACATATAGCAACTATTATCGTAATCGAGGTTGGAATTTTAACGTAAACTTCGGCTGGGGCTGGGGAGGATATGGATATTATCCTTGGTACGATTCATGGTATTCCCCTTCTTATGCATGGGGATGGTATGATCCTTGGTACTATGGCTCTTGGGGCTGGGGGTGGAGCAGACCTTGGTATGGAGGCTCTTGGGGTTGGGGATGGAATAGTCCTTGGTATGGTGGCTGGTATTCCGGCTGGTACGGCGGCGGAGGCTGGTATGGCGGTGGACATTATCATCGTTCAAACTATTCGTATTCTGGACGTCCACGATATAGCTCAAGCGGCAGATACTCGGCTTACAATAATTCAGGACGCTACAACTCCGGATATAATAACTCCGGCAGATATTCTTCATATAGCGGAGGACGTGGTTCTTCTTCTAGTGTAAGTACTCGACCATCATATAGTTCGGGTAGAGGATCAAGTAACGTAAGTACTCGACCATCATATAGTACAGGTAGAGGGTCGTCAAGCGGTGTGAGCACCCGTCCGGCTACTCGTCCAAGCTACAATAGTGGAACATCTACAGGTAGAGGATCGTCAAGTGGTATTAGTACACGACCTACTACTCGTCCAAGTTACAATAGCGGAACATCTTCGGGAAGAGGTTCTTCATCCGATGTAAGTACTCGTCCGAGCACACGCCCAAGTTATGACAGCGGTTCATCAAATAGTAGCCGTCCAAGTTACAATAGTGGTTCGTCCAACAGTACCCGACCAAGTTATAATAGTGGATCGTCCGGTAGTTCCTCAAGACCAAGCTATAACAGTAGTAGCCCATCAAGGAGCTCTTCTAGTAGCAGCCGTCCAAGTTACAGCAGTGGCAGTTCGTCTAGTAGCTCTTCTAGTAGCCGACCAAGCTATAATAGCAGCAGTTCGTCTTCTTCAAGTTCACGCCCAAGTTATAGTAGTAGTTCTTCCAGTAGCTCTTCTTCAAGAAGCTCGGGGTCTTACAGCTCCGGTAGTTCTTCTTCGGGACGTTCTTCCGGTGGAGGATCATACAGTGGTGGCGGTGGTAGAAGTAGTAGCGGACGCAGATAATACGATCGTATCATAATAAAAAATATAAAAGCTGTTTCAACAAACGTGGTTATTGGAACAGCTTTTTATGGAAAATATAAGAAAATAGAACATTTAATATACTCTGAAATGTGTATGTTTCGTTTCGAAAGAGTTTAAACATGCAAATTTCATCTGTTAGATAAAAAATATTGAAATATGAAAAAATTATCATTATTAATGCTTGCTGTTGCCTTTTCGGTAGGAATGGTTTATGCTCAAAATGAAATGGATGCATACAGATTTTCCAAGAATGATTTAACCGGTACGGCAAGATCTGTGGCTATGGGGGGTGCATTTGGTGCACTGGGAGGTGATATCTCCGGTATTGCAATAAATCCTGCCGGTATAGGAGTTTATCAAAAGTCTGAAATTGTGACAACAATGAATTTTCAGAATACAAAGTCACAAGGTCAGTTGAATATAGGTAAGCAAAATGAAAATAAATTTACTTTTGCTTTTGATAATTTAGCCTTTGTGGGAACTTTTCCTTTATATGATGACGTAGTTCCTTTTCTTAATTTTGGATTTTCTTATAACCGTTTAAAAAGCTTTGATAGGAAATATGCCGTAATGGGCGATAATACTCGATCTCTTACGGGTTATATGGCTGGTAGAGCGAATTTTAATGAAGTTCCAGCTTCACGCCTATCTCTAAAAGATAATGACTTTTGGGGAGTATGGGACAGTCAGGATTGGTTGACGGTATTAGGCTACAATTCTTTTTTGATAAATGAAGGTTCTAACGGAAGTAGCTATAGTCCGGCAATATCAAACAACGTTTCTAATGATTTGTTTGTGGAAGAGAAAGGTTATATTAGTTCATATGATTTCAATATCGGAACTTCTTTCTCTGATATTGTGAGCGTTGGTGCTACAATTTCTATGACAGATATAAACTATCGTCTCTATTCTCAATATACAGAGTATATGCCTGATGGAAATGGTGCACTGGCAGATAATCGCAGATTTGATTTGTATAATTGGAATAGAACGGATGGAACAGGTTGGCAAGTAAAAGCCGGAGTTATAATAAAACCGGTTCAAGAATTCCGTATAGGTATTGCTTACCACTCACCAACATGGTATAAAATGACAGATCATTTTGCTGCCGATTTGAGTCATAATTTATCAGGAGTATCGAGTTCTAGTCTTGATCCCGATTATGTAGCAGGAACAGTAAAAAGCTATGATGGGCGGGAAGATGCTGTTTTTGATTATAAATTGCGTACACCCGATAAATGGACATTTAGTATGGCGGGAGTTATAGGGACAAAGGCTATCATAAGTGCAGATTATGAATTGACAAACTATAAGAATAATATGAAGCTGTTTAATCGTAACAGTAAAGCATTTTCCCCGGATCCGAATGAATATATTAAAAACGATTTCAAAATGGCATCAGCCTTACGTGTTGGTCTTGAATATCGTTTTACCAGCAAATTTTCAGGTCGCGTAGGTTATTCATGGGTGCAAAGTCCTTTTGACTCAAAAATAAAGAATAATGGAAATGAGGTCACTACAGATCCTCGTCCTGTTACACAATATGCATTCGATGCCGATACTCACTATATCACTTATGGATTAGGATATCAATTTATTCCTGAAAGAAGAGGTAAATCCGATTGGTCGAATGGTTACTTTTACACAGATGTTGCCTTTGTAATGAAATCTCAAAAGGCAGATTTGTATTCTTTTGCAGGAGCAGATAAAGCTTCTTTGAAGACAAACTCATTCCAAGGTCTATTGACTTTAGGGTATAAGTTTAGTATGAATTAGGCCATTCTTGAAAACAAAATTAAATGGAAAAGGCATGCTTAAAGCATGCCTTTTCCATTTAATAGCAGAATGTTTCTGATCTCGAAAGTTTTATTTTGCCACTGACAAGTAAGGTCGTATTTGATTTTGAATTGTATCTTTGTAAATATATTTACGTCGAATTATTAGTTTAATTGGCCATTTGTTAACTTTTAAACTAAATGTATTCTGTATCTCAAACAATTAAAATTAGTATAGATGACCCCCGCGTATCATAAGTTCCTTGAGTTATTCAGAGCTAATGAATATAAAATAAAACACGGAAAGAAGGGTGTAGTAAAGCAAGAGTGGATTGACTACACGGAGCAAGAATTAGGATTTTCTTTACCTGACTCTTATAAGTGGTGGTCGCAGGAGTTTGAGTACTTCAAAGTGGAAGATGAATATGTTAAATATGTATCTCCTCCCGAAAATTATAATATTGCAGATGTAGATAGCATTTTATATTTATACAAGTCTCAGACGATAAATAACGCCACATCTCAGAATGAATTGACTATTTTGGAAGAAGGAGAGGGGGATGCTTTGTATTATTTCTTAATTGAGCCCGGGCTAAAAGGCAATGAGTATAGAGTCTTTTGTCGTGATTATATGAATGAAGATGATGATTTTTATGCGGATGATTTTTTTAAGTTTTTGGAAATGAAAATACATCAAATGAAATAATACACAGGCTGAATATAAGAGTAAATTACAATCAAAGAGATATATGATGCTATAAGGTAAAAGTTATAGCATTTTTTTTACTCCTTAAAAAGTCATATTTTAATGTTTTAAGAAAGGGGTTAATCTCTTTATCTGTAGAATCTTATGCGTTTTGTGCTGTGCCAAAAAGTTGTATCCTATTGTTATTGAAGCGAGTCTTTGCTAACTATGTATTATAATTATAAAATAATCAGAATCTTGAAATAGAATAATATATCCATTCTTACACTGATGATAATCTAGCAAGGCATATAAATATTGATAATAATTTTTAGTGAAACATTTGTCTATATGACAAAGCCTTGTTATAAGGTAGTTATAAAGTTCCCGAAAATGAGGATTGCTTTGGTTGTCCTCTCACCGTCCTGAGATTGCCCGTCTCAGGACGGTTTTTTATGAGTTATTTAATCGATTGGTATCATTCAAAAGATTAACAAAACAAATAGAAACACTAGGATGATATTCGTGTAAACGAGATTTTCTAAATATATATCCAGGTTCTGCTGGGAGTTTATCTTCAAAAAAAAATAACTATTTATCAAAATAATGAGTTTAAAGATTAGTAGACTTATAGTTTAATACAACTGAGAGTAATTATATCTTTCTTCTTATATTAATGATCTGTTATTGAACATTTTATTAAAACTGTCAATGAATGAAGAAAAAGGATCGAAAATGACAGAAAATCTCTATCAGTAAAAGAAGTGAAGAGTAAAGCTTTAAATAATTATAAATATTATACTAAAAGTCCATTTATTTTCGCTATTAAGAAATTAAATTCTATATTTGCACCGTGAAATATTAAGAGCAATATTTCATGATAAATAACACATAACAAAACTAAACAAAAGTCATGCTAGAAAAGGAAAGTAACGAGCTTGGATATTCGTTAGAGAACGAATTTAAATTATATAAGAATGCTCACTCTTTACCAGTTCCTCATTTAGCATTTTGTGCGACTTTTGGTATAGTTGGTATTTGTCATGAAGGAGCTATTACTATCGAAGTCCATCAGCGTCAAGAAGAGCATCGTTTTGTAGAAGGAGAGATGATCGTTTTATTGCCAAATCAGACTATATCGGTAAAAGATAAAAGCGACGACTTTAAAATTGATTATTTTTTACTTTCCCAAACAATAACAGATGATATTCTAGGTGGTATTTCACGCTTTTCGCCACTATTCTTCATATATATGAGGCAAAAGCACTTTTACAAACTGACTAAGAATGAGATGTCTCGGTATTCTGAATACTATAATCTTGTTAATGAAAGATTTCTTACGTCAGACTGTATGTTTCAGCGGGAATATATAGTAAGTTTAATAAGACTTTTTTATTTGGATGTTTATTATAGTTTTAAGAATAGCTTATTGTCAACGAATGCTACTCCTTGTTCGAGGAAAGAGAACTTGGCATATCAATTTTTTCTTTTAATACTAAAGCATTACCACGAAAATAAAGAAATGTCTTTTTATGCGAAGCAATTGGGTATAACACCCAAGTATCTTTCTAAGGTGATAAAGGATGTAAGTGGTCGATCTGCCAAAGACTGGATTGTAGAATATACTTTGTTGGAAATAAAATCGTTGTTAAATAATACAGCGTTAAATATTCAGGAAATAACATTGGATACACATTTTTCGAGTCAAGCTTCTTTAGGTAGATTTTTCAAAAAGCATACAGGGCAGTCTCCGTCGGAATATAGGGCGAGGCTCGACGCTCAGATAGGTATGTTTTAGAATATTGATCAGAGGTAAATAAATGCTTCGTAAAGGATAGAAAAATAAATAAAAATATATTGTGTAGTTTTGTAAAGTTTGTGTTAAGGTTGGGGTCCTGCAAGTCGTGAGATTAGCAGGATTCTTTTTGAAGCAACTTCATCACGAAACTCCATTATTTTATAAACAAAACAAGATACTATACTTCTTATTTCTACAGAGATCAGATTTTAATAATAAATTTTTGACACAGCTTGTACAGTCTAATTCTTTAATTTTCAATTATTATCTGTGTAATTTAAAAATAATTAATGTAATTTTGGCTTTTATTTTTTGAGCTTGCCTATCAAACTTAATAAAGATCGGTGTATCCCAGACTAACACTTACTTGCATAAAATATGAATAAAAGTATTCGTTTTAAAATTTCTGATTTTAAATTTTTATCGAAAGCCCTTTTGCCCCAGAAAAAAGAAGAAAAATTACTATTCCTTATACTGCTATTAATTTATTTATCCTATTCGATATATATAGCATTAAGCACATCTGTGATAGATAATATGTCGTATGAAACAGATATTTATTTTTCTTATGATAACCCCTTAATCTTAAAGCTTGGACGGACACAGATAAGCGGGCATCCTCTCCTGATGTTATTTTATTACCCTTTTGTTCTTATTGGCAACGGACTTGCATATTTAGTTACATTCAAAGCTAAAACTCTCCTCTTTGTTTTATTGTCCTCCTCGATGATAAGTATGTCCTCTGTTTATATTTTTCGATATCTGAGAGAGATTATTGAAATAAAAAGGTTTGTAGCTTATTTGATGACATTATTTTTCGCATTTTTTTCTACAAACCTACTCTTGAGCTTTACACCTGAAAGCTTTACGCTATCTGCTATGTTTTTGGCATTTAATGTTTATTATAATTCATCTTATATAAAGAAACAAAAATCACCCCCATTTCTTTCAAATATAGTTTTAGCAGATTTTATTTTAGGAGGAATTACACTTACTAATGTTGCAAAAGGTATTGTCCCTGTGTTATTTTTTAAAGAAAAGAAAATAAGTATATTAAAGAAGGTCGTTTTATTGGGGGTAATATTTCTTGCAATATTATCTATTGTTCAGCTTATTAGTGTAGTTTTTCTTTCGAAGAATTTTTTTTGAGTCGATTTTCATACACAGAGAATCTTTTACCAATAGTGCTTTGGGAGGCTCCTCTTTATTCCAGATGGTTTTTACTCATTTTTTTGGCTCTCCAATCTTCTTTCCTCCAATGATGAATTATACAGCTTACAATTCAACGATGCAGTATATAATCGAAGGAAATTATTCTTATTGGTGGCAATATACCTTCGTTGCTTTAATACTGGCAATCATTGTAGCTGCTTTGGTAAAGAATTATAAGAACCCTTTTGTACAAATGATTTTCTTACTATTCCTTATCGATATCATTATACACTGTGTAATGAAATTTGGTATCAATCAGCCCTTTATCTACGGTGCACACTGGGTGTATTGTATTCCTTTATTATTCGGATGGCTGTATAATAAGTTGGAAGAAAAACAAGCAAAGGCCTTTGTCGTATTCTTGATATGCATGTTTGTCGGTTTGATTATAAACAATCTGTATCATCTCACGGATTTTATTAATATGGCACAATCTTTATATCCAACAGAATAAACAAATAATGAATAAAATAAAACACTATTTACAATTGATGCGACTACATCAGTGGGTAAAGAATTTTTTCATCTTTTTACCTCTATTCTTTTCTTTTAAAATGGATCATATTTCATTGTTGATTGCCGATTTATGGGCTTTTGTCGGCTTTTGTTTAATAGCTAGTTCTATATACATTATCAACGACTGGAACGATATTGCAACAGACCTGCTTCATTCCGAGAAACGAAATAGACCTTTGGCTTCGGGAGCTATAAATAAAAAAGAGGCATTGTTGATGATTCTTAGTTTAGTGGCGGTCAGTCTATCTGTGTATATATTTGTTTTAGGAAACTATATCGCATTGGCATTATTAGTGTCTTATTTTATTCTAAACATATTTTACTCGCTAAGGTTAAAACATATACCGGTTATTGATATTAGTATTGTGGCTATAGGATTTGTTATCCGTATATTTATAGGTGGGGTTGTTACAGATACTCCTCTTTCTCGCTGGATTGTGGTTATGACTTTCTTGTTGGCTATATTCTTGGCTTTGGGTAAACGGCGTGATGATGTAGTAATTTATGAGGAAACAGGTGATAAAGTACGTAAGAATGTCGATGGGTATAATATTCCATTTCTGAATGTGGCGATTGTGGTTGTAGCCGCGGTAATGATGGTTGCTTATATTATGTATACTATTTCGCAGGAAGTAACAGAACGTAATGGAGATAATCTTTATTTGACTTCCTTTTTTGTGTTTGTCGGGTTGTTCCGATATTTACAAATTATATTTGTGGAAGATAGGAGTGGTAATCCAACATTGATATTCCTCAAAGATAATTTTATCCGTATCATTATAATCTTATGGATTATATCTTTCTTTGTTATCACAAAATTCTTTAGGTAATGATAGATGTAAATTCATCGAAGGTAATAGCTGTTTTCGACTTTGACGGAACCATAACGACCGAAGATACCTTATTCGATTTTATTCGCTTTTATTATGGATTTCCAAGGTTGATTTGGGGGTTGTTTGCTCTCTCTCCTGTTCTGATCTTATTTAAACTAGGGTTTATCCCAAATGATAAGGCAAAGGAACGGCTGTTTTCTTATTTCTTTAAAGGAAAGACATTATCGGAGTTTAATGCTATTTGTGAAAAATACAAGAATCGAATAAATCAGACATTAAGATCACAAGCGATCGATAAGATCAGATTTCATCAACAGGACGGGCATATAGTGCTCATTAATAGCGCATCTATTTACAATTGGATTTTGCCTTGGGCTCAATCAATCGGTATTGAGAACGTTATCAGTACGGAGATTGAAGTTAAAGAAGGCGTAATAACAGGGAAGCTCAAAGGTGAAAATTGCTACGGAGTAGAGAAGGTCAAACGTTTCCTGGAACTTTATCCTTATAGAGATACTTATCAGCTATATGTATACGGGGACAGTAGGGGGGATAAACCGTTATTAGATATTGCAGATTTTCCGTTTTATAAAGAATTCTAAAATAAAAGAGACTACCTCTTACACGAAATAGCCTCTTCTGTTTTATGTTTTATTCAATTAGAACTTCCATTTGTTAGATGTTTTTGACGAATTCGTATTCGTTGCTCCTGTTCCACCTTTATAGTATTTCATAGCTTCAGGCAAATCTTTTTCTATCTGTTGGATACGTGTGTTGTCTGAAGGGTGAGTACTCATAAATTCAGGAGTGCTACTTCCTTGCTGCGACATGCGAGTCCAAAATGCAGCAGCCTGACTCGGGTTGTATCCTGCCATTGCCATAAATATCAGACCAAGTTTATCAGCTTCTAATTCTTGTTTGCGCGAATAAGGTAATAAAATTCCATATTGAGAACCGAGCCCAATTGCTGCCGCAGCGGCTTGCTGCACCCTGGTAGAAGTTCCTCCGAGAGCTGTACCTATTGCAGCTGTACCATATTCAGTCATCATTTGTTGGCTCATACGTTCATTTGCGTGTTTTGCAACAGCATGCGCGACTTCATGTCCTAAGACAACAGCCAGACCAGTTTCGTCCTGAGTATAAGGCAGTATTCCTTCATATACGACAATTTTCCCGCCGGGCATGCAAAAAGCATTTACATCAGCACTCTTCACGAGGTTGAATTCCCATGCATACGATGCTAATTCATCTGCATAACCATTGTTTTTCAGATAAGTTTCAACAGCATTCGCTATATTTCTACCAACTTTCTGTACCAATGCCGTATTCTTCTTATCGGTTGATATTGGCGCAGATTTTATAAATTGTTGATATTGCTGTAAACTCAACGAAAGAACCTCTTGGTTCGAAACCAGATTCAATTGTTTACGTCCGGTTACAGGTACGCTGCCACAACTGGAGAACAATAGCGACATCGCTATAAATAAAATAGGGAAATACTTTACCATAATGCTTGTTTGTTAAGTTCAATTTATAAAAGGTATATATTTAATTTTTATTTTGTTCCTTCAATAAATCTCTGATTTCTGTTAGTAACGTTTCCTCTTTAGTTGGAGCCGGAGGGGCAGCAGGGGCTTCTTCTTTTTTCTTTTGTAGCATATTGATACCCTTGATAGCAAAAAATATGGCACTGGCTATGATAACAAAATCAAAAACAGTTTGTACAAAAGAACCATAATTGATTGTTACAGCTGCTGCGTCACCTACTGCATCTTTTAGCGTTACCTTCAGGTCCGAAAAATTGACACCGCCAAGTACAACTCCAATTGGAGGCATGATAATATCGCTTACAAGCGATGATACAATCTTGCCGAATGCTCCACCTACAATGACACCGACAGCCATATCAACTACGTTGCCACGCATCATAAACTCCTTTAATTCTTTTAATACCGACATAATTATTTTATTAAATTGATAAATTGTAATATATTTTTATAAACACGAATTTAAAACTTTTTGTTTAGAAATATTTTTACGCTTACCGGTTTGCTACCATTTTGTATGTTTATGCTATCGATGCACATTCTATCCGGCAAATCCATTAATAAGGGGATTGTTGCGTAATCGAATGCCATCGAGTCATTTGCTGCCTTCTGTTTGTTTTCTAGTATATAGCCTATTAGTTGTATTGAGCTGTCATAAGGAAGATAATTAAGAGCCAAAGTTTTTTCCTGCACTTTTGTGAAAATACAGACAGGTGTGCTATTTCGAATTTTGGTTATAAGCTCGATGTTATTTTCGTCCGAAAAGAATGTGTTTTCCGAGTCAGAATCAATAAATATTTCAATAGGCCTGAGATGGTTGCTGATGGCAAGCATTCCTTTGTAAAAAGAGCAAACGAGAAATTTATCATCCGGCTGAGTAAAATACCATACGATTGCATCTTTATATTCTCTTTTGTAAGGAGGAAAATCCGATGCTATCTGATTTCTTATATAATCTGCTATCTCCGATTCTTTCTCTTGTTTTATTTTTGTTATTAAAATACCACTATTGTCTTTATACTTTGAAATAATCGTAGGAAAAGATAAATTTTCTCCGAGTACACCCGTTAAGCTGCGAAGCGCAGGATCATACTGGTATAGCATATCCAGATTATACTCTCTATTGATATTTATTACAGCCACTGCCTGAGGAGATATATATTCATAAATATCAACAGAGAAAGATTGTTTGTTCTTTTCAAGTTTATTATATAATCGCCATCCTCCGATAAGGACTGCAATTATCAGAACAAATAAAATAACTATCTTTATCTCTCGTTTAGCCATTGTGTAATTAAACATCAATTTATACAAAGATATATGAAAGCTTTAGTATTTAAAGAACTTAAGTCTGTTTTTTGCTCTTCTTTCGGAGCGTTCTTTTCTTTAGCTTTTCTTCTCATTATAGGAGGTTTACTGTGGTTCTTCTCAGGGAAATACAATCTGGTGGATACCGGTTACGCTGATCTGAGCGGCTTTTTCGCTTTGTCTCCCATACTACTTTTGGTATTGATTCCGGCTCTTACCATGCGCTCTTTTTCAGAAGAACGAAAGGGAAAAACTTTAGATATTCTAATGACGAGACCTGTTAGTATCTTCCATATCTATCTGAGTAAATACCTGGCTGCAGTTATCTTCGTATTTATTACCTTACTGTCTACATATATTTATGTTTACTCTTTATCGCAACTAGCCAATCCGGTAGGAAACATTGACCTTAATGCTATCTTTGCCTCGTATTTTTCTTTGCTATTATTGGTTATGGTTTTTGTATCTATCGGTCTATTTGGGTCGGCTTTGTCTAAGAATCAGGTTGTAGCACTTATCACTTCAGTAATTTTAAGTGTTTTTGTTTACTATGGCTTCGATTTGCTCTCCGGCTTATTTCTTACCGGAAAAACACAGGCTGCCGTGTCATCTCTGGGACTGCTTCATCATTACGAATTGATGCAAAAGGGGGTTATACGATTTAAGGACTTGCTTGTTGTTGTTAATTATTTGGTTTTGTTTGTAATTCTTGCTCTTGTAGTATTAAGTGGGAGCAAATTAAGAGTTTTAGTCAGGGGGGGAGTTTTGTTTGTTATACTTAATGTTGGATTGTACTTTATACCTAATTATAGAATTGATTTTACATCCGATAAGCGTTATACACTAAGTGATTATACAATAAACCTCTTGAAGGGTACGAAGAATGAGATTCCTCTTAATATAAATATATATTTGAGTGGAGATCTCAACTATGGATTCCAGCGTTTGCAGGATGCAACCGTTAATCTATTAAATGATTATAACCGATATGTGAATAGTAATCTCGAAATAAGACAAACGAATATATATCAGTCCGAAAGCTCTGCCTCCGAGATATATGAGGCGATGGCACAAAGAGGTATGCCTGGTATTATTCTTAACGAGATCGATAGGGAAGGGAAAGCCAGCAAAAAAATAATATATCCATGCGCCCAGATATCAAATGGAAAAGATACTCTGGTTGTTCCTTTGCTCAAAAATATTGCAGGGTACACAGCGGAAGAAAACATAAATGCATCTATCGAAGGTCTGGAGTTTGAATTTACAGACGCTATTCGCTTACTAAATCAGGAAGCATCTAAGTCTATTGCCTTTATTGAAGGTCATAATGAGATTTCACGTACGTATGTATATGATGCCGAGGAAGTATTATCTAAATACTACACAGTGAATAGGGGGCAGATTGGTAACGAAATTAATATATTGGACAACTTTGATGCCGTGATTATTGCCGGGCCTTTATCAAAATATAGCGAAACGGATAAGTATATCCTCGATCAGTATATAATGTCGGGAGGTAAGGTCTTATGGCTTATCGATGGAGCTTTTTACTCTCATCAGGATCTCGCTCAATTAGGACATTCTGCAAGTATGAAAAATGATGTCAATCTCGATGATATGCTTTTTTCATACGGTGTACGCATAAATTCAAACCTTATTCAGGATAGCCAGTGTGTTTCTACATACTTAATGAGTGATGGCGGAAGTCAGTCAGCTTCGGTTGTGCCCAGTTATTTTCAGCCACTGTTGATCCCGTCCCAGGATTTTCCCATTACAAAGAATATAAGGGACGTAAAAGCCGGGTTTGCCAGTTCTATCGATATTGTAAACAATTCTACTAATGTGACAAAGCATATATTATTGACTACTTCAGCTAACACGCATTTAGTAAAAGTGCCTGATGCGATTGATTTTGATATTGCAAAAATACAAAATAATAAAGACTATTTCGATCTGCAATTTGTCCCTGTGGCGGTAAGTCTCGAAGGTGTATTTACTTCTGTGTTCCAAAATAGGATGATGCCTGATAGCATTAAAGCTGATAGTTATAAAACTAAGAATATAAGTGAAAGAACAAAAATGATCGTTGTTTCATCTTCCGATATCATAACAAATGAGATTCAGGGGCATGGACAAAGCTCACAGGTATTACCTATGGGTTATGATAGAGTTTCGCAACAGCAGTTCGGTAATCGTGATTTTATTGTGAATGCCGTAAATTGGCTGACAGGAGATGATGGACTGATGCAGTTGAGGACAAAGCAACAAAAGCTATATATCCTGAACAAAAAAGAGGCTTATAAGAAAAGAAATCAATATGCTATACTAAATATTGCTTTTCCTGTGTTTTTTATTGCTTTGGTCATGGGTTCGATTTCTCTGTATAGAAAAAGAAAATATGAGAAGTAACTTGATATTCCGTTAGCTGAAGATAAGTCAATGTGTAAATAGATTTCTGAAAAATATCTAATTTTGCACATTTTCAACCTATTTCTTTTTATATTTGTATTTACGATTTTAACGAAATAATGGATCATATAAAGCACCAAATTGATACTCTTCGGGAAGAGTTGAACAAACATAATTACGACTATTACGTACTTTCAGCACCAACTATTTCAGATTTTGAATTTGATAAGAAATTAAAAGAATTGACCGATTTGGAAACTCAATATCCTGAGTATTTCGATCCTAATTCTCCGAGTCAACGTGTTGGCAGCGATATTAATAAATCATTCAAACAAGTCCCTCATAAATATCCCATGTTATCGTTGGGAAATACATATACAGAGGCAGAAATTACAGATTTTTACAATCGGGTAAAGAAAGGGTTGAATGATGATTTCGAAATTGTATGTGAATTAAAGTACGATGGAACATCTATTTCTCTTACATATATCAACGGTCAGTTAACTCAGGCCGTTACACGTGGCGATGGTGTGCAGGGTGATGATGTGACAGCTAATGTGCGTACTATTCGTAGTATTCCTTTGCGATTGCATGGAACAGATTATCCTGCCGAGTTTGAAATCAGAGGAGAGATTCTGATGCCGTGGTCTGTGTTTGATCAAATAAATAAGGAAAGAGCCGAACAGGAAGAAGCCCTTTTTGCTAATCCGCGTAATGCCGGATCAGGAACACTTAAGCAGCAAGACCCTAAAATAGTGGCTTCACGTAAGCTTGACTCTTATCTCTACTATTTGTTAGGAGAAGAATTGCCTACTGACGGACATTACGAAAATCTGATGAAAGCGAAGGAATGGGGCTTTAAAATTTCGGATGCAACCAAGAAGTGTAAGACTTTAGACGAAATATTCGCATATATACACTATTGGGATAAGGAGCGTAAAAACCTGCCTGTAGCTACAGATGGAATAGTCCTTAAAGTAAATTCGCTGACACAGCAAAAGAATCTAGGCTTTACCTCTAAGTTTCCTCGTTGGGCTATTGCCTTCAAGTTTCAGGCAGAGCAGGCTGTTACAACGCTAGAGTCTGTCTCATATCAGGTGGGGCGAACAGGAGCTGTTACACCTGTGGCCAACCTTAGACCGGTAAAGCTGTCAGGAACTACCGTTAAGCGAGCGTCACTTTATAACGAAGATTATATTAACTCTCTTGATTTACATATCAATGATCAGGTTTATGTAGAAAAAGGAGGAGAAATAATACCTAAGATCACCGGGGTAGATGTTGCCCAAAGAAATATATTTGATGCTAAAGTCGAGTTTATAAAAGATTGTCCCGAATGTGGTACACCTCTTGTCAAAGATGAAGGAGAGGCTATATATTATTGCCCCAACGACGTGTCATGCCCACCTCAGATAAAAGGGCGTATCGAACACTTTCTGACCCGAAAAGCGATGAATATTGCCGGAGGAACAGAGACTGTAGAACATCTCTACAATGCCGGATATATTCGAAATATTGCAGACCTATATACACTAAAGTGGCAGGATGTCTCTCGTCTTGAGCGTTGGGCTGAGAAGAGTGCCAAGAATCTAATAGATAGCATTCATGCATCGGTATCCGTACCTTACGAAAGAGTGCTTTTTGCTTTGGGTATCCGTTATGTCGGCGAAACCGTAGCGAAAAAACTAGCATTGGCTTTTCCTGATATCGACTTGTTACAAGCCGCTACAATAGAAGACTTGACACAGGTTGATGAAATTGGTGATCGGATAGCTCAAAGCATCGTTAAATATTTTAGTAATCCTAACAATCTTGAAGTCATAAATAAACTTCGTACATTTGGATTGCAATTTGAGCTTAGTGAATCTATTATTGCCCAGAGAACAGAAAAACTGAAAGACTTGTCAATCGTAATTAGCGGGACTTTCGAAAAATATTCCCGCGATGAATACAAGAGTATGATAGAACAGAATGGAGGTAAGAACAGCGGTTCTATATCTTCAAAAACTAATTATGTCTTAGCCGGTGACAATATGGGGCCTGCTAAACTCGAGAAAGCGAAAAGTCTGGGTATTCCTATTATTAATGAAGATGATTTTCTCAAAATGTTGGAATAATTTTTTGTATAAACCCTAAATAATTAAAATCGACCATGGAGCTAAATTTATTAAAAGAAAAATTTAAATCGCTATTCGGAACTGAAGGTACAATGTATACATCGCCGGGGCGTATCAACCTTATTGGTGAACATACAGACTACAATGGCGGATTTGTGTTGCCGGGAGCAATCGACAAAGCCATGTATTGTGTGATCAAGCCCAATGGAACGCCCGACCGTATTAAAGCATACGCTATGGACTTGTCTGAAATGGATGAGTTCGGACTAGATGATATTCCGATCAAACAATGGGGGAAATATATCTTCGGCGTATGTCACGAAATAATGAAGCTAGGAAAACAAGTTCAAGGTTTTGACTGCGTGTTTGCCGGTGATGTGCCTCTCGGAGCAGGAATGTCTTCGTCAGCAGCTTTGGAAAGTTGTTTCGGGTTTGCGATCAATGATATGTATAATCTTGGCTTAGACCGTTTTCAACTAGCCAAAATAGGGCAAGCTACAGAGCACAATTATGTAGGAGTCAAATGTGGTATTATGGATCAGTTCGCGTCTTGTTTTGGTAAGGCCGGATCATTAATTCGCCTAGATTGTCGCTCTCTTGAATATAAATATATTCCGTTCAATCCGGAAGGATACCGTTTGGTGTTGTTAAATACTTGCGTAGAACATGAGTTGGCTTCCTCTGCTTATAACAAACGTCGCGAATCGTGCGAAAATGCGGCATCATACATTCGTAAGTATCATCCTGAAGTGCAGTTATTGCGTGATGCTACAATCGACATGTTGAAAGAAGTGGCTAACGAAGTTAGTGCCGAAGATTACATGCGTGCCGAATTCGTTATCGAAGAAATTCAACGTATGAGCGAAGCGTGTGATGCTTTGGAAAGAGGTGATTACGAAACCGTTGGTAAGAAAATGTACGAAACGCATATCGGGCTTAGCCGTAAGTATGAAGTTAGCTGCGAAGAACTTGACTTCCTAAATGATATCGCACGTCAGTGTGGCGTAACCGGATCTCGTGTGATGGGAGGTGGCTTTGGTGGTTGCACTATCAATCTTGTGAAAAATGAGCTTCATGATGATTTCATCAAACGTGCTACCGAAAGCTATGAGCAAAAGTTCAGAATCAAGCCGAAGGTATACGATGTGGTGATCAGTGATGGTGCCAGAAAATTATAAAAAGTAATAGAAGCAGAATTTATTTTTCCCGGTTGAAAACGAAATATACGACTGCTGGTTTATTATGATATCTAACACAACAAAATTATTATGTTTGATTTTTTAGTAAAATGGAAAATAAATTCTGCTTTCCGAGATAATAAAAGAAAACATGCTTTCCGAAATTTAGAGAGCATGAAAAGTGTACTTATTCTGTTCTCATATAACGATTGGTCGGCTATAGATGCTATATCAAAAGATTTAGCAGCAAATGGTAAAAAAGTTGTCTTGTGGACGTATCAATCTACAAAGAAGGCTCCGGGGAATACAATATTTCCGGCGAATGTGAGAATTATTCATCCTCAGGAAATGTCTTTCCTTCAGATACTTGCTCCATCCGTCTTGAATGAATTCAAGGTATTGGAATATGATACGCTTATTGACTTGACTACTACCGAAAGTAAGGTTTATGAATATCTGTTGGCCCATAATTCTTCTGAATTTAGTATCGGTATTACAAAGCCGGATCAGCCTTACTATGACTTTCTGGTGCTCAAAACTGATGAAATGAATCTACAGGAAACTTATCAGCAAATAAAAAATTACCTGAGCAAAGTGCTATAGGGTGTAAATTAATTCTTAATTTTGCACAAACTGAAAAGAGATATACACTTTTCTAAAGATAAAGATTGACTTTATGTCCAGGATAAATCTGAGAGGAATGGGAGTTGCTTTAATTACTCCTTTTAAAGAAGATGAGAGTGTCGATTATGATGCCCTGCTTCGGCTTGTTGATTATCAGTTGCAAAATGGAACTGATTATCTGGTTGTACTTGGTACAACAGCAGAAACCCCAACATTGACCGAAGGAGAAAAAAAACAGATTGTCGAATTGGTGGTAAATAAAGTCAACGGTCAAATTCCTGTTATTATAGGAGAAGGTGGAAATAATACACGTGCCATTGTCGATAAGTTAAAGAAAAATGATTATGCCGGCATAGATGGTATCCTTTCGGTAGTTCCTTACTATAACAAACCATCGCAGGAAGGTATATATCAGCATTATAAAGCTATCTCGGAAGCATCTTCCCTGCCTATTATAGCTTATAATGTTCCGGGACGGACAGGGGTTAATATGACGGCTGATACAACATTGCGTATTGCTAATGAGTTCAGAAATATTGTTGCGGTAAAAGAAGCCTCCGGAAATATGACTCAGATGGATGATATCATAAAGCGTAAGCCCGAACATTTTGATGTGATATCAGGTGATGATGGGGTTACTTTTCCTTTGATAACCCTCGGCGCTGTTGGTGTCATATCAGTGATTGGCAATGCATTCCCTCGCGAATTTAGTCGTATGACTCGTTTGGCACTTGAAGGTGATTATGCCAGTGCTTTGACTATACATCATAGTTTCAACGAGCTATTCAACCTTCTTTTCGTGGATGGAAATCCTGCAGGAGTAAAATGTATGCTCAATATGATGGGTTATATTCAAAATAAACTTCGTCTGCCTTTAGTTCCTACACGTATAACTACCTATGAGCAAATAAGAAACGTATTGCTCGAACTCAATATTAAATGTTAGTTTAGACAAGGGTTACTTCTATTTCTCTTTCTCTCATCATCTCAATTATATGGGCCGGTGCGTTTTTGTCTGTAATGATGTGATGTATTTTATTTAAATCACATATTTTACAAAACCCTCTTCTTCCAAATTTTGACGAGTCTGTAAGTACAATAATTTTTTGTGCGGCATCTATCATTTGCTGATTGATTCTAGCTTCGCTCATGTCGCTGGTTGTCAGTCCGTAATCGAGATCAATTCCGTCTACCCCCAAGAATAGCTTGTTGCAGGAGAGGCTTTCCAGTATGTTTTCAGCATAGTGTCCAATCACTGATACCGAGTTTTTTCTCATAATGCCTCCCAATTGAATGATCTCAATATTCGGGTTGTAGCATAAGCTTAATGAAACTTTTACCGAAGATGTGATTACAGTAATACCTTCGCTGGCATTTATTTCGTTTGCGAAAGCGAGTAGGGTTGTTCCCGATGCTATTATAATTTTATCGTTTGGCTCCAATAATTTACTTGCTGCTTTTGCTATCGATGATTTTTCATCCATATTCAGCTTTTCTTTCACATCTATATGTTTGTCTGATATAATTGAACTGAGACTACTGGCACTTCCATGATTACGATATAACATTTTTTTGCTTTCGAGAAACTTTAAATCTTTTCGTATCGTAACTTCCGAAACTCCCAGTTTTTCGCTTAAGTCCAGAACTTTTACATATCCGTCTTCTTTAAGTTGCTCCAGTATATATTTATGTCGCTTAGCTATATTTCCCATATTATTTGCTAATTAGTTGTTAGATCTTGCTGCAAAGGTATAAATATTTCTATTGTTTATGTAATATGCCTTGCATCTTTATTGTTAAGTTTTTTATTTTGTTATATGTATTTCATTTCGTAATTGTATGTTTTTATTTCGAATTAACTATAAATAACTCCGAATTATAATAAAAAAGTTTCGAATTTATTTGTTTATTTCAAACTCTTAATTAATTTTGTGTGTATATAGATGTGATACAATGAAACGAGATGATTATATAAAACAAATAGCAGATAAATCTCTAATATGGGATTTTGTTGTTGTCGGAGGCGGAGCAACCGGGCTTGGTGCTGCAGTTGATGCTGCTTCACGAGGGTTCAAGGTTGTGCTGTTGGAGCAGGCTGATTTTACAAAAGCCACTTCCAGCCGCAGTACAAAACTTGTGCATGGTGGTGTGCGTTATTTGGCACAAGGAGATGTGAGTTTGGTTGTTGAGGCTCTTCGCGAAAGAGGTCTGATGAAAAAGAATGCTCCACATCTTGTGAAAGATCAGCGTTTTATCATCGGAAATTATAAATGGTGGGAAAAGCCATTTTATACAATTGGTCTTACCATTTATGATCTGTTGGCTGGGAAGAGAGGTTTGGGGCGTTCTTTGCCAATGACAAAGAAGGCTGTAGAATGTGAGATACCTCAAATAAATAAGACTCGACTAAGAGGAGGTGTTGTTTATCATGATGGTCAGTTTGATGACTCTCGTATGGGGATCAACTTGATGCAGACTGCAACTGAACAAGGTGCAGTTGTTATTAATTATGCTAAAGTGACCAATTTGATAAAGGATGATTCTGGCAAAATATCAGGAGTAAATGTTTATGATGAAATAGGTAAGCAGCCATATTCGCTAAAAGCAAAAGTTGTGGTGAATGCTACCGGAATATTTGTGGATGGCTTAATGAAGATGGATGCTCCGGAAAAAGACAATATAGTTCGTCCGAGTCAGGGTGTCCATCTTGTTGTAGATAAATCATTTTTAGGAGGAGATACAGCAATAATGATCCCAAAAACGAGTGATGGACGTGTTCTGTTTGGTGTGCCATGGCACGATAAGGTTGTTTTAGGTACAACAGACACTCCATTAAAAGAGTTTGTTCTTGAACCTCAGGCATTGGAAGAGGAGATAGAGTTTATTCTGAGAACTGCCGGAGAATATTTAGCGAAGAAGCCAACACGGGACGATGTCCTTTCTGTCTTTGCTGGTTTGAGACCTTTGGCTGCGCCTAAAAAGGAATCTGACGGTAAGAAAACAAAAGAAATATCAAGAAGCCACAAAATTGTAATATCAGATAGTGGACTCATTACTATTACAGGTGGTAAGTGGACTACCTATAGAGATATGGCTCAGGATGTTGTTGATAAAGGTATTACTATAGGGGGATTGCCTCGCAAAGAGTGTGTTACCAAAGATCTGCGAATACATGGATACAAGGAAAAGGTAGACAGATCCAACTTTAACTATGTTTACGGAAGTGATATTGATAAGATCGTTAAGCTTCAGAACCAATCTCTGAAATTTGCCGAAAAATTACATCCCGATTATGATTATACGGTGGCTGAGGTTCTGTGGGCTGTTCGAGAAGAAATGGCTTTGACTGTAGAAGATGTACTTGCAAGACGTTTTAGAATTTTGTTTTTAGATGCACGTGCAGCAATTGATATGGCTCCACAAGTTGCATCGATTATGGCTATAGAGATGGACAAAGATAAGGAGTGGGAGGCGATACAAGTTCGTGAATTTGTGGAACTGGCTCAGCATTATTTATTAGTAGACTATAAGCCGAATTATATACCTTAGCATATGGAATGATAGCAGAAAAACTAATCATATAACTAATATACCATGGAACAGAAATACATTTTATCATTTGATGCCGGTACTACCAGCTCAAGGGCTATCGTCTTCAATCGCAAGGGGGAGATATGCTCTGTAGCCCAGAAGGAGTTTCCGCAAATTTTTCCACAGAGTGGTTGGGTAGAACATGACCCTCTCGAAATATGGGCTTCGCAAGCTGCCGTAGCTGCTGAAGCTATTACAAAAATTGGAATCAATGGTACGAATATCGCAGGAATCGGAATTACCAATCAGCGCGAAACTACCATTGTCTGGGATCGTGAAACAGGAGAGCCCGTATACAATGCTATTGTATGGCAAGACCGAAGAACATCCGAGTATTGCGATGCTCTGAAAAATGAAGGGCTACTTCCTGTTATCAAAGAAAAAACAGGCCTGATTGTTGATGCATACTTCAGTGCTACAAAAGTAAAATGGATACTGGATAATGTTCAGGGGGCGAGAGAAAAATCAGAAAAAGGAAAATTGGTGTTCGGTACGGTTGATACTTGGATTGTATGGCAATTAACAAGGGGTTCGGTACATGTAACTGATGTTTCGAATGCTTCACGTACAATGTTGTTCAATATTCATACTTTGCAATGGGATAATGATCTTCTCGAGTTGTTTAACATACCGGTGAGCATGATGCCTAAGGTATGTGCTTCCAGTGAGGTGTATGGACATACGAGAACTACAATTTTTGCTTCCAAAGTTCCTATTTCGGGTATTGCCGGCGATCAGCAAGCCGCACTATTTGGGCAAATGTGCCTTGAACAAGGAATGGTGAAGAATACATACGGAACAGGATGTTTCATCTTGATGAATACAGGGGATAAACCCGTTGTTTCAAAAAATAATTTAATATCTACGATAGCATGGCAGTTGGATGGAAAAACAACTTATGCTCTCGAAGGAAGTATTTTCGTTGGTGGAGCAATAGTACAATGGCTCAGGGATGGCCTTAAAATTATAAACTCTTCTTCCGAAATAGAGGAATTGGCTACACAGGTTAAAGACAATGGAGATGTATATTTCGTGCCTTCTTTAACTGGCTTGGGGGCTCCTTATTGGGATCAATATGCACGGGGTACAATTGTTGGAATATCGCGAGGAACTACTTCTGCACATATTGCTCGTGCTGCACTTGAAGGTATTGCTTATCAGACTATGGATGTAATCAATGCAATGATCTTGGATGCAGGCGTAGGGCTTAAAGAGCTCAGAGTAGATGGTGGCGCTGCTAAGAATAATTTACTGATGCAATTTCAGGCTAATGTGCTTGGGCAAACAGTGATTCGTCCTCAAACTACCGAAACCACCGCTCTGGGGGCTGCTTACCTTGCCGGGCTTGCTGTTGGCTATTGGGAGAATGTAGGGGAGATAAAGAAACAATGGCATATTGATACTAAATTCGAGCCTGATCTTAAAATTGATATGCATTTGGCTAAGAAAAAATGGTCTGAAGCTGTTTACCGTGCCCAATCGTGGGTGAGATAATATTCTAATCTATATACCATGGGACAAGATATTTGATTCGAATTTATAGGCACAGCTATACTCATTTTATTGGGTGCAGGTGTTTGTGCAAATGTTAATCTCAAGAAGACATTGGGTAATAGTTCCGGTTGGGTTGTGATTTCTTTCGGTTGGGGCTTGGCTGTTTTTGTTGCTGCTTTTATTTCTGCTCCATATTCGGGGGCCCATCTTAATCCGGCTCTTACTATAGGCTTGGCAATTGCAGGCAGTTTCAAAGGGAGTGTAATCGGGTATATAGTAGCGCAGATGTTGGGTGCTATACTTGGTGCATCTTTAGTTTTTCTGATGTATAAGCCTCATTTCGATGCTGAAGAAAATCCAAATGCTAAAAAAGCGGTATTCTGTACGGGTCCTGCAATAAAGGCTTATACTTATAATTTTATCAGTGAAGTAATCGGAACATTCGTCCTCATGTTTGGGGTGTTGATGGTCGGCGGTGCACAAATAGATGGACCGCTTCCGGTATCGTTGGTTATAGTATCTATAGGTATGTCATTAGGGGGAACTACGGGATATGCTATTAATCCGGCACGTGACCTTGGGCCACGTATCGCACATGCAATACTACCTATAAAAAATAAAAGAGATAGCGACTGGGGCTACTCTTGGATACCTGTTCTCGGGCCGATAGTTGGTGCTGCTCTAGCTTCGGGACTATATTTATTAATCAAGTAGAAACTATGTCTAATACCAAAATCTAGTTGTTAAAACCTTTTTAAATTACTAAGTTATGAAAAAGATTAATTTTATGCGTAAGGCATTATGTCTTGCGGTAGTGATGATTTTGACTTCTTCGTTCGCTTTAACGGCTCAAACATACCGTTATATAAAAGGCTGGCCGAAAGAAGCTAACGATCGTATTGAGAGCTTTTTGAACTCTACGATTCCTATGAAAGAACGCAAAGTAGCCATATTTGACTGCGATGGTACACTGTTTGGTCAGGTCCCTTATTATCTGGCGGACGAAGCTCTTTTCGGTTTTGCACAAAAAACTTATGGAAACAGAACAGACAAAGAAGCAAAAGAAAAAATGGCAATTGTAGATGATATGCTTCATGGAAAAGATAACGTGGGAATCGCTTATGTGCAAAAGCGTGTGAGATTTTTTGCTGGATTATCTCCAGACGAAATATCTACAATAGGGAATGATTGCTATCACGAAAAATTTCAAGGAAAGTTCTATCCTGAGATGAAAGAGTTCTTGGCAAATCTACAAGAGTATGGAATCGAAATATGGGTATTGACTGCATCTCCCGAGTTTTTATATCAACGCTTTGTTCACGAACAGCTAGGTATTCCTGTAGACCGTATTATCGGAGTGAAATCTGCTGTAAGAAATGGAAAGACAACAGACGAATTAGTATTGCCAACACCTCAGGATTGGGGTAAAGCTGAAACTATTCACACGTTTATAAAAGCTCGTCCGATTATCGTTGGTGGTAATAGCCGTGGTGATATGGAAATGATGGATGAGTCCGTAGGATTGAAGTTAATGGTTAACCCTGATAATGTGAAGATAGAAAAAGAACATGCCGGAAATATGGAAGGTATGACAGTAAAACAATATTGGGATAAAGATCCTAATTGTGTTATTGTTTATTGTAACGATGTTCCCGAAGGAAACTATAAATATACTACTCAGGAATGGGGCGTGAAAGTTAATAAAACCAATAAGAAACAATAGCCATGTCTAGTTGTAGATTAACTATATTGGCTGCTCTTTCTCTGTTTGCATTCTCTTCGTTGTTTGCCCAATCTGTGGATGTGAAAATCGCAGACGAGACCGTGAAAATAACTCCAATGGGTCGTTTTTATTTTGACGGAGCAACTTATATAGAAGACGGAACAGACCTAAGTAATGGGGTAGCTATGTCAGATGTCCGGTTAGGACTGAAAGCGAAATATAAAAGTTTCGATATGAAAGTTGATCTCGGATTTGCCGGAGGGAAAGTAGGTTATAAGGATATTTTCTTGCAGTATAATCTGAATAAAACATCTTATGTTAGAGGTGGACATTTTGCCGAACCATTTGGTATCGATCATATGGAGAGTTCTGCTAACATCAAGTTTATTACAGCCAATGCTACATCGTTTGCTTTCTCTCCGGGAAGAAAACTGGGAGTTGAGTATATCGGTTGGAATAAATATGCATGGGTAGGCATAGGAGCATTTGCAGATGGAGATTCTATGACTAATTCCATTGAAGGAGATGATGGATATTCGGCAACAGGTCGTGTTGTCTTTAATCCGTTGCAGCAAGATGGTAAAATATTCCATATCGGCTTAGCCGGTTCTTACCGTAAGGCTGATGCTAATGGATTTGATGCTAACGGTATACAGAAGCCCAAAGTAATCAGCTATGGAAGTTCGTTGATCACAAATGTAGAAAAGCGTAAATTTATTCAGGCGAGTATATCAAATGCCGATTATCAGGCTAAATATGCTGTGGAACTCATTGGAGCATATGGCCCTTTGTATCTTCAAGCTGAATATTTTCATAGTAATGTGGAAAGGAAAGATGATCTGCCTGCATATAAAGCCAGTGGAGCTTATGCTCAAATCGGTTTCTTGGCTATTGGTGGCAATTATACTTATTCATCTTCTTGGGCGAGGATGGGTACTCCAAAACCGAAGTCTTTAGAGTTTGCATTGAGGTATAACTATACCGATCTTGATAATAAAAACTCAGGGGTAAAAGGAGGTAGAATGAGTGATTGGACGTTTGCCGCAAATTATTATTTAAATAAATATATAATGTTAAGATTAGACTATTCTAATGTTTCTTTAGGTAATACAAACCCTTTAGCTGCAGGAGAAACTATTAATGCTATTCAAGGCAGGCTTCAAGTTGTCTTTTAATTATATATAGTTTTATATATCAACATCGTAATAAGAGGGTAGATTTAATTTCTATCCTCTTATTTTATTTATAAAATGTTTCGATATATTTCTTTTGTATTTCGAATAGTTTCGTATATTTGTGAATCATCATAAAAGTTATTCTTATGAAATATTCTTCAGATGTTTTTGATGTTATAGTCATCGGTGGCGGAATTACCGGAGCGGGTGTTGCTAGAGATTGCTCCCGTAGGGGATTGAATGCTGTTTTGCTCGAGCGTTACGATATATCTACAGGTGCTACAGGACGTAATCATGGATTGTTGCATAGTGGTGCGCGTTATGCTGTAACAGATAGAGAGTCTGCTGAAGAATGCATCAAAGAAAATATAATATTGAAACGAATAGCCAGCCATTGTATCGAAGAAACCAATGGTTTGTTTCTAACACTTCCGGAAGATGATATAAACTATCAGGCAAAATTTGTAGAGGCTTGTAACATTGCAGGGATAAGAGCTGATATAATAGATCCAAAAGAAGCACTCTTACTCGAGCTCTCTGCCAATCCGTCGATAGTAGGAGCTGTAAAAGTTCCGGATGGATCAGTAGATCCGTTTCGTCTGACGGCATCCAACATGATAGATGCAAGAGATCATGGAGCAAAGATATTGACATACCATGAAGTAATAGGGATGTTGAGAGAACAGGATCGCATAATTGGAGTAGAGGTATTTGATCATAAAGAGAAAGAAACAAAAAAGATATACGGTTCGATTGTTGTCAATGCCGGAGGAATTTGGGGACAGCATATTTCTATATTTGCAGGTGTTACAGTGAAAATGTTACCCGCCAAAGGTTCTCTATTGATTTTTGGTCACCGTGTTAATAATGTGGTGCTTAATCGATGCCGAAAACCTGCCGATTCGGATATCTTGGTTCCGGGAGATACTATTTCTCTGATCGGTACAACTTCGATGAATATTCCATACGATGAAATTGATAACATGACAGTGACTCCCCAAGAAGTTGATATTCTGATAAGGGAAGGAGAAAAGCTTGCCCCACGATTGGCGCAAACTCGCATCTTGAGAGCTTATGCCGGAGTCAGACCGTTAGTTGCATCCGATAATGATCCTACGGGACGAAATGTTAGTCGTGGTATCGTACTGCTAGACCATGCCGAACGTGATGGGCTGCAAGGTTATATAACGATAACGGGAGGTAAGCTGATGACTTATCGTTTGATGGCAGAATGGGCAACAGACCTTGTGTGTAAGAAGTTGAATGTTTCGTCGCCATGCACTACGGCCGAAGAGAGATTGCCGGGATCTCGAGAAAATATAGAAGAAATAAATAAAAAAATAGTTTCGTTACCCGCTACGCAACGAAAAGCTGCAATATATCGCCATGGAGACTTAGCTGAAAAGCTCATAGACAATACACAATTAGATAATAGTCTGGTTTGTGAGTGTGAGGGCGTATCGGTAGGTGAAGTAAAATATGCTTTGGATGAATTGAATGTGAAAAGTCTTGTCGATCTAAGACGAAGAACACGTATTGGAATGGGGACTTGCCAAGGTGAGCTTTGTGCTTGTCGGGCATCCGGTGTAATGCGAAGTACTGAACGGTTTTGTACCAAGAGAGCAAAAGATGATTTGTCATCTTTCTTGACTGAACGTTGGAAGGGTATCTATCCTATATCATGGGGTGATACTTTGCGTGAAAGCGAATATACTGCTTGGGTTTATCAGGGTGTGTGCGGGTTAGATTCAGTTGAAAAATAATAATATTATGAAGTTTGATACAATTATAATAGGAGGTGGATTGTCGGGGCTTATTTGTGGTATCAAATTGGCTCAACAGGGGGAACGTTGTGTTATTGTATCTTCCGGACAAAGTGCTTTACATTTTTCTTCCGGTTCGTGCGATCTATTGAATGCATTACCTGACGGAACAGCGGTGGATAATCCTTTGTCCGCTTTGCCTGATTTAATAAAGCAAATGCCCAACCATCCTTATGCAAAACTGGGAGTAGAACGATTTCGACGTTTGGTTTCTGATGCAGAAAGTTTTTTTACAAATGTTGGGCTTCCAATGTTTGGGAGTGGTGATGCGAATCACTACAGAATTACTCCAATGGGGACACTAAGGCCAACATGGTTGACCTCTTTTGGCTTTGCGACAAGCGAACAAGTTGATAGGCTAAGATGGAAAAAAGTTTCGATATTCAATCCTGTAGGCTTTCTTGATTTTTATCCGCAGTTTATAGCTGATGAATTCTTCAAGCTAGGCACAGAGAGCGAGATTCATTTGTTTGATATTCCCGATTTAGATTATCTCAGGCGTAATCCGACCGAAATGCGATCAACTAATATTGCTCGGGTTTTGGATCGAAATATAAGCCTTGTGGCTGAAATATTAAATGATAAAAGTGCAGATGCTGAAGCTATTATTTTACCTGCATGTATAGGGCTAAATGCAATAGCCTTTCAGAATTTACAAAAAGAGGTAAATAAACCAATCTTCCTGATTCCCACGATGCCGCCTTCTATTGTTGGGATTTATACACAACAATATCTTCATGATCATTTTTTGAAGCTGGGGGGAGTTTATATGCTTGGTGATAGTATCAAAAAAGCAGAAATTGAGAATAATACGATAAAGAGGGTTTATTCATTCAATCATGGAGACATTCCTTTTGTGGGTAAAAACTATATTTTGGCTACCGGAAGCTATTTCAGTCAAGGACTGATTGCCACATCGGATCGGATATATGAGCCGATTTTTAACCTGGATGTCGCATATTCAGATAACAGGCAAAAATGGTATAGCTCAAAAATGTTTGATACACAAGGTTATCAGCAGTTTGGTGTTAAAATAGATAATAATTTCAGAGGACTTTTTAACGGAACTGCATTGGATAATCTATATGTTTCAGGAGCTATCCTCGAAGGATTCAATCCTATAAAAGAAGGCTGTGGAGCCGGTGTGTCTATTCTGAGTGCACTAAGTATAGCCGAAAGCATAATAAAAATAAATAGGGAGAATTATGAATTTGCAACAACATAATATAAGTGAAAACAACTTTGAACAATGTATAAAATGCACCGTTTGTACTGTTTATTGTCCTGTAGCTGCTGTTAATCCCGATTATCCGGGGCCTAAGCAAGCCGGGCCGGATGGTGAACGCTTGCGTTTGAAAGAAGCTGATTTTTATGATGAGGCTTTGAAGTATTGTATCAATTGTAAAAGATGTGAGGTTGCTTGCCCGTCGAATGTTAAGATTGGCGATATAATACAATCTGCCAGAATTAAATATAGTAAAAAGAAACCCAAGGTTCGGGATTTTATTTTAGCAAATACGGATCTGGTTGGTAGCTTTGCTACTCCATTTGCTCCAATTGTGAATGCAACACTCGGTTTGAGCCCTGTAAAGTCTGTACTCGATTCTGTATTTAAGATAGATCATCGCAGAACTTTTCCTAAGTATTCGTTGGGTACATTTGAGGGTTGGTATAAGAAGCATGCTTATGAACAAAAGGTATTTCCGAAACAAGTGAGTTATTTTCATGGTTGTTATGCCAATTATAATAATCCGCAGTTGGGGAAAGATTTGGTTAAGGTTTTCAACTCATTGGGAATAGGTGTACAGTTGCTAAAGAAAGAAAAGTGTTGCGGAGTTGCATTGATTTCTAATGGGTTTATTGATCAAGCCAAAAAACAGGCTAGGACAAATATTGCATCTATCCGTGAATCTATATTGGAGAAAAATATTCCAGTGGTTGCAACATCATCTACCTGTACTTTCACGATAAGAGATGAATATCCGCACTTATTGGGAATTGATACCAAGGATGTCAGAGAGCATGTTGAGCTTGCTACACGTTATATCTACAGGTTATTGAGTACATCTGATACAAATCTGAAGTTGGGAGATAAAAGAATAAAGGTAGCATATCATACACCGTGCCACATGGAGAAGCTGGGTTGGTCATATTATTCGATAGAGCTGTTGAAATTAATTCCGAATATCGAGCTCAAAGTATTAGACTCTCAATGTTGTGGTATAGCCGGTACTTATGGTTTCAAGAAAGAAAATTATAAAACATCGCAAGATATAGGAGAGTCTCTCTTTAACCAAATTGAAGCAGAGGATTATGATTATATAGTGACGGATTGCGAAACCTGTAAGTGGCAGATAGAAATGTCGACTACAAAACGTTGTGAACATCCAATTTCTATATTGGCAGAAGCTTTGGCTTAGAGATGGAGATGATAAATTAAGTAGAGTATAACGTGGTTTCGAATAGGGTTTCGATCATTTTGGTGTTTTATAGGATAGCGAAAGGTATCTTATCCTATATTTTTTCATATAGAGCTGATGATTTACTTTTTTAATTTGTGCATCGTATCTTATAGCGTTTTCAAAGTCTTGTAATTGATTGTTTTATAGATGTAGATGTTGGTTTGTTTCGAGTCGAAACTTTTCGAAGCTTTTTGTTGTCCTAAAATTAGTAAAAAAAGTATATTATTCGTATATTTGTTATAGAGTATAGTAGTAGAACTATTTATAATTTCAGATCGGGTTATTTTGTTGTTTTGCTATTATTACAGATGGGATTATAAACTTTATAAAATATAAAATATTATGTCAAAAGTCTACAGTATAAAAACAACTCAGAATATGAACGTGAATGATTATAATATCTTTGATAATTATGAAGCTATAAATAATTTATCACCAACATATATGGAGATACTGAAAATATTTAAAGAAATATTCAAACATGTTGATATTTCTAAAATAATTAATGATAAGTAGTTAATTGTTTTATTTTAGCCCTTCCTCTCTTCGATAAACTCCTATAAGAAGTTTTTATAGCTTCTAGCTCTTTTTTTACACACTATTCTTTTCTTTGTTTTTATATTTGGTCTTATTAATCCTATCAGTTGTTTATATTGGATAATTATAATTATCTAATATAAAGTAACTTTTATGTAATTAGAGGTAATTAATAAAGTGACATTAAAAAACATGTTGTAATCTGTCACTTTTGTCACCTTTTGATTGTATTATTTTGTTTATTAGTGTGTTATATTTTTCTGCTTTGTCACCTTTTCTAATAGAAGACAAGCATTGATAATTGCATTATTTGGTGCTATTTTTGTATATAAATAGTTAGTAAACTAGGAGGCGGATATGTTAGAAGAAAAATTATATATAAAGAATATGGTTTGCAATCGTTGCATAATGGTTGTGAAATCCGAACTTGAAAAACTCGGAATAAGCCCTGCATCTATTATATTAGGTGAAGTAACCTTGTCGGGAGGTTTAAGTCCTGAACAGAAAGATACGTTGAGTAAAAAACTTGAAGACTTGGGTTTTGCTCTGATAGACGATAAAAGAGCACGCCTGATAGAGCAAATCAAGAATGCAATTATAGAACTGGTGCATTATAATAATAATGATCTGAAGGTGAATCTATCTGATTATATAAGCGATAAGCTTCATCATGATTATAATTATATTAGTAACCTCTTTTCGGAAATAGAAGGCACAACAATTGAAAAATACTTTATAGCACAAAAGATAGAGAGGGTAAAAGAGCTACTCGTATATGATGAACTGACGTTGAATGAGATTGCGTTTAAGTTAAACTATTCGAGTGTGGCACACTTAAGTTCGCAGTTCAAAAAAGTAACAGGACTGACGCCTAGTCATTTTAAACAGATCAAAACCAATAAGCGCAAACCTTTAGATGAGGTGTAAATCTCATAAACTTTTCTAGGAATAATATAACAGCCTTCTAGGCTATTGTTTCCATATTTGTACCACAAAAGAATACAATTATGAGAACTGATAATAGAGTAAAAAAAACATTTCCTGTATTGCAAATGAGTTGTGCTTCTTGTGCTATTAGTGCCGAAAGCATAGTGAAAGGGTTGAATGGTGTAAACAATGCTTCAGTCAATTTTGCTACGGCAACTCTAAGCGTAGAATACCAACCAGATGTGATTACCCCTGAGCAAATACGAACAGCCGTTCAAGATGGAGGATATGACTTGTTAATAGAGGATGACAAGGATGCTGCGGCTGATGTATTAGAAGATATGCATATCAAAAAGTTTAATGTCTTAAAAAAGAAGACAATTTTTGCAGTTATCTTCTCACTGCCTGTTGTTATTATCGGCATGCTCTTTATGGATATTCCGTATGCCAATGAAATAATGTGGATGCTTTCCACTCCTGTTATATTCTGGCTCGGAAGGGATTTTTTTATCAACGCATGGAAGCAGGCGAAGCATCGTTCGGCTAATATGGATACATTGGTTGCTCTGAGTACAAGTGTCGCATATCTGTTTAGTGTCTTCAATACCTTATTTCCTCAATTTTGGCTAGATAGGGGAGTCCATCCTCATGTTTATTTCGAGGCAGCCTGTGTTATTATAGCATTTATCTTGCTTGGACGATTATTAGAGGAAAAAGCCAAAGGGAATACATCTTCATCGATAAAAAAACTGATCGGGCTCCAACCTAAAACAGTTACAGTTTCCGAAAATGGGAATTATACAGAGCTTCCCATAGAGCAGGTAAATATTGGCAATATAATAGTTGTGAAACCCGGTGAAAAAGTCGCTGTTGATGGAGTGGTGATAGAAGGTTCATCTTATGTTGATGAAAGTATGCTTAGTGGTGAACCGATACCTGTATTAAAGAAAGAAGGGGAGAAGGTTTATGCCGGAACAATAAATCAGAAAGGGGCTTTTTTGTTTCAGGCAGAAAAAGTAGGAGCGGATACAATACTCGCTCAAATTATCAGGATGGTACAAGAAGCTCAGGGAAGTAAAGCCCCTGTACAAAAGTTGGTAGATAAAATTGCAGGTATATTTGTTCCCATCGTGATGTCTATTGCCCTCCTTTCTCTTGCTGTTTGGTTTATATATGGAGGCTCTGATGGGATTACTCATGGTATCTTAGCATTGGTTGCCGTGTTAATCATTGCCTGTCCTTGTGCTTTGGGATTGGCTACACCTACAGCTATTATGGTTGGAATAGGAAAAGGTGCCGAAAAAGGGATATTGATAAAGGATGCCGAAAGTCTTGAGTTAGCAAAAAAAGTAGATGTCGTAGTGTTAGATAAAACCGGAACCATAACAGAAGGTAAACCAGTTGTTACTGATATTTATTGGCTGAATGGCGATGATAATAAAAAAGATGTTTTGTATAGCCTAGAAAAACAATCTGAACATCCTTTGGCTGATGCTGTAACAAATTATTTGGCTGGTATTGTTTCAGTGCCTATTTGGGAATTTGAGAGTATTACAGGAAAGGGTGTGATTGGGCTTGTTGATGGAGAAAAATATTTTGTTGGAAATGAGAAATTCCTCGATGAAAACGGCGTAATTGTCGACAAGGTGCTACTTGAAAAGATGGAAAATTCAAGCCATTCTTTAAAAACTATGATATGGTTTTCTGACAGTAAAAAGGCCATTGCTTTAATAGCTATTACAGATGAAATAAAGACCACATCTTTATCAGCAATACAACAGCTTCAATCTTCAGGTATAGAAGTGTATATGCTAACAGGTGATAATTATGCCACGGCAAAAGAAATAGCTTCAAAAGTAGGTGTAAATCATTTTCATGCAGAAGTTTTGCCTCAGGATAAAGCTGAGTTTGTGAAGCAGTTACAATCAGAGGGTAAAGTTGTGGCTATGGTTGGAGATGGTATAAATGATAGTACTGCATTAGCACAGGCGGATTTGAGTATTGCGATGGGAAAGGGGAGTGATATCGCCATAGATGTGGCTAAAATGACCATTATCTCTTCGGATCTGACAAAGATATCTGAAGCTATAAAATTATCAAAACAAACAATCGCTACTATTCGCCAAAATTTATTTTGGGCGTTTGTATACAACCTGATTGGCATTCCTTTGGCTGCAGGAGTTCTTTATCCAATAAATGGATTCTTATTAAACCCTATGATAGCCGGTGCAGCAATGGCATTAAGTAGCGTGAGTGTTGTAAGTAATAGTTTGAGATTGAAATGGACTAAATAGTTAATTTATATATTAAAGTTATGGAAAATAATATTTTGAAATTCAAAACAAGCATTAATTGTGGCGGGTGTATAGCTAAAGTTACTCCTTATCTAAACTCTGTGAAAGGTATAACTAAGTGGGACGTAGATACAGCTGATAAAAATAAAGTATTGTCTGTTATATCTGATGAGGTTGTGGAATCAGATATTGTCAATGCTGTTCAGCAAGCAGGGTTTAAAATAGAAAAGATCAATTAAATAAAAAAATAAAAGTCTGTCATTACCACAACGATAGACTTTTACAATAATTTAATTGAATGAAAATAAGTAACCGTAGTGCAAGCTGTAAATAAGAAGTATTGAAAAGCAAAATAATTGCCGCACTACGGTAATGAAAATCAGAAAAACCACTCTATATTTTTATGCTAACTTTATAAGATAAAATTAGCTGTTGCAGACTTTTTATAGGTAACGTTATTTAATACAATTTTATAAGATCCTGAAGCCCAGGTTGCCATGTCAATTGATAATACTTTACCTCCGTATTTAACAACAGTTTTAGTATATACTAATGTATTTGCAGCATTGTATACTTCTATCTTAAACTCACTCTTCGTATAAAAATACAAATCTAGATTAGTCCCTTCGATGTACATATCGATAGGCTCTACACCTGAAGTCTTAGTCATCCCTTCATCACTAATATCACCTTTTATTTGTACTTTGTTATCGTTGATAGAAGTTGTATCAGCATTTATAGTTGCCGGCAGTAAAAGAAAAATAAATGATAGAAGGTAAAGATATTTTTTCATAACATGCATTAATTTAATGTTTGTAATTCCAGACACTAAATTACTCAAGATATGCTATGCTTGTGCTATATATATAGGTGGATATGACTTTTTTTGACTATTCATTTTTGATAAGTCTTTTTGTTACAGTTGTTTATTTCTGTTAGAGAGGAACTGAAATATGACTTTTATTTTGACTTAGTCGGTGTTGAAAATGTCTCGTTTTGGTTCTTTGCAACATTACTATCCAAATAATCGACTATATTTCCATAATCTTTTACCCCAATTTTCTTTCTAATCGATGATCTTTTCGAAGTAATGGTATTAATGCTTTGTTCCATGATAATGCTTATTTCAGCATTCGTAAAATCTGAATATATAAGGCAGCATATTCTAAATTCAGATTCATCTAGCTGAGGAAAGGCTTCTCTCAGCGAATCAAAGAATCCATCGTGTAGTTCATTCATTGTTTGATATAGCAAATCCCAATCAAGACTAGCTTGATTATATACAATTTCATTAAACTTCTTTAGTAGTTTTTCTCCATGCTTCTTTTCATCTTCGCGTAAAAAACCTTCCAGCAGAGCTGATTTCTTTAGGATATCGAAGTGGTGTAGTAATTTATTTCTGAATGAATCTTCTTTTTTATCGTAACTTTTAGCCATTTGGTTCAATTGGCTTATTTTTTGTTCGGCTTCTAATAATTCTCGACCATTTTTCTGTGTTTTATAATAAAAGAAGAACCCTATAATAAGCGTAGTAAGTCCAAGTCCTAATAATATGATAAACAAAAATTGCCTTTGAATTAACAGTCGGTTATTCGTGTTTTTTACCAGCTCATAATCATACTTTTTCTGTATATCCAGAATAGCTTGATTTTCATTGTTTTCATAAATATTATAAAGATTATTAATACAATCTTTATTATAGTCTAATGCTCGTCTATAATTGTTTTTTTCTTCTTCTATCATAGATAAAGATTCATATATTCTAGATGTTAGAAATGGATCATTACTCTCTTTCAAAAATTTCAGAGATTTCTCAAAATAGAAAATAGCTGAATCACTTTTATTTTCACTATAAAGTACTTGCGCCAAAGACGAGTATATTTTAGCTCTGGTAATGCTGCTGTTAGCGAAAGGGATCGCTTTATTCAGATATTCTTTTGATTTAGCAAAATTCCCTTCTTTTTTAAATATGAGTCCTAAATTATGCCTTATGCTTGATTGACAAATCGAGTCTTTTGTAATATCGGCAATTTCAAGTCCTTTTTGATAATAATAGAACGCACTGTCATTTTCTTTTTTCAATAAAAAACTATTTCCTATATCTCTCAGTGAAAATGCTTCATTCTTATAGTTTCCTGCTTTTTCAAAATAGTTGGCAGCTCTCTTAAAACGAATGAGAGATTCATCTTGTAAGAGTTCATTATAATACAAATATCCTATATGGGATTGAATTAGCCCTTTAATATTGAAATTATTTATTGTTTGCTCTGCATAGGTTTCAGCCTCCATATAGGCACTCATAGCCTCTTTGTTCTTTTTTTGATCTTTCAGAACCCTGCCGGAGTAAAAGCTAGCGAGGGTTCCGTTAACCATATCATTGTGTTTTATATAATAGTCTTTTACATTGAAGATTATAGTATCCTTCGAAATATCTTTGTTGCTTTTATCTCTAGCCTGAATTCTTAAGAGATTGTATTTGTTGAATTTTTCTTTATTCAGATTTTCGGGATATAAAATAGAATCTAATAGAGCAAGAGCACTGTCGGGCTTGTTGTCTATAAGCGATTCTGCTTCAAAAATATACCTTTCAGCATTTTCTGATCCGGGGTTACATGCAAAACACGTAAAGGCTAAGATTAGAATAATAAATAATCTTATATATCTCATAATTCGTAAACTTCAATGTGAAAACTGTATACTTCTCTATATACAAAGTTACTTTTTATATTTTTTAATCTAACAAATGTTTGTTCTAAAATAGTTAAATTTTCGTTGTGTAGATTAATAATAATAGAATTAAATAGAGCAAACAAAAAAGGTTATTACCAATTAAGATAATAACCTTTTATTATGAGTGCTAAATTTTTATTTTAAATATGCATCAAACCAACGGAAGAACTCTCTCTGGAACAGGATTCCGTTTTGAGGTTGAGATATCCAGTGGTTCTCGTTTGGATAAATCAGCATTCGGGCTGGAATGCCTTTAAGTTTTGCAGCATTGAATGCCATCATACCTTGAGATGCAAGAATTCGGTAGTCAAGTTCGCCATGAGTGATCATAATAGGTGTATCCCACTTGTCTATAAACTTATGAGGAGAGTTAGCATACGAGCGTTGAGCAATAGAATTGCTTCTATCCCAGAAAGAACCGCCTAGGTCCCAATTTGCAAACCACATTTCTTCAGTTTCAAGATATTGTGCTTCCAAATTGAAGATTCCTGCATGCGCAAGGAATGCCTTAAACCGCTTGTTATGATTTCCGGCTAACCAATATACCGAGAACCCGCCATAACTAGCGCCTGTACATCCTAATTTGTCCGCATTTACATAAGGCTCTTTTGCTAAAGCATCAATTGCAGAAAGATAATCCTTCATATTCTGACCGCCATAATCTTTACTTATTTGCTCCAGCCATTCCTGACCAAAGCCAGGTAAACCTCTACGGTTAGGGGCTACAACGATATATCCATTAGCTGCCATCATTTGTAAATTCCAACGATAAGACCAAAACTGGCTCACAGTACTTTGTGGTCCTCCCTGGCAGTATAATATTGCAGGGTATTTCTTATTCGGGTCAAAGTTTGGAGGATAAACAACCCATGTTAGCATTTTCTTCCCATCGGTAGTCGCTATCCAGCGTTCCTCTACTTTACCCATCGTTAATTGGCTGAGTATATCTTTGTTTTCGAAACTTAGTTCAGTCGCTTCTCCTATAGAAATATTTACAGAGTATATTTCATTCGGTTTAGATAATGAGTGACGAAGTGCTATAAGTTTGTCTCCGGCTATCTCAAATGATTCATAATCATGATCGCCTTTGGTGATTTGTTTTATCTCTTTTGTGTGAATATAAGCCTGGAACAATTGAGTTTTAGCTTCAACACAAGAAACAAAATAAATGCTTTGATTATCATCACTCCATAAAAGGAAATCGGTATTATAATCGAATGCTTCGGTCACGTATGTCTTTTCTTTTGTTGCTAAATTCATGACAAACATTCTGTTTTTGTCTGACTCGTAGCCTTCACGTTCCATACTTTGCCAAGCTATGTATCTGCCATCGGGAGAGAATACAGGGTTTATATCATATCCCATCATCCCCTCTGTGAGGTTTACTGTTTGCTTACTTTCTATATTGAATAGATAAATGTCTGAATTGGTAGACAAAGCGTATTCCAATCCTTTTTTCTTGCGACATGTGTATGCGATGGACTTGCTATCAGGGCTCCAAGCCAACTGCTCGGTACCTCCAAATGGAAGCATTGGACATTCGTATGGTTCATCGCCAAGAATATCAATTCCGTCTGATACTTTTTCTCCATCAAAATCAGCTACAAAAGTATGAGGGATTTCTTCAACCCACTCAGACCAGTGTTTATACATCAGGTCATCAATAATTCGTCCTGACGCTTTAGGAAGATCTTTGTAACGGTCTGTTGTACGCTCTCCGAATTTTATGTTTTTGATGTACATAATTTTTTTTCCGTCAGGAGAATAAGAAAACCCATTAACATCACCTTCTATATTACTTATTTGTTTACGGCCGCTACCATCTGGATCCATTTCCCATATTTGAGAATATCCACTTTCGCTACTCAAAAAGGCAATCTTACTACCGCCTTTCACCCAGATAGCGTTGTTTTCACTTTTAGGCGTTTGGGTAATTTGTTTTTTGTCAGAACCATCTACATTCATCGTAAATAGTTCTTTGTTTGTTTTATTCTGCTCAATGCTTACATAAGTTACACCATACAATATCTTCGATTTGTCAGGTGAGACCTGAACATCAGATACACGTCCAAAACTATACAATACTTCGGGCGTCATTATTCCGTTTTCTACCTTTACGGAGGCTTTACCTATGATGGGTTCATCTTTTTCTGTACTTGCCTTCTTGTCGGCAGAATTACATGCGGCCAAGACTGCACCTAAAACTAATGCCATAATGGATTTATATTTCATATACTTATTTATTTTATGGCTTCAAAGGTATTGGTTTTTTGTAATACATACAACTTTAATTGGTCTGTAGGAATCATATATTTATACTCAATTGCATATTTTTTTAGGATTCTAAAATAAGCGTGGCGATTAAGATATAACCGCCACTCTATTAATTCTATATGAATTACCTTTTCTATTACAGTGTTTTTAGCTTTAAATTACGCCATAGAACTTTTATGCCGCCGCCATCATGTATTTGAAGAGCTATACGTCCTTGTCCTGCACCGATTTTCTCATCATCAAAGTTGACCATCTCTTGTCCATTAAGCCATGTCGTTACTTTGTTACCCTGAACGAGTATACGCATAGTATTCCAGTCGCCAACCTTAAGAAACTCTTCTTTCTCTTTAGGTATTTGAATCAACCATCCTCTACCGTACGATTCGTAGATGCCACCTGTTCCATGACCTTTAGGCGCTACTTCTACTTGCCAGCCATTCACTTTTACATCTTCTTCGATAAACGAACGGATAAATACTCCCGAATTACCATCTGCTTCTTGCTTAAATTCAACAGTCAGATCAAAATTATCATAATATTCGCGCGTAGCGAGATATCCATATTGTTTGTCAGGGCCGCTTTCGCATACCAAAAGTTTATCTTGTACGTACCATTTTTCTGTTCCATAAACGTCCCAGCCTTTCAGGTCAGTCCCGTTGAACAGATTTACTTCTTTCGATTTCGTTGGTAGTTCTTTAATCTTTATATTGCGGAACGATGCCGGATATCCATGATCCTGAAGACATAATACACCTTTTTTCGCCAGTCCGTATTCTGGAGCATCTTTCCATTTTCCACTATTCTTTCGTTCGAACCAATCATCAGTCCATGCTTCGAACTCTAATATTTTTACACCATTCAACCAGTGTTCTACATGTCCATTGTCAAATACAATTTTAGAATTGTTCCATTCTCCCTGAGGATTGACTTTCATTTTTGTTGTATCAGGAATATGCATAGCATAATCTGCACCCAGATCTTGCCAGGCTTCAAGTTTTTCCGCGAAATTAGGGGTGTCTATCAATTGGTATTCAGGTCCTGTAACATACGGAACTTTATATTGGGGTCTTTCCACTACATGATATAGCATACCACTATTCCCACCTTTCGATAATTTCCAATCCCAAGATAGCTCGAAATTTTCATACTTTTTTTCTGTAACAATGTATCCACTGGCATCGCTACCATCACCTTTAGCCTGAATGCAGCCATCTACAACATGCCAAGGCTCTGTGAGTGATGTGCCATTGTAGTCGCGCCATCCATTAAGTGTTTCTCCATCAAATAAAAGTTGCCAACCTTCTTGCTTCTCTTTTTCGGTCAGAGTGTTGGGTTTTTCTCCACCGATGCAGGCTGTAAAAGATACTGCCACAATGGAGCATAGTGTCAGTAGGATTTTAGGAGTCTGTTTTTTAATTGTAAACATCATATTTGATTTTGGTTTATAAATAGGTTAAACTTATCGGTAAAGATAATGAATTATGTATAAAACACTTACTGCTCAGCAGCAACACTTTGTATAAATCTACTTTTTGGGACGAATGACCCAATAATGCTGACGTATCGAATAAGTGTATAATCTTCTGTATAGTAGTGATCTATATGTTTACTATTTAGAGTGATTATTTATTGTCAGTTCTGTATGCATTCACAGCTTTTTTAACAGAACCATGTAGTAACAGTAAATGCTTTGCTTGTTCATAATCCAAGCCTAACTCTTCGGATACCATGCGTGTTCCTCTGTCTACAAGTTTTGCATTCGATAATTGCATGTTGACCATTCGGTTACCTTTCACCCGTCCTAACTTTATCATGGTAGCCGTAGTGATCATATTCAATATCATTTTTTGACCTGTGCCGGATTTCATACGCGAACTACCAGTAACATATTCAGGACCAACTATCATTTCTATTGCTATTTCTGCTTCCTGAGCAATAGGCGAATCGGGATTGCTAGAGATGGATGCTGTAAGAATTCCATGTTTGCGAGCTTCACGTAAAGCTCCTACAACGTATGGCGTTGTACCTGATGCTGCAATCCCAATTACTGTATCTTTATCATTAATGTTGTGAGCTTGTAACTCTGTCCACCCAGATTCCATATTGTCTTCGGCTTTTTCTACCGGATTGCGCAATGCTGTATCACCTCCTGCAATGAGCCCGATAACCAATGTTTTTGGCATACCAAATGTTGGTGGAATTTCGGAAGCGTCCAATACACCAAGACGTCCGCTAGTTCCTGCTCCCATATAGAAAATACGCCCTCCTTGTTGCATCCGGGGTACTATTTGCGAAACAAGTTTTTCTATTTGTGGTATCGCCTTTTCTACAGCTAAAGCTACTTTTTTATCTTCATTGTTTATATCTGTCAAGAGTTCAAGTACAGACTTGTTCTCAAGATTGTCATATAGCGACGGTTGCTCTGTTATCTTTACAAAAGCCATGTTGAATTAATTATGTATTGTTTGACATTCGCCTGCATAGTATTTTATGAGGCCCTCCATCGGAGACTGAGAGATGATACCTACTTTAATATGCAAGTCAGCACCAACTTTGCGCACCAAATCTTTATAATAGTATGCTACCGACCCGGTGAAATGCACATCATTATTTTTGTAGTCATATTGCATCACATTTTTCACAAAAAAGTCTTTGAAAGCATTGTATACTAGATCATACACCGTTTTATCGTGTATATTCTCTACCAAAAACGGTGATAAACTTGCCAAAAAACGATTTGCAAGAGGTTGTCTGTATACCATATCCAGAATAGCTGCTGGGGTGAGATCAAATTCTTTCAGGAATTTTTCTTTCAACCCTTTTGTTAATTGGTTTTTCAGGCATGCTCCTAAGAATAACCTGCCAAGTACAGCACCGCTTCCTTCGTCACCTAATACATAGCCAAGAGGTGAAACGTTCTCAACAATCTCTTCTCCGTCGTAAAAACAAGAGTTTGATCCTGTGCCAAGTATGCAAGCGATACCTTTTTTTGTCCCACATAATCCTTTTGCCGCTGCAACCAAATCACTATTTACTTCAATGTGAGATGTCTTTATGTTATCTGCTATCGCATCTCTTACAATTTTATTCTTTTCGGGGGATGCACATCCTGCACCAAAAAAATGGACAGAATCTATTGTGTGTCCATTGAGGACGGGGTTAATAACTTTCTTTATTTCTTCACTAATATCTTCTCGAGACCGAAAAAATGGATTTGCTCCTTTGGTAGAAATCTGTTTGATCTCTTTAGTACCCTCTACTAAACGCCAATCGACCTTTGTAGAGCCGCCATCTGCTAATAATATCATATTTTAATATAGATTTTCTTTTTATACAATATGTTTCCTATTATCCAATTAAATCCTACAAACAAAAGGGCATATACAAGCGAACCGAGGTAATTACCCAGATAAGGTTGTAGGGAGATTTGGTATATGAAATTTTTTAAATTAATTATATTTCCGTCATATGTAAAAATTATGTTTCCGAGCAAAATAGAGAAAATGCCTGCCGCAACATATATAAATAAAGGATTTACACCGAATGATTCAAAAAATACACTCCATTTTTTATGCCCTTTTATATCTATGATCCATATCAGAAGAGCAAGCAACGTTGATGCTAACCCACATGTTGCCAAAACAAATGTAGGAGACCATATTTTTTTGTTAATCGGACAACCGTAACTAAGTAAAAAGCCCAAGAATGTCATTACCGCTCCGATTATAAATAAACGTTGTATTCGCTCGTTATTGTCTTTGGTTGTTAGGAGAATTTCTCCGCAACAGAATCCAATTAGTACGTGGCAGATTGCAGGAATTGTACTTAATAGCCCTTCAGGGTCAATTGCCAAACCACTATCTTTATACATGTGATTTGTACCCAAAACAGCTCTGTCAAAGACTGAGATAATATTATCCTCGCTAAAGTCGAATCCGTTGCCAAATAAGAGCAGTAAAAAATATCCAATGAGTGTAACAACTATGATATAAGGGATATACTTATGTTTTACAAATATAGCTATCAGAGCTGTAGCTCCGTATGTTAGTGCCAGCCGTTGCATAACTCCGAGTATTCGGATATGCTCGAAGTTTGTAATGGCTGTTATAAATCTTTCAAAAAAGCCAATATCTTCACTCAACAGGTTATTAAAAGTTCTGAATGACAATGAAATCCAGCCCAATCCAAGCCCGATGAGGAATATCACTAACGTTCTTTTTAGAATTTTGAAGAGTGTAGGCTTGCTGAACTCAAAATTGAATTTTCGTAACGAGATATAAGTTGATATTCCCATAATAAACATGAAAAATGGGAAAACCAAGTCGGTAGGAGTTAGTCCATGCCACGCTGCATGTCCCAGAGGCGCATATATATAGCTCCACGAACCCGGGTTATTTACCATTATCATTCCGGCAATGGTTATTCCCCGCAGTATGTCGAGAGATAGGAGTCTGCTGCTTGGTTTTTGAGTCATTTGTTACTTTTTTTTATTGCTTATAATCAAGTATTATGGTGCTAAAAGGTGACAAAAGTGACACTTTTTCGGTATGTTTATATTGTAACCTTTTGCTATGTAATTTTCAAATTGGTATCTCAAATAACTATTTATATAGATAATATTTTTTAGATGTCTTTTTAAACGGTTCTGTTTCTTTATACCAAAAATCTTTTATATCATCAAATCTATTATTCTTAGAAAATGTAAGTCTTACATAGTCACTTCCCGAAACCTGGTCAAACATTCTATAGCGTTTATCATTCGCATTGTCAAAAATAGCTTTTTCAGGATACAATCTAGCTATTTCCTGCATCACATAAAACTGTATTTCGGATAAACGAGCTTTTTCATAATTCATAATATGTACTTGTACACCTTCCAGTTGCTCTCCTTGTCCTACAGAATAGAACGGTTTCAAATATATTGGTCTGAAATGTATTCCCGGCAAGTGTAATTTGTTGAGATTATCTGCCAGATCGCTAGCTTTGATCCATTGGGCAGCAAACATCTGGAAGGGAATTGTATAACCTACACCGATAGACATATAGCCTAATTCTCCTAAGATTCCGGATACGGGATACATAACTGCTGAAATTGGTTGTGGAATATGAGGTGAAGATGGAATCCATTGCAATCCTGTTTGCTCGTACGTCATTTTACGCTTCCAGCTTTTCATTTTTACTATTTGCAGTTTACACTGTTTGCTTAGCATATTCTCTCCGTTTAGCAGCAATGCTAATTCACCGCAAGTCAACCCATATACATAAGGTATTTTGAACTGGCTTACAAAGGAAATAAATTTTTCGTCAACCAGTCCGCCTTCAACTTTTAAACCACCCAGAGGATTTGGTCTGTCGAGAACTACGAACTCCACATTGTTTTCCGCAGCAGCCTGCATTGCTAGTCCCATTGTACTAATGTAAGTGAATGATCGGCAACCTATATCTTGTATGTCGTATACTAGCATATCAATGTTTTTAAGCATCTCGGCAGAAGGAAAACGGGTTTTTCCATGTAATGAATATACGGGTAATCCTGTTTTCGGGTCTGTTACATTATCTACATGGTCTCCGGCGTGCGCATCGCCTCTTACTCCATGTTCGGGAGCAAAAAGTGCAACTAACTGTACATTCTTTGCTTCATGAAGAATGTCAATAGTCGATTTCATATTATTGTCTACTCCTGTAGGATTTGTTATAAGTCCCACACGCTTTCCTTCCAATATTTTAAAGTTTTGTTCTTTTAGAACTTCAATTCCTGTCTTAATCTTTATCTTCTGGGCGAAGGTTGTGAAAGAGAACAAGAATAATAGTGATAATATTATAGATACTTTTTTCATTGTTGATTGTTTTTTATTGTTTTTAAGATTCTTTATCCGTTGCTTTACCATAGTTTGGATTTATCTTCAGTAAAGAAACTGCAATGATCGTAATAATGCTACAGATCATTACCCAAATGAAGAAGTGATTGTATCCTAATTGTTCTTGAAGCCATCCTGCAAACATACCCGGAATCATCATACCCAATGCCATAAAGCCTGTACAGAAAGCGTAATGGGCAGTCTTATGTGTTCCTTCTGAAAAATAAATGAGATATAACATATAAGCTGTAAATCCGAATCCGTAACCAAATTGCTCAATAAAAATGCAGATATTTATTATTATAAGGCTATCGGTTTGCGTAAAGCTTAGATATAGGAATGTAGCAATAGTAAGCAGCATGCTTAGTGTCATTGGCCACAACCATTTCCTTAATCCGCCCTTTGCCGCCACAAATCCGCCGATAATACCACCTAGTGTAAGCCCGATAATACCGATTGTACCGTATACCAATCCAACTTCACCTGTAGTTAATCCCAATCCTCCGATATCTTTCGAATCTAATAAGAATGGATTGATCAGTTTTAGTAATTGGGCTTCGGAGAAACGATATGTCAACATAAAAAATATTGCTGCTGCTGCTTGAGGTTTCTTGAAAAACGAACAGAATGTAACTTCAAACTCTTTGAATATAGATTTGGCTGTAATATGTTGGTGAGGTTTATCTGAATCAGGCTTAGGTAACACAACCCGATGATAAAAGCTGAAGAATATAAATAATCCTGCTAATACGAAGAAGGTAATAGACCATGCAAAAGGAATATTTCCCGATAGTCCCTTATATTCTGCTGAACTAGCAGTAGTTAATTTGGGATCTACCTGAAAAATAAGGTATGCGGGTTTATTCCAGTTGCTTTCGGTAAAGGCGAGTCTTTCTCCATGTATCAGCGAAATACTATTGTCGCCTCTATTTATCGACGTGTTTAAAACCATCTCTTTCCCATCTTCGGGACGTTTAGATAACCATACAGCAACTAAGGCTATGTTGCCGGTATGCTCAGACTTGGCTACAAATCGTTTTTCGCCGAAATTTGTTTTTATCCAGTTTCCCAAAGGTTTGGATACATTCTTACTCCATAAGCTTTCTTCCTTTTCTATAATTAGTGTATTCGAAGTATGCTCTTTTGCTGTAAATCCATTGTTCTGATTCAATTTTGCAACACTATCCATAAAGACCTTGAGGCTATCTTTATTTACTCCATGCGTACCGATTTTTACTACAGCTTCATTTACGATGAAGTGTATATCCCCATCTTTTTCAGTAATATTTTGTACTTCCGGTACAAATAAAGTAGATTGGGTGTATTGTGGGGATACATCGATATTCACTTTCAGAGGTTCACATCCGGATGTACTTTCCAGAAAGCCGGCAAGAATAATAAGTACACCTTGCCCCATAATGTTAGCGATACGATAAAATGTACTTCTGATTCCTACGTATTTTGCTTGGTCGTTAGTGTTCAATCCTAGCATATAAAATCCATCGGCTGCAATATCATGAGTGGCAGAACTAAAGGCTAATAGCCAGAAGAATGCCAGTGTTGCCTGGAAAAAGACGGGTAGGGGAATAGTAAAAGCAATTCCTGCAAAGCCTGCGCCGATAAGTATTTGCATAGTTACTATCCACCAACGTTTTGTTTTTAATAAATCTACGAATGGACTCCAGAAGGGCTTGATCACCCACGGTAAATATAGCCAGCTGGTATACAAGGCTATATCTGTGTTAGATATACCCATTCGTTTATACATGATCACCGAAATAGTCATTACGGCAACATAAGGCAGTCCTTCAGCCAGATAAAGAGATGGAATCCATGCCCACGGTGATTTTTTATTTTCTTTCATGGTTTTATCCTTCGTATAAATTTATTTAATATAACTTTTCAATAGTTGCATCGATATAATAATGCAACAATATTTGATTGTATTGATAGCCTTTTTCACCCATCACTGCAGCACCTATCTGGCAAAGACCGACACCATGTCCCCAGCCGGCTCCTGTTAAGATGAATTGATCATCTTTTTTGTCGACAGTAAAAGCAGAACTATACAAGTGAGATTCGGACAAAGTACGCCTGATTTCCAATTCTTTGCCGATGGTCATGGTTTTCTTTGATCCTACTATTTTCAGCTTGATTAATCGTCCTGATGTTCCTCTTTCTATAGGGATTAGTTCTTGAATTGTTCCGAAATCTATACCCAAACGCCTGTATGCCAATTCGGATAATTCTGTTTTAGTATATACTACTTGCCAACGATAAAAGTCGGTTGTTTCCTGATCATAATTATTCAGAACCTGACTTAATATCTTTTTATCTTGCGTATTGCAAAATGCAGAAGGACGAGTATGTATCCATTTTATGGATTCCTGTTCTTGTATCAGATCAGGTATATCCTTTGTACTGTCATCATCTCTTAGTTTTACTAGGTAGGGGAATTTTGTATCTTCCCAGCAGTTTTGAAACTCTTCGACAATTCCTCCGCAACATTTAGAGAAACGAGCATCGCATATTTTGTTCTCAGACTTTAGTACTTGACCTTTGGTTTCTTCTATAGCTTGTTTAACGATATCAATATTTGAGTTGGCTCTTGTTATGCCCTGATAACGCTGACAATGATCGTCTGCGCATACGTCAAAATTGACGTGGTCTTCTCTATCGTACCAACGAATTCTTTCATCTTCGGTTTCGATGAAAGTGGTATATTTTTCTTCTTGTGCAATAATCTCGCGATTCTTTTCTATTTGGGCTAAGAGCCAACTACGAGATATCACTGCGTGAGCTTTTAGTAATTCGAGGGAAGCGGTAGCACTCATCTCGGAAGATATAACACTTGTCAGGTAATCTTCTACACCGATAATATTGATTGCGGAGATTGTATCATTCTCTACTATTAGTTTCAATGCTCCTTGAAATTCTTGATCTTCCTTGCGTTCCCAGTGGAAGTTGATGCCAATTACTACATCTTTAATAGTGAATGATGCATCTTTATGTTTTGGTTCGAAATATAATTCATCATAAGCACTTCCATTCCATACGATTTTTCCATCGCTGAAAGAAACGGTGTTTTCTCCCGAAGTTTCTAGTCCTTGGTATAAATAGGCTTGATTGAGAATAAAAGTTATTTTTTTATTCCATAAAATGCCGACACTTACTTTTGGTTCCATACGCTTTGTTTTATCTTATCGGTAATAGACTGCATTTGTTGGCTGTCGATACATATCTCTTTTAATATGAGAGAAATGTCTTCTTTCGTAATCTTTTCAAAATCTTTTTCAAGAGGAGTGATAAATACACCTCCCAAATCTACAGAGGCAGGGCTGATTAGCAAGTTTTCTTCACCTTCGGCGAAGAAACAAGCCGGACGGTGCTTTTCTCGAGGAAAGATGCAACTGTACCATATATCATTGTTGTACCAAGTGATGATATTCATCATTGGCTCCTGATCGTCTTCTTTTACTTCAAGGAGGTTATATAACAGCTTAAAAAAACGGATGGCTTCTTCTCTATCTTTTGTCTCAATCAAAAAACAATTTCTTTGATAGTTTTTTAATGCAGAAACCGCTGTTGATTCGGTTGTATATATCGTTTCTTTTGGCAGGGACTCTATGTCATTTTCTATTGGCAAGAATCCTTTTATCCCCGCCTGAAAATGCGCGTGGTCGGGTGCTGAAGCTCCACATTTAGGTCCATTGTAAAATATAGTATATTCACACAGGCTTTTTGCCAAGTCGAGCATATCACCATATCTGTTGAAGATAAGTTGATCGGTATGCTCGTATGTTGGTATTGTAAAGTGTTCAGGAAAAATAGGAAATGGATTTACAAGTATCTGATAGTTTTTGGCAAAGTCAATTCCTCTTTGTTCTTTTGGTAGATTATTTGGACAAAGAAAGCATTTTCTTTCCTGTATGGATTTCGCATCTACTTTTGCAGCAGATGATTGAATGCGTGCAGGATTGAATTGAACCCTTATTTTAAATCCATCAAAATGAAACTCTTTTGTTTTTACACGGTTAAGAACTTCAAAATTTATTCTTGCCAAATCCCATTCTTTCAACTGAGATTGTAATAGCTCTTTTGCTTCTTTAGATGTACGATCCATATCTTTTTATTTGGCATCAAAAAATGAGGGCTTTTTCATGAGTAGTAAATCCAACCCTCATTTTTTCAAACTTTTTTAATTACAATTACCTATTGCTTTTGTTAAGAGCAATACGAGCTTCAACTTCCCATGTGCGAATTCTATCCTTATATGTATTGTGTGCATTCATCTTCACTATGTCTAATGATGCATCAGAGTTGTCATCCCAACGGCGGCAGAGATATAAGACATCATATATACGTCCTATTTGGTAGTTGCGCGAAAAATGTAAGCCTAACGCATAATCTTCTCCGTAACTGGTATTAGGTACTTTGATTTCTCTCAGAACAGGCGTGTAGAATGCACGTGGAGCACCCAAGCCGTTTATACGCAAAGCATTGTTTCGTCCATTGTCTGGTGTCCATTCTTTATGATCAATAATACCCGGAGGTATCATTTTCATATCGAAGTCGGTAAGCATATATGTTCCTACTACCATGGCGCAGTTTTGTTCGTAGAATGCATCTACTATTTTTTGCAAGGTATTTTCATCAGAATATACATCATCACTATCCAATTGGACTGCAAATTTTCCACACTTCGGCTGGTGTACACCGGCATTCCAACAACCTCCTATTCCCAGTTCTTTATTTTCGGGAATAACGTGTATAAGGCGTTCGTCTGTAAATTTGTCAATAGCTTCGGTGGTGCCATCGGTAGAATAGTTATCTACGATAATAAGATTGAACTTAAAGTTTGTTTTCTGGCTTAGTACAGATTTTATCGCATCAGAAATTGTTTTGATACGGTTTCTGACAGGAATTATTACCGAAGCCTCGTACTCAAAGTTTACCTGATCAAATTCTACTTTTCGGAAGTTAGGAGCTAAGTATGCACCAATTTTCTTCAAGTGTTTTGTGCATGCTTTCTCCATCTCTATTTGTACCTCCCGATTTTTTGGGTCTACGTAGTCAAAAACTTTTTCGCCGCTTTTGCGAGTGTCGTTTTCTATTTCTGTATATAAATATTCATTTATATGTACAATCTCGGATTCTTGAGATACTTTTAATCGAAGATCATATATGCCTGCAAACTTATACTCTGTCTCCATATCGGCTACAGCTTTTTTCAATCTATCAGACTTGTATATTAATACAGACCCGAAATTGAAATCGTCCCGCAAACTCCCTTTCTGGTATGTGATTACAGGACTGTTTTTCTTTTCGTTATTTGCTATTTGATAATGATCGGCATACACCATTCCTGCACCTGAGTCAGCCGCTATTTGCAACATACGGTTTAAGGCGAACATGCCAAGGCGTAGACTTGCAGACTTGGTGTAGATCAGGGTATATTCAGCATCGGCTTTAGATGCTATTTTCTTTATTGTTGCTGTTGAGCGTAGCGTATCTATATCTAATATGTCGCAACCTTCAATGGTTTCTTGATTATCGTTTTCTTTTAGCAGATATATTTTATTTACTAACTCAGATTCCTTAAGAGATAATACAGTCTCTTTTACTTGACTTACGCTTTGAAAAGGTATAAAACAATTGATCTTCATCGTTTTCAGTTTATTTCGTTTGATAATATTCTACTGTTGATTTATTTTTAGTTGTAAGGATAAATAATCCTATGAATGTTAATATCGCATTTATAATCAATATTTCGTAGCTGAACCTATATCCGTTGAACCATATTTCGGAGTTTTTATCCAGAATAAAACAGATTATAGGTGCTATAATTGTAACTAATGGTATATATCTGTCTTTGACTGCCTTTTTCGTAAAAATACCAAAGGCAAATAAGCCTAATATAGGACCGTACGTATAGCTGGCCAGAATATATACGGCATCAATAACGGAGGTGTTGTTAAGTTGGTCTATTATGATGATTGTCACTCCCATCGTTATAGCCATGCCTATGTGGACCTTTTTCCGTATCAGTGCAACCTCTTTCTCTGATTTTTTCTTTGTGCTTTCCAGTATGTCTACTGTAAAAGATGTAGTCAGAGCTGTCAATGCCGATCCGGCAGCAGCATAGGCCGCAGATATCAAACCGATAATAAACAATATGCCGACTATGGTAGGGAAGTATCCGCCCGTGGCTAGTAGGGGAAATATTTCATCGCTTTTTCCGGGAGTAGATATATTGTTCTGAAATACATAGGTATATAATAAAACCCCAAGCATTAAGAACAATAGATTAATTATTAATTGCATTGAACCACTGATAATAATATTTTTTTGAGAATCGCTGGAATTCCTACAGCTCATATTTTTCTGCATCATATCTTGATCTAGTCCTGTTGTGGCTATCACAGTAAATATGCCGGCAAGAAACTGTTTGAAAAAGAAGCGTCTATCATTTATATCATCAAAGAAGAAAGTTTTGGAGAAATCATTTTCGTTAATGGTTGATAACATACTCGAAAAATTAAGCCCTAAGTCTGATGCAATATAATAGATACATAATCCTACCGAAACAATCAAACAGAATGTTTTTAAAGAATCCGTCCATATTAATGATTTTACTCCACCCTTATACGTATACAACCATACCAACCCTACTGTAAATACCACATTCAAAATAAACGGAAGCTTAAGTGGTGCAAAAACTAATAATTGCAATACGATGCACACTAAAAATAATCGTACGGCAGCCCCCAGCATCTTTGATATGAAAAACAGCCAAGCACCTGTTTTATATGATGCAATGCCAAAGCGGTTTTCTAAATATTCATATATGGATGTCAGGTTCATCTTGTAAAATAAAGGAACCAGAACAAATGCAATAATAAATTGTCCAACAACAAACCCCATCACCATTTGCATATACGAAAATCCACTGGTGGCAACCATACCCGGGACAGATACAAAAGTTACTCCAGATATAGCAGATCCAATCATAGCAAAGGCAACGACATACCATGGCGATTTACGGTTTCCGGTAAAGAATCCCTGATTGTCTGCTTTGCGTCCTGTTATATATGATATGGCAAAGAGTATGCTAAAATAAAATGCTATAGTTAATAGTACTAATATAGGACTCATTCAACTGTTTTTTTATTCTTCGTATAATAAATAAGGCTTCCGCTGATTCTTGAAGTTTTCAACGTCATCTTTCCACATTTCTTTAATCTCTGAGGCAGATTTTCCTTGTTTGATCATATTTCGTACATAGCTTACTCCAATGAGTTTTTCAAAAAAAGGAGTAAAGAACTTGTCTCCCATGTTTAAATTTTTATATGCATCTATAATATACGAGAGATCAATTCCTTTCTTGTATATATCTTCGTCGGATATGTTTCTTAAATCAACTCCATAGCATTTTTGATTTAAAAGAGGCGGATTCTTTGCTCCGGGTATGCTTTTGGGTGTGAAAGAGAATGCGTATCCTTTCATTTGAGGATGACCATATACCTGAAATGGATAAGTTGTACCTCGTCCCAAACTCACAGGTGTCCCTTCGAATAAGCACGTTGATGGATACAGATATATTGATTTCATATTCGGCAAATTCGGAGATGGAGCTATCGGCAATTCATAAAGAGTTTTATGAGTGTAATTTTTGCATTTAATGATTGTCAGGTCACATATATGGTTTTCACTAAGCCAATGTTCTCCATTCACCATCAGAGCCAACTCTCCTAAAGTCATTCCATGTACTACGGGTATCGGGAGCCATCCTACGCCAGATTTATATTTCATGTCTAGTATCGGCCCATCTACATAATGTCCATTTGGATTAGGACGATCTAAGACGATAAATTTTTTGTTATATTCTGCACATACATCCATAAGTCTTACCATTGTAATATAATAGGTGTAGAATCGAAGACCAACATCCTGTATGTCAAATAGCATAACATCAAATGAATCCATCGCTTCTTTACTTGGCTTGCGACTATTGCCGTCATATAAGGATCTTATAGGTATACCTGTTTTTTTGTCCACCGAATTCGAAACATGTTCTCCTGCGTCAGCATCACCTCTAAATCCATGTTCGGGAGAGAAGATAGACGTTACATTAACTTTCTCTTGTACTAATATATCTACTAAGTGTTTATTTCCAACCATGCCTGTATGGTTAGATAATACAGCTATACGTTTATCTTTTAATAATGGTATGTATTCTTCTGTTAATTCCGCAGCAACCGTCGGGCTATTTTGTCCGTACATGTTTGCCATAAAAAGCAATAAAAGGGCTATATTCAAAAGTTTTTTCATAGTTTAATCCTTTGATTGTTAATTCTAATTCGAACTCCAAAGATAAGAGATTAGAGATTATATAGTTCAGTGGCTTTAATTTTATTAGGATTACACAACAAATATAAGAGGATATCTTTAATTAGGCATCTTTATCGTTATAATAAATTGTTAAATTAACAATAATTTAGTGTTATATACAAATATTTGCTTTGTTGGCAATGCTGCTATATATTTATTTCTTTAAGTATCTTTGTTTAGTTCTTATTTTTGGTCTGTATTTTCTCTTTTTATAGTTGTTTTTAGTATTTGGAGTGGTTTGATGATATTAATATATATTGTTTTCTGCTTATTTGGGTTCGTGTGCTTTTTCTCTTTTATATGTCTAACATATTATCTATTAGGTATCTATTTTACTCTTGTGAATATTATATTGTATAAAATTTATGTATAAAATATAATAAATATTAAAATTGATGAATGACTCAAAAAATGTATCTAAAAACCTTATATATTTGTATAGTTCAAGTCGGGAAGTGATCTTATTTATTCAGCTTAATCTATACAAACCTTGTTTATATGAAGAACCTATCTTGCCGTTTACCTCTATTAATATCCTTATTGTTGCTTGCTGGAATAATAAAAGGGCAAAGTTTCAATTTTGCTCTAGTAACAGATACGCATGTAACGAAAGATTCTTTGGCTTGTAATGATTTAAAACGTACTGTTGATCAGATCAATAAAACGCCCGATATTAGTTTTGTTTTGGTTACGGGTGATTTAACTGAAGAGGGAGATAGGGCATCTTTAGAAAAGGTAAAAAGTTTGTTGGATCAACTTAATGTGAAATATTATCCGTTATCGGGCAATCATGAGACTAAATGGAGCGAATCCGGTGCTACTGATTTTGGACATATTTTCGGCTCAGAACGATTTAAGTTCGAATATAATGGAATTACATTTCTAGGATTTGCTACAGGGCCAATAATTCGGATGATGGATGGGCATGTTGCTCCGCAAGATATCGCATGGTTGAAAAATGAATTTTCATCTGCTAAGCCAAACACTCCTTTTGTTCTTGTAACACACTATCCTTTACAAGATGGAGATGTCGATAATTGGTATGAAGTAACAGATTTGGCAAGGAAATACAACGTTAAAGTAATTTTAGGAGGTCATTATCATCGTAACCTATTGTTTTCTTATGATGGGATACCCGGTATTTTGAATAGATCTAACTTGCGAGATAAATCGGATGGATTGGGAGGCTATTCCTTATATAGAGTAACACCAGACTCAATATTGGTTTATGAACATAAAATAGGACAAGAGCCTAAAAAATGGGGCGGGTATTCTTTATCTAAAAAATATTACACTGAAGATAATTCTATTTATAAGCGACCGTCAGACTCTGTAAATCACATTTATCCTCAAGTAAAAGAAAAATGGATTACAAATATAGGCAACACTATATATTCATCCCCTGTTGTTTATCAGAATAAAGTTTATGTTGGAGATGATTCGGGCATTCTATCTTGTTTGGCTTTGCGAGACGGGAAGGAGATTTGGCGCTTTAAAACAAATAACAGAATTGTTGGTACTCCAGCTGTAAGTAATAATATTGTTGTTTTTGGGTCTGCAGATAAGTATATATATGGAATACATGCAAATACCGGTAACCAGATATGGAAATATCCGGCTAAAGAAGCTGTTTTAGGAGCCGTCGCAATTGAAGATGGAATTGCTTATATTGGGGCTAGTGATCATACAATGAGAGCTATAAATATAAAAGATGGCTCGCTTGTCTGGGAGTACAGTCAGGTTGAAGGGTATATAGAGACTCGTCCTTTAATTTATGAAGACAAGGTTATTTTCGGAGCTTGGGATAATAATATGTACGCTTTGGATAGAAAGACGGGTGGTCTTTTGTGGAAATGGAATGGCGGTTTGACTCGTATGCATTTTTCTCCGGCAGCAGTGTGGCCTGTAGCCGCACATGGTAAGGTGTTTTTTACAGCTCCGGATAGGGTAATGACCGCTGTAGATGCACAAACGGGCAACACAGTTTGGCGCACAAAAGAATCAATGGTTCGTGAGACAATAGGCCTATCCATCGATAAAACCAGACTGTATAGTAAAACAATGCAAGATAGTGTTGTTTGTTATTCAGCATTAAGTGATACACCGAATAAAATATGGTCTGTTAATGCCGTTTATGGATATGATCATGCCCCATCAATGCCAGTGGAAAAGGATAATATTGTATATGGCAGTACCAAGAATGGAGTTGTTTTCGCTTTAGATGCGAGAACGGGCAAACTATTATGGAAACATAAAAAAGGTAATTCATTAATAAATACAGTAGTTCCTGTAGGCAATAAAGAATGTCTATTTTCTTCTAGTGAAGGGATTGTTGGTGTTCTGTCTGCTCAATAAAAAAAGAAAATCAGAAATTAAATATTTGTATAACCTTTTATTAAATAAACGTATGAAAAAAAAGCTATAAGCCTAAAATTAATCCTTAATCTTCTCATGTTTTATACTTATTAAGAAAAAGTATTTTTAAAATTTTAATAAACAAAGTATTATGAATAACTCAAAAACAAACAGAAAAACACTGTCAAAGAGAATTCTTTGTTTGTTAGCTATTGGGCTGGTTTGCTCATTTGCCATGAGTGTTTATGCTTCGGGGACGAAGTTAAATACATTTATGGAGCAACAACAAGCAAAGGTAACTATTCAAGGGAAAGTTATAGATTCTAAAGGAGAACCACTGATTGGTGTTAGCGTAACCGTGAAAGGAACAACAAACGGAACTCTCACTGATATGGATGGGGAATATAGTATTTCCACTACAGCTAATGCAACGTTGACTTTTACATATGTGGGGTATAAACCACAATCAATAGCGATAGGGAATCAAAAAACAATTAATGTAACAATGATAGAAGATGCTCAAATGATGAGCGAGGTTGTTGTTGTTGGTTTTGGTGTGCAGAAAAAAGAAAACTTAACAGGGGCTGTGGCTTCTGTTGATGTAGAGAAGGCATTAGGTAGTAAGCCTCTTACTGATGTGACAAAAGCGCTGCAAGGTATTACGCCTGGTTTGACAATTACATATAATAGTGGAAATTTAGGTGCAGGAGCTAAAATGAACATTCGTGGTGTTGGAACTATTATTGACGGAAAGGAAGCCGGAGAGCCTCTAGTATTGGTTGATGGTGTTCCTACTGATTTGACATTAATAAATCCGGCTGATATTGCAAATGTATCTGTTCTAAAAGATGCCTCTTCTGCTTCTATTTATGGAGCAAGAGCTGCTTTTGGTGTGATATTGATTACCACCAAAAAAGGACGGGCAGAAGGAGACAAGGTTAAATTCAGTTATAGTGGTAATATGGCTTTTAGTAAACCTAGCAATCTGGTTAAATTTGTAGATCCCGTTGATGAGCTTCCTGTGCTAATGGCTGCCTCTCAGCGTAATACTCCAGGATCAAGGTCTGAATCTTTTGGGATGTATCATGATGTATTGCTTCCAGGAATTATAAAATGGAAGGAAAAATATGCCTCTAGCAGATCCTTTGATAACAAAGAAATGATTTATGGTGAAGATTGGGAAATTATTGATGGGCGTGCTTATACCTATCGGGTATGGGATGCTCACAAAGAAATGTTAAAAGATTGGACTCCGCAACAGACTCATAATCTTTCTGCACAAGGTCGCTTAGGTGATAACTCGACTTTCCTTATTTCATTAGGTTATGTTGATCAGTCTGGTTTCATGAGAATCAACACAGATAAATTGAAGCGTTATAATGCAAATTTGAGTCTTGATACAAAGCTAGCAAAATGGTTGACTTCAAGTGTTGGTATGTTATTTACTCGTAAAGATTTTAAAGAGCCTTTCAATTATTATAATTCCAGCGGTCTTAATACTATCGAAGGGGAAAACGGATATTTTGGGTATTATATGCGTTGGGGACAATATTTCCCTTATGGAACATATCAAGGAAAGTATTTCCGTCATGCTCCAGGCTTTATGAACGCAGCTAATATGAATACCCTTCAAACAGACTTGATGAGACTTAATGCATCTTTAACTGCTGATATAACAAAAGATTTGCAGTTTAAAGCAGAATATAGTTTTACAACTGAAACAATGGATCGTACAATAAATGGACATCCTGTTCAATTATTAGACTTTTGGTCTGGAGGTTGGGATCCTAATAACATAATGGGAACAGCATATAAATATGTACAGGCAGTAGGTAGTGCATATGATAAAATTGCATTAGGTAATAGTAAAGATCAAACTCATGTATTGAATGCGTACGGAACATATTCTAAAAGAATATCAGATAATCATAATTTAAAAGTAACAGCAGGTACGAATATTGAAAAGAATGAGTTCAAGCGTTTTTATGCAGAACGTAGAAATGTTATGGATCAAGCTCTACCAGATATACAGCTTGCAACGGGGGCTCAATATACAACATCGACTTGGAATATATTAAAACCTGCGCACAACGAATATGCTATTGCTGGATTTTTCGGACGTGTGAATTATGATTATAAAGGAAAATATTTACTAGAACTTAACGGACGATACGATGGGTCTTCTAATTTCCCTATAGGTCATTTATGGGCATTTTTCCCTTCAGGGTCAGTCGGATACCGTATAACAGAAGAGCCATTTATGCAAGGGATTAAAAATATTATGAATGACTTGAAGCTAAGAGCATCAGCGGGATCTGTTGGAAATCAGAATGTAAAGGCAAATGCTTTTCGACCAATGATGAACATTGAAAGTGCTGACTGGATTGTTGGAGGAACATTAGTTCCTACAGTTGCTGCTCCGGGCTTAGTAGATAAAGACTTGTCGTGGGAAAAAATAAGAACATATGATATCGGACTCGATGCAAAGTTCTTAAACAATATGTTCGGTATAAGTTTTGATTGGTATCAACGCGAAAATAAGGGAATTCTGAGATATGGAAAGACTCTACCTCAAGGTACAGGGACTACAGCGCCATTAACTAATGCAGGAGATATAAGAACTAGAGGGTATGAACTTTCTGTAGATTTTAATTATCCGATCAACAAGGATATAACGATATATGCTAGTGCTGCTTTATCTGATTATCAAACAGAGGTAACAAAATGGGATAATCCTACAAATTCTTTAGGCGAATTTTATAAAGGGATGAAGGTTGGAGAAATTTGGGGATTTGAGACTGATCGCCTTTTCCAGAAAGATGATTTTAATGCTGATGGAACATTTAAAACAGGAATTGCAAGTCAATCGAAATTAATAACTGGTAGCTTTAAATATGGTCCTGGAGACGTTAAGTATAAAGATTTAGACAAAGATGGAGAGATCACATCGGGAGATCGTACTGCAGATAATCCTGGAGATATGAAAGTGATAGGAAATTCTACACCTCGCTATCAATATAATTTCCGTGTTGGGGCTAATTTCTATGGATTTGATATCGATGTATTTTTCCAAGGAGTAGGTAAACGTGATTATTGGGCTAGTTCTGACTTAATTTTGCCTTTATATAACCGTGCCGATGCTTTATATGCCCATCAAATGGATTATTGGACAGAAGATAATACTGACGCATTCTTCCCGAATCCATATTTTCCTCATGCAAGTAATGCTGTAGGTCAAGGTGTAACCGGATCAAATAATTTTGTGTCTCAATCAAGATATCTGTTAAGTATGGCATATCTTCGTCTAAAGAATGTAACACTTGGTTATACTTTACCGACTACTTTAACTAGCAAAATAGGCGTAGATAAAGTAAGGGTTTATTTCAGTGGTCAAAACCTTGCTGAATTTAAGAATAGCCGTTTGCCTGTCGATCCTGAGATTAATGAGACAGAAGCTGCTTGGGGGCGTACATATCCATATCCAAGAACATTGTCATTTGGATTACAAGTTAATTTCTAAATTTTACGATTATGAAGAAAATTAAAAAATATATAAGTCTGGCTATAATCGGAGGAACAATGGCTTTCTTTACTTCATGTAATGATTTCCTTGAAAGAGACCCTCTCGATGGTTTTACAGATCAAAATTATTGGACAAGTGAAGCCAATGTGAAAACATATGCATGGAAATTTTACAATCAATTTAAAGCGTATGGTATCGGTACAGGCACAACTGCTGAGTTCTTTTTTCAAAGTGCAGGAGCTACAACTTGTGCTAACTTCTCAGATGATATAACAGCAAACTCTTATTTGCCATATCAGCCCAATCCAAGTAGCTCTAACACAGAATGGAGAGATAATTATGAGTATATTAATCGAGCAAATATTATGCTCGAAAAGATACCTACTGTACCAATGACAGATGAAGCCAAAAATCATTGGGAAGGTGTCGCTCGTTTCTATAGGGCTCTAGCGTATTATAAATTGGTTCAACGCTTTGGAGATGTCCCATATTACGATAAACGAGTGACGGATATTAATAATGTGCAGGTAGTGTATCTTCCTAGAACTAGCCGTAGCGATGTGATGGATAAGGTTCGTGAAGATATAAATAAAGCCGTAACATTGTTAAGGGAAGCCGATGAAGCTAATTCTGTAAATAAATATGTAGGGCTTGCTCTTAAAGCTAGGATTGGTCTTTATGAGGGTACTTACCGAAAATATCATAATGCTGGGGATGGAAAGGTTTTCTTACAAGATGCTAAAAGTGCTGCTGAGGATATTATTGCTTCAACGAAATTTAAATTAGTTACAGGAGCAGATGCCTATCAGTCTGTTTATAATTCGGAAGACTTAAGCAAAAACTCAGAAATGATTTTATATAAGTCATATATTCTTGGAGTACAGGCTAATTCTATTCAGGCTTATACGAACACATCTACAGTTGTAAATGGGATGACAAAGGCAGCTTTTGAAAATTATGTGTGTGCTGATGGTCTTCCAATCTCTCAATCACCATTGTATACTTCAACTAAGGATTTTCAAGAAACATTAAAGAATAGGGATCCTCGTTTATTAGCAGCGGTTGAAAAAGAGGGTATAAGTTTTAGAGGTTCTGATAAATCATTATCAAGATCGAGAAAATCGTCTACAGGATATGTTATTAGTTTATTCTATAACTCTGCATCTCCTAATATAACAACCACAGGACAAAATACAATTGATGCTCCAATATTTAGTTATGCAGAGGTATTGCTAAATTATGCAGAAGCGAGTGCGGAGCTAAAGGAAATTACACAAGCGGATTTGGATAAATCTATCAATCTATTAAGAGCCAGAGCAGGCATAAAAAAACTTACATATGTAACTGAGGATAATGTTCAGGTTGACGGAGTAACAATCAATGATCCAAAACGTACAAGTGTTTTAGAAAATAAGACAGGAGCTGTTTCTTCTATTATATGGGAAATTCGTCGTGAGCGCAGAGCAGAACTTATGACATGGACAGAGCTTCGTTATTATGACCTTATGCGTTGGAAAAAGGGAGATTATCTTGATTATACTTCAAATCCCGATGTTGCTTTAGGTGCATATTTAGATAAAAGTAAATTATCAGAGAATGAAAAGAAAAATATAACGTTAAACGATGATGGTTATATTAAAGTATATCCTAGTAACAATAGAGTATTTGATGCTGGTAAAAATTATTTAAATTCAATTCCAACAGGGCAAATCGATTTATATAAAGGGGAAGGTGTTGATTTACCTCAAAATCCAGGATGGAATAAATAATGTTATAAATTCTACCTTCTTTATATAATTAGATTTATACATTCTGTATAGAAGGAGACATCGTGGGATGCCAAGTTGTCTCCTTCTTTTATCTTAATCTTTTGTTACATGAAACAGCATCGCTTAGTCGCTTTTTTTATTTTTTGCATGATGGTTTCCCTGTCTTATGGACAATCTTCATGGGTAAGGATAAATCAATTGGGATATCTACCCAAAGATATCAAAGTTGCAGTGTTGATCTCAACTGAAGAAATTACCCCCGATTTATCTTTTCGTGGCAATAGAGGACAACCTCCCGTGTTGCCTACAACTCAACATGGTACCCCTGATTTTTCTCTTGTTGATGCAAAAACCGGAAAAGTAGTATACAGCGGACTGGGAAAAATTGCAGATGCTGCATATTGGGGATTAAAATCGGCTTTTCGTCTCGATTTTTCTTCTGTTCAGGGAGAAGGCGATTATTATATTGAAGCTGCCGGCGTTAAATCTCCTCAATTTAAGATTGGAGCAGATATTTACGAAGGGTCTGTTGACTTTATGCTCAATTATATGCGCCGTCAACGTTGCGGGCATAATAATTTTTTAGGTACCGTTTGTCACCAACATGATGGTTTTATTGTTGAGCATCCTACCCGTACTGGGGAACATATTGATGTTCGTGGTGGTTGGCATGACGCAGACGATAAATTACAATATGTTACTACCACAGCAAGTGCTATCTATCACATGATGTTAGCTTATTATCAGGCAAAAGATAAAACAATTTTTAAAGACAATTATCGTGCTGATGCTAGTCCTGGCAGTAACGGAATTCCGGATATCTTAGATGAAATCCGTTGGGGATTAGACTGGCTATCCAGAATGAACCCTGCGCCTAAAGAAATGTATAACCAGATAGCTGATGATCGAGACCATGCCGGTTATGGGTTGCCTCAAAACGATAATGTTGATTATGGTTGGGGACCTGGTAAGGGGCGACCGGTTTATTTTATTACCGGAGAGCCTCAAGATTTACCTAATCCCAGAAATGGAGAGATTCAACTGAACCGTACTACCGGAGTGGCTTCCTCTGCAGGTAAATTTGCTTCCTGTTTTGCTTTGGGAGCCGAACTTTTCAAGAATATAGATCCTACTTTTGCTCAAGTACTATCAGATAAGGCAGAGCCTGCCTATCAATTTGCTCTTGAGCATCCCGGAAATACTCAAACAGTTTGTGTAGTTTCCCCTTATTTTTACGAAGAAGACAATTATGTGGATGATATAGAGTTAGCGGCTGCTACATTTTATACTCTTACCAAAGAGCCTAAATGGCGTGCCGAAGGAGACTATTGGGGACAACTTGAACCCGTTAATCCTTTGTGGGCATTTGGATTTGCACGTCACTATCAATTCTATCCTTTTGTTAATCAAGGACATCACCTGATGGCAAAATCTCAAGATACAGTAACAAGTAAAAAATTCACCGACTTTATGCGTCAAGGATTACAAACTATTCGAAACCGTGCAGGAAATGAGCCGTTTATGAATGGTGTGCCTTATGTGTGGTGTGCTAACTTTGCCGTTATTGGTGCCGCTTCTTATGCTCATCAATATAAAGAGGTCTCAGGAGATAGTTCTTTTCAAGAGATGGAAGCTGCTTTACGTGATTGGATTTTAGGTTGTAATCTTTGGGGATTCTCTTTTATAGGAGGCTTTCCTGAAGGAGGCGTTTCTTCCAGAACAGACGAAACTCGTTTGGGGGGATTGGTTGACGGTCCCATTAATGAAGGTTGGCATGATACATTCTTGGGCGTCCCAAAAGTGAGTCGCAGTAATGATCCTTTAGCTGCCTTTCAGAATGGTCCGGCTGTATTTCATCAAGATTCTTATGGAACTAATGAGCCTGTGATCGATGGTACTTGTTACATGATATATTACCTCTCCATAATGGAGCAATTAGGAAGAAAACAGTCTAGTAAACTAAATAATACGGTAACTGATGCCTATGGAGCCACTGTTAGAATCAATACGGATAAAAAAGTAATTCATTTAATTTTTTCTGCAGATTCAGTATTTGAGGGAGCTTCATCTATTCTCAATACTTTAGATAATAATAAAATTAAAGCATCTTTTTTTCTTACAGGAAATTGCCTGCGAATGAAAGAACATAAAGAAATGATTAATAAAATTATTAAAAAAGGACATTATGTAGGAGGACATTCAGATAAGCATCTGTTGTATGCATCTTGGGGAAATAGGGGTCAGTCTCTTGTTACATCAGATAGCCTTATTAATGATTTAAGGCAAAATATGAAAGAACTCGAAAAGCATGGAGTAAAACAATCTGATGTGAATTATTATTTGCCTCCGTATGAGTGGTATAATAAGGAAAATGTGAACTTAATTGAATCGCAAAATCAGATAACGATTAACTTTACTCCCGGATTGAGAACAGCTGCCGATTATACGACCCCGGATATGAAAAACTACATGTCTTCTCAACAGATAATAGACCAGCTGTTTGCATATGAAAAAGCAAATACATTGGATGGCGCTATAATTCTTATTCATCCAGGAACTCATCCTGATAGAAAAGATAAATTATATTTGAGATTAAATGAAATTATAAAAGGTTTAGCAAAAAGAGGTTATTCTTTTGAGCGTTTATGATAAATTAAATTATAATGAAAAGGAGTTTTTTTTTCAATGTTTCTCTTTTATTTCTCTCATTTTTTATAGTGAATGAAATAAAAGCTCAAATTATTCCCGATAGTATTAAAGATAATATTGGAACATACCTGACAGAATTTGCCAACAAGGATGTAAAAACAGGGAGAATAAAAATAGACTCTGTCAACATGAAAGGGAAAACTATAAGCTTCTTTGCTGGAGTAAACCTTTCCTATATTCCTTTTCAGAAAAATGAAGTAGATGCCATTTATAATAAAATCAAAAATCTACTTCCTGAAAAATATAAAAAATACAAAGTCGAATTGATTACAGATACCCGAAAAGTAGAAGATTTGGTTTTGTTTGGAAAAGAAAAAAAGCAGCTATTTGCTAACATGCTTGATAAACCATTAGTGGCAAACCTCTCTCAACCGTACATTGCTGACCAAGGGTTGCTGAATCATCACCTGGCTATATGGCAAAGCCACGGATGGTATTACGAACAAAAGTTAGCACGCTGGGAGTGGCAGCGGGCTCGTATCTTTCAGACTGTGGAAGATTTATATACTCAAAGTTATGTATTGCCATACTTAGTACCTATGCTCGAAAATGCAGGTGCAAATGTTTTGTTGCCTCGCGAACGTGATATACAGCGACATGAAATAATTGTAGATAACGATAGAAACAAAGATAAATCGATATATAAAGAAATTAATGGAAAAGACAGCTGGACAGCTGGCTACTATGAAGGATTTGCATATTTGAAAGAGTCATATCTGGATGGAGAAAATCCATTCAGATCAGGCTCTTACAAAGAAGTAAAGACAATGAAGAACGGAGAAGAAAGTCGATGTGAATGGATTCCTGATATTCCTGAAAAGGGTAAATATGGGGTGTATATATCTTATAAGACATTAGCTAATAGTACAGATGATGCCCGATATACAGTATATCATAAGGGTGGAAAAACTGACTTTAGTATTAATCAAAAGATGGGTGGAGGTACATGGATATTTCTGGGTTATTTTTCTTTTGATAAGGGTATAAATGAAAATTGTAAGGTTGTATTGACCAATAAAAGCAATAAAGCCGGACGTATATTGACTGCTGATGCTGTTAAAATAGGAGGAGGAATGGGTAATATTGCAAGACTGCCTCATGCCAGCGGTGTTGTAACCGACAATACTAAAAGTTCCGAAACTATTGAAAATGACAATATAAAGAAACTTCCGGCGATAGATTATAAACCTGAGGTGAGCGGTTATCCTCGTTATACAGAGGGTGCTCGTTACTGGTTGCAATGGGCTGGTGCTCCCGATAGTATATACAACAAGAGCGAAGGAAAAAATGACTATACCGACGATTATCAAAGTAGAGGTTTCTGGGTAAATTATATTGCAGGGGGTTCTTCGGTATTACCTAAAAAGGACGGACTGAATATTCCGATAGACCTTGCGATGGCTTTTCATACCGATGCCGGTACTACCTTCAACGATTCTATTATTGGAAGCCTCGGTATTTATATGACTCATCACAATGATGAAAAGTTTGAAAATGGTAAGACTCGCTGGGCTTCTCGTGACCTTACCGAACTGATAATGGATGAGATCGTAAAAGATATTCGCCGCGAGTATGAACCGCAGTGGACTCGTCGTCAGATGTGGAACCGTTCTTATAGCGAAGCCCGTGTTCCGCATGTGCCTACCATGTTGTTGGAATTACTGTCGCATCAGAATTTTGCAGATATGAAATATGGGCTCGATCCTCGTTTTCGTTTTACCGTTAGCCGTTCCATATATAAAGGTATGCTCAAATTCGTGGCTCATCAATATGGCTATGATTATGTTGTGCAGCCATTACCTGTAAGATCGTTTAGTGCGCAATTTTCCGGGGATACTCAGGTGGAATTAAAATGGAAGCCGGTAGATGATGTTACTGAGCCAAGCGCAAAGCCTGATCAATATATCGTATATACACGTATAGGCGATGGAGACTTTGATAATGGGAAGGTGGTGAATGGTACAAGTGCGATTATGCCGATCGAAAAAGAAGTATTATATAGCTTCAAGATAACCGCTGTAAACAAAGGAGGGCAAAGCTTTCCTTCTGAAATACTTTCGGTATGTAAGAAGTCGGAAGAGAAAGGGCAAGTGCTTATTGTCAATGGATTTGATAGACTATCTGCTCCTTATAGTTTTGCTTCGAGAGATAGCATTGGTGGATTTTTAGACTTTATTGACCATGGAGTGCCGGATAAAGTAGAGTATAATTATATTGGAAGCCAATACGAATTCAGGAGGGTAATACCTTGGATGGATGACGATGCAGCAGGCTTTGGTGCAAGCAATGCGAATTATGAAACAACAGTTGTTGCCGGAAATACATTTGACTATCCGTCTATGCATGGGCGATCTATTGCTGCAGCAGGATACTCGTTCGTGTCTGTAAGCCGTGATGCTATATTGGACGGAGCTGTGAATATGAACTCTTACAAATTAGTAGATTTGATATTAGGGAAACAACGACAGACAAAAATTGGTAGAGGAGTAAGTCCTGTTGAGTTCAAGACATTTACTAAAGAGTTGCAAAGCAAAATTACTGATTATTGTAAACAAGGAGGAAATATCTTTATAAGCGGAGCTTATGTAGCTTCTGATCTGTGGGATACGGAAAAACCTCAAATAGAAGATCAAAAGTTTGCTGCTGATGTGTTAAAATATAAATGGAGAGTAGGGCGTGCAGCCGTTGAGGGGAAAGTAAAAACAATAGCGTCTCCATTCCCTGCATTTTCTGGTAACTATGAGTTTTATACAAAACTCAATTCCTTAGCTTATGCTGTAGAATCACCTGATGCTTTAGAACCAGCCGGAGATAATAGTTATACAGTATTCAGATATACAGAGAATAATCTTAGTGCCGGTATTGCTCATGATGGCGATTACAAAACATGTGTAATTGGTTTTCCTTTCGAAGCGATAAAAGATCAAGCAGAAAGAGACAGTCTGATGTCAAATATTCTTTCTTTTATGTTTAAATAAAGGAAAAAGGAGGAAGTGTCCTGGAATAATACAAATTATTTCAGGACACTTTTTTATTTCGTCTATGTCGTTTTATTCCCCTATATACTAGAGGGTTTTATCAAATAAAACCCGAAGAATACAATAAGTCGATTTGTTTTCGTATCTTTGTCTTTTGAACAATCGAGTTTATATTGTATCTTTCTTCGCAATGTTTTGCTCCGCCACTGTTTTAGCGGAACTTCCCATCGTAAAAAATGACGTCAAAATTAACTTTCTTGTTTATTTTATTAACAAGTTACGGAAATGTGTTGCACAGTGTTCGTAACACATTATTCAATTATAAAATCTGTAGTAGATTACAGTTAAACTATTTATGACATTTAAAGAATTAAATATTATTGAGCCGATATTAAAGGCTCTGGAAGAAAAAGGATATACAACGCCAACTCCTATACAAGAAAAAGCTATTATTCCGGCTTTAACTAATCGGGATATTTTAGGATTGGCACAAACAGGTACAGGTAAAACCGCCGCCTTCTCACTGCCTATCATTCAGCAACTTTATTTGAATAAAGTTAGTGGCAAAAAGAGAGAAATAAGAGCTTTAATATTAACTCCTACACGAGAACTGGCAATCCAAATAAACGACAGCCTCAATGACTATACTCAGTATACAGGACTTCGTCACTGTGTTATATATGGAGGAGTGAAGCAAAAAGCGCAAACAGATGAACTAAAAACAGGAATTGATATATTAGTTGCTACACCGGGACGACTATTGGATTTGATTAATCAGGGTTTTATAAATCTGGACTCTATACGTCATTTCGTTCTTGACGAAGCTGACCGTATGTTAGATATGGGTTTTATTCATGATATTAAACGTCTGCTGCCTAAGTTGCCGAAAGAGAAACAAACTTTGTTTTTCTCTGCTACTATGCCATCTACAATAGCTTCCTTGTCTCGCTCTATTCTGCGAGATCCTCTTAAGGTAGAAGTTACACCTGCATCATCTGTTATAGATACTATTAAACAATATTTGTATTTTGTAGAGAAACAAGAAAAGAAAGACTTGTTAATCAATTTGTTGAAAAAAGATAAAAAGCAATCTGTTTTAGTTTTTTCCCGCACGAAGCATGGAGCAGACAAAATTGCACGTCTTCTTTGTAAAGCAGGGATCGGTAGCGAAGCTATTCATGGCAACAAATCTCAAAATGCACGTCAACGTGCGTTGAATAATTTCAAGTCGCAAAAAACACGAGTTCTCATTGCTACGGATATTGCTGCAAGGGGGATAGATGTGGATCAACTGGAGTTGGTTATCAATTATGATTTGCCCGATGTTCCCGAAACTTATGTGCATCGTATCGGCCGTACCGGACGTGCAGGTAATAGTGGAACTGCTCTTACTTTCTGTTCGGCGGAAGAGAATGCAATGCTAAATGATATTCAGAAACTAACAGGAAAGAAGTTGAATCAATTATCAATTCCAGCGTAACAAATATAAAAACATAAATATATAATTAATGGCAAAATCAAATTCATTTAACAAAAGAGAAATAGAAAAAAACAAACAGCAAAAGAGAAAAGAAAAACAACAGAAAAGAGAGGAAAGGCGAAATGCTCCTGTCGATTCATTTGAAGATATGATCGCTTATGTGGATGAAAATGGTGTTATAACCAGTACACCTCCCACTCAGACAAATAAACAAGATATAGAAATAGAAGATATCGCTATTTCAACGCCTAAGAAAGAAGATGTAGAAGATCCTATCTTCAATGGCCGTGTAGAATACTTTAATCAGGATAAGGGGTATGGCTTTATTAAACACACAGGTAGCACAGAAAAATACTTTTTCCATGTAAGCAGCACTTTAGTTCCCATTGAAGAAGGCAATATGGTGACATTCGAATTGGAGCGAGGCCAAAAAGGTATGAATGCTGTAAGAATCACTCTGGCTAATAAGGAAGATAAAAAGTAATATAGATACCTTATCTATATTAACTGTCCGTTTTCCTTATGATATTCAATCAGTCCTTTTATCGGATTTTCAATAATAACATCAATGTATATTCCTAAGTCTTGAGCTATTTCTCTTAAGATGAAGGAGTACATTTTTGCTATAGATCCTACAAAGCGTATAGGATATTCCGTATATTCATATTGAAGGATATTCCTTTCAAAGAAAGATCGTAGATTCTTTCTGACTAAATTATTGATATAAGGATGTTCGAGATATTCGTATAGAAAGAATGACAAGACGGATAAGAGTTTGTTTGGGAATGGCTTAGAATAAATATAATCCATGATCTCATCCGGATCAATCTTATACTTTCTGTAGAATGGCTCTATAAGCTCAGTAGGAGCTAATCCTTTTAAACAATCTGCAAGAAATATCTTACCTAAGGAAGCGCCACTTCCCTCGTCCCCAAGGATATATCCCAAAGGTTTCACATTCTTTATTATAGTATCCCCATCATATAGACACGAGTTAGAGCCGGTTCCCAAAATACAAGCAATGCCGGCTTCGTTTTTAAATAGGGAACGAGCCGAACCCAAAAGGTCACTTTCGATGATCGATGGTGTTTTAAACTGGGCTTCAAGTGAAGCTTTTACTACATTCTTCTTTTCAAGTGAAGAACAGCCCGCACCATAGAAATGTATGGTATGGAATTTAGTCTTAAAAAAGATCGGTGGCAATTGTAGCCGAATAGAACGACTTATCTCCTTTCTTGTCTGGAAAAAAGGATTAATACCATCGGACAAGAAATGTTCTACAATTCCACTTCTGTCCACCAGGCACCACTCTGTCTTTGTAGAGCCGCTTTCAGCTAGTAATATCACGTATTCTTATGTATTAAATTTATGCAAAGATAGATAAATAAATATAATTCATCATCAAAAAACTATTTAGATCACCCGACTTTCTCTATTCCGATTCCGGGCTTATCATCCAGATGTAACTTACCATTTATAACTGTTACTCCTTTGAAGCAGTCATTACTGATCAATAGATTCCCATCCAGATCGGCCCAATCTACAGCCGGTGATAATTGCGTTGCGGCAGAGATGGCACAAGACGTTTCGGTCATACAGCCTATCATTACTTTCATGTTGGCTGCCCGTGCTACAGTTTGTATTTTCCAAGCTTCACGCATGCCTGTACACTTCATTAACTTGATATTTACTCCGGTGAAAGCTCCTTTTAGCCGCAGCACATCTTGAAGACGTTGAAAAGACTCATCAGCAAATATAGGTAGCGGGCTTCTTTCTGTAATCCATGCGGCATCTTCCAGATTGTACTTGGGCATTGGTTGTTCGATCATGACTATACCTTTTTCTTTTAGCCAGTTGATCATGTCCAATGCATAATGTTTATCTTTCCATCCCTGATTGGCATCCACGGCTATAGGCTTGTCGGTTACTGTCCGTATAGCCTCTATCATCTGCTTGTCATTTTCTCTTCCGAGCTTTACCTTCAGTATATTGTATAATGGTGCAGCCTCTCTGGTTTTTTGTTTAACAATCTCATCCGTATCGATACCAATCGTAAACGTTGTAGATGGTGTTTTCTCTTTGTCCAACCCCCATATTTTATACCAGGGCTGATTCATTATTTTGCCTACCAAATCATGCAATGCAATATCTATAGAAGCCTTAGCCGCAGTATTATTCTCTGTTATTTTGTCGATATAGGTGAGTATATCATCCAGTTCAAACGGACTGGAAAATTGTTCGAGATCTACTTTTTTCAGAAATTCGATTACCGAAGCTTGGGTTTCGCCCAAATAGGGAGGGAGAGAAGCTTCTCCATAGCCTGTTATACCATCGTATGTAATTTCAGTCAGTACAACAGGTGTTGTTGTGCGTGAAGAATTAGCAATAGTGAATACATGGCGCAATTGCAGATCGTATGGCTTAAAGCTTAATTTCATTTTCTTATTTAATGAAATAGTCTTCTTATTGTTTTGAGCAAATGCTGCTAATGGATTGCCGGGGAATAATCCACTTCCTATTGTTGTTAAAGCTGCTGTTTTTAGAAAATTACGTCTCGATTGTGACATGATTCGATATATTAGGTATGATGAATTACTTATAGAATGAATTGTTTGATATAGACCATATTCCCGATCCTTCTTTATCTATGGCCCCTATTATGCGCGAAGCTCTGATAAATTCTTTTGTATTCACTTCGTCATAATCATTGTCTTTAGGATCGAGGCTGCTGATACGTATATACCCTGATGCATGAATAAATTTATTGTTGCCAATATAAAATGCGACATGACGTATGCGTTCTTTTTTATCCTTTTCAGCTTTTTTTCCAAAAAACATCAAATCTCCGGGTTGTAAGTTTCCATATCCATTGCTTACATCAATCGGTATGCCCGTATGTACCTGTTGTGAGGCATCTCTCATCAGAATAATACCGTGCATCAGTGCTATTGTTTTGGTAAATCCGCTACAATCCATACCCTTTACCGATGTACCACCCCATACATAGGGAATCCCCATCAAGGTGTATGCCTTTTTCACAAAGTCGTCCCCTGATATTGTAATTCCGGCAAGCCAGTCTTCATATTTTTTACTTTGGCTTTTTAGTATATATGCTTTTCGTCCATCGGGGTATGATACTTTATAAAAATCTCCAACCTCGCCTTCCTCTTTCAGGATGTTGCAACTGACTAGATCCGATACAGTCTGACTTTGTGTATCAGGTGCAGAATATGCAAACCCAAAATAGTCTGTAAATATTATTTTTTTAGCCGAGTTCCAATTCTCAAATTCAGTTTTAGTCATCGGGTGATAATTTATTTCCTGAGTCCAAGCTATGTATCCATCAGGTGTTTGTATGCGACTCCATCCATCTTTTTGCAAAATTCGGATTGGTGTTCCGAGGGTAGCCTGAGTAGCCATTTCTGCCGAGAATTTGCCTTCAACTCGGATGTCGGCAACAGATAAGGTTATCACACCATAAGTTTTGTCTCCTAAATCTTTATCGGGTAATAATTTTATCTTATCCGTGAAGTTTTTCCCATAGATTTTTTCAGACTGCTTTATTAATTCATTATATGCAGCAATGTCGGATGTAACTCCTGATAATGTAGGATTCTTTTCGTGATCATCTACTTTTATATCAAACACTTTTACTCTTTTGTCAGGGATATGTTTCTCTCTGATATTGTTGAGGATTGTCTCTAGTTCTGCATGCTTGTAAATTTGTTTGTCTGTATTTTGCGCATATAATACAGAATAACATATACATAAAGCAATCAGTGTGCATATTTTTTTCATAACGGCAGGCCTGAATAATTTATTAGATGTGATATTACAAATATATGCAAAATAAGGATTTCCGCAGAGTTTTACTTTGTGTTTTCTCTTTTTGCATGGTTAAAATAGTTTAAAATATATATCTAAACACTAATTTGATGCATGTGCCTTTATGCTCGACTTTAACGATACATTTTGCTTAATAGTAATAAAATATTTTATTGTAAATTGCATGTAATTAGTGCTTTAATTATTTTTCAACAAAAGGTCTTATTTTAAATTATTTTATAATAGCCTCTCTTTTAAAATGCTTTTCTTTGTATTTCTATGAATGATAATGTACTCGAAAAACTGAAGGTATTGGCAGAGTCGGCAAAGTATGACGTTTCTTGCTCTTCCAGTGGAACTGTCCGCAAAAATAAAGCGGGCGGACTCGGGAATACTGTAGGTGGTATGGGGATATGTCATAGTTTTACGGAAGATGGGCGTTGCGTTTCTTTGTTGAAAATTATGCTAACCAACTACTGTATTTATGATTGTGCATATTGTATCAACCGTAGGAGTAATGATATTCGTAGAGCTACTTTCACCGTCCAAGAATTGGTTGATCTTACAATTGAGTTTTATCGTCGCAACTATATCGAAGGTCTTTTTCTTAGTTCGGGCGTTATCAACAACCCAGACTATACGATGGAGCGTATGGTGAGAGTCATAAAAAATCTCAGAACTGTACAACGATTCAACGGATATATTCACATGAAAAGCATACCCGGTGCTAGTCAGGAATTGATTAGTGAAGCTGGATTGTATGCCGATCGTATGAGTGTAAATCTGGAAATACCTACAGAGGTAAATCTGAAACTTTTGGCTCCCGAAAAAGATCATCGCAGTGTATACAAGCCGATGCGTTATATTCAGCAGGGGATGCAACAAAGTATAGAAGACAGGCGGAAGTTTCGTTCTGCACCACGCTTTGTTCCTGCCGGACAGAGTACGCAAATGATAGTAGGTGCAACCAATGAGCAGGATAAGGATATCTTGCGCGTATCTTCCGTTCTTTATCAACAGACACAGATGAGGCGTGTATACTATTCGGGCTTTATTCCGGTAAATAGTTATGATACTCGTTTGCCAGCACTAAAGCAGGCTCCATTGGTGAGGGAAAATCGCTTATATCAGGCCGACTGGCTGATGCGTTTTTATCAGTATAGAGCTGACGAAATCGTAGACGATGCATATCCTGATCTTGATCTCGAGATAGACCCGAAATTGGCATGGGCACTGCGGCATCCCGAGATGTTTCCGGTGGATATTAACAAAGCCGACTATGTAATGATTCTTCGTGTGCCCGGTATTGGGGTTAAGTCAGCCCAGTATATTGTAACTTCGCGTCGGCATGGTAGATTGAATGCCTCACATCTTAAAAAGATTGGAGTGGTGATGAAGAAAGCGCAGTATTTTATTACTTGCAACGAGCTGCCCATGTATACAGTCAACGAAGCTACGCCGGAGTATGTTCGCAAAATCCTTACTGAACCTAAAAAGCGAAAAGGTGATGATAGCCAGTTGTCTATAATATTCCCCGACTGATGATAGTGTTTTTTTACGATAAAACATTCGAAGGCTTATTGACCGCCATCTTTGATGCATATAGCCGAAAAGTATTTCCCGACAAATTACTTGCAGAAGGAGATATTGCTCCCATGTTTATGGATGATAGCTATACGGTGGTTACGCAAGAAGACAAAGCTACTCGGGTTTGGAAAGGATTAGAAAATAAACTATCGAAAGGAGCATGCAACATGCTTACCTATGTTTGGCTTTCGGAGGAAGAAGGAAGTGACGATCTTATGTTCCGTTATATTCGTAAAGCGCTTGATAATAAAATCTCTATAGAAACGAATTTTGCAGATAGCGATGTTTTGCAGATGAGTCAACTGGCTAGGAAAGTGTCCCACGAGGAACTCTATCTGAAACAGTTTGTGCGTTTTCAAAAAGCTGCTGACGATATATTCTTTGCACCTGTATTTTCCCGATATAATGCTCTTCCTTTGGCTATTGGTCATTTCAAAGATCGCTTTTCGGATCAAAAATGGGTTATCTATGATATGAAAAGAAAATATGGGTATTACTATGATCTGGATACAATGGTAGAGATTACCCTTGATAATGATGAACATTTGCTGGGTGGAAAATTAGATGAAAAGTTGATGGCTGAAGATGAAAAGTTATTTCAAGAGTTGTGGAAAGGTTATTTTAAGTCGATGACCATAAAAGAACGTATAAATCCAAAACTGCATCGTCAGCACATGCCAAAACGTTTTTGGAAATACCTTACTGAAAAGCAATAAGAAAGCTATAATAGTGTTTTTCTTGTCCTTTATCATCCTGATCGAAGAGAAATCAATATCGGATAAGGTAAAAACGCTATACAGCCTTCTTGGGCAGAGTACTTCTATTGTTTCAGTTTGAATACAATCGGAATTGTGAAATATACCTGAACAGGATTTCCGCTTTGCTTCCCAGGAATCCATTTTGGCATACTTTTTATAACTCTCATTGCTTCCTTGTCGCATGTCGGACTGATACCTTTTAATAATTCCAAGTTGGATATTTCACCGGTTTTACTAACAACGAATCTTACTATAACACGTCCCTGTGTTCCTATCTCTTGATCTACAACGGGGTATTTAAGGTTGGCACTTATAAATTTATACATTTCGGATTCACCACCAGGGAATTGGGGCATGATTTCTACTGCAATAAATGTCTCGGGTTTCTTTTCTGTTCCGCCCTTATCTGTTGGTGTCATTATGATTTCTATATCTTTTCGGACAGCATCAGGGTCAGTAGAACCATTTTCTACCTTGTATTTTCCAATGGCGTCTTTGCCTTTTGCAACCTCTTCCATTGTCACCATCTCTTCTTCATTATTGACTTTAGTGTCATCAACAATTGTTGGTGGAACAAACTTCGTCATTTGTATAAATTTAGGTGGTTCAGGAATTGGTGGTTTTTCAATCTCATCCACTTTGTTTAATGGCGGATCGATAACTACTATTGTATATTTATCTGTTATATTATCCGGCTTTATACCTGTTGCAGCTTTTACTGTACTGATGATTAACGGTAGAGCTGTTACAAAACCTACAAAAACTAAGATGATAGCAAAAGCGAGAATGTGTCGTTTCCAAGAAGATTGCCTTAAAGCGAATGCACCATATGATTTGTTTCTCCCTTCAAAAACTATGTCACACCATTCTGTTGAGTTTAGGTTTACTGCGTTTTTCATAACTGTATGTTTTAAATTGTTACTTAATCTTGTCTTTTTCTACTTAATAGATATTAAAGTCTCTGAAATTCCATAAAGAGGTATTAATTTTTTTTAATCTCATTGAAAAAGTTCTTTTAGCGAAATGGATATCGTAATATTTTAGTTTTTTTTGTCGGGCAAATTTTTATTTATCAATACTTAAAATGCTACATTTGTAACTTAATATATTGTAGGAAATGTCAGATTCAATAGTTATTATCCCGACTTATAACGAAAAGGAGAATATAGAGGCCATCACAAGGGCAGTGTTCGATCTACCAAAAGAGTTCGATATTCTGATTATAGACGATGGTTCTCCTGATGGAACCGCTTCTATTGTAAAGAGGCTTCAAACAGAGTTTCCCGAAAGGTTACATCTTGTGGAAAGAGCCGGTAAACTTGGTCTTGGAACGGCGTATATCGCAGGGTTTAAATGGGCTTTGGGACGCAGTTATGAGTATGTGTATGAGATGGATGCTGATTTTTCTCACAATCCGAACGATCTTCTCCGCTTGTATGAGGCATGTGTTAATCAAGGAGCCGATCTAGCGGTAGGCTCACGCTATTGTAGTGGCGTAAACGTTGTAAACTGGCCTATGGGCAGGGTCTTGATGTCTTATTTTGCTTCCAGATATGTGCGTTTTATTACGGGCATGAAGGTACATGACTCTACAGCCGGATTTGTTTGTTATCGGCGTGCAGTTCTAGAAACTATTGATTTGGACAATATTCGCTTCAAAGGATATGCCTTTCAGGTGGAAATGAAGTATACGGCACATTGTTTGAAATTTAATATAAAAGAGGTATCTATTATTTTTGTTAATCGGATGTTGGGTACTTCAAAAATGAGCTCCGGTATTTTTGCTGAAGGTGTAATCGGTGTAATTACAATGCGCTTGAGGCAAATGTTTGGCGGAATTCACAGAAAGAAATAAAAACTTGTGTATCTTTGTTGTATATTTTTTATACAGCAAAAAGATGAAGATTATTTGCGTAGGGCAAAATTATCAATCACATAATAAAGAAATGAACAGGGCATTATCGAATAGCGACGATGATCCTGTTCTTTTTATGAAACCCGATACATCTTTGCTTTCGGGAGACAAGAAAGATTTTTATATTCCTGATTTTTCTGCCGATATACACTACGAGGCTGAAGTTGTAGTTAAGATAAGTAAGATGGGTAAAAATATAGCAGAACGATTTGCTCATCGGTATTACGAAGAAGTTACTCTTGGTATCGACTTTACGGCAAGAGATATACAATCTGAACTTAAGAAAAAAGGACTTCCTTGGGAAATAGCTAAAGCCTTTGATAACTCGGCAGCCGTAGGACAGTTTGTTTCGAAAGGTAAATGGGACAAACAGATGGATGATTTGAACTTCAGTTTGTCTATTGACGGTAAGACGGTGCAATCGGCTAACACTACCGAAATGATACATCCGATAGATAAAATAATTGCATACGCCAGTCGGTTTTTTACGCTCAAAACCGGCGATTTAATCTTTACAGGCACACCCGCCGGAGTAGGGAAGGTGCAAATAGGAAATCATTTGTCAGGAGAGATAGAAGGAGAGAAATTGTTGGAAATATCTATTTGCTGACAAATTAGAATGTTAAATTTATACTAGATAACAATAAATATTATAAAAAATTGTTATCTATACATACTGAATAATTAAATAAGAAATCCGAACAAACTATAATTAAACCTTAGCAAATAAATTAATTACTTAAATAGTAGAATAAATGAAGAGTCTTTTGAGAAAAATCTTATTTGTAAATATTTTTGCATTACTTGCATTAGGCGCGTATGCACAAGATGACGTGAATCCGATACAAACGGCTATGCCGTCATTAAATATAGCTCCTGATGCCCGTGCAGGTGGGATGGGAGATGCCGGAGTGGCTACAGCACCGGATGTGTATTCCCAACACTGGAATGCTGCTAAATATGCATTTAGCCCAAGTAAGGCAGGTTTTGGAATATCATATACTCCATGGTTGAGAAAGATCATTAATGATATAGCACTAGTTTATGGTGTTGGTTACTATAAATTAGGGAATGAAAATAATCAGGCATTAAGTGCATCTATCCGTTACTTTTCTATCGGAGATGTGAAGGTTGTCACAGATTTGAATGACTTTAATGGTGTTGTATTAAGTCCGAACGAGTTGGCTATTGACTTAGCATATTCCCGTAAATTGACAGAGACTTTTTCCGGAGCTGTAACTGTGCGTTATATTCGTGCCGATTATACAGGAGCTTCTGAAGAAACTTCAGTAGGTAATGCTTTTGCCGCAGATATTTCGGGTTATAACGAATCTTATATCCGTACAGGGAGTTCAGAAAGTCTACTAAGTTTTGGTTTCAATATTTCTAATATTGGTACGAAAATTTCTACCAACGGAGATTCTCGAAACGAGTTCTTACCAACCAATCTGCGTTTAGGTGCTTCTCTTATGTATCCAATCAACGAGGTGAGTACAATATCATTCAGTGCAGACTTGAACAAGTATTTGGTTCCAACTCCTCCTGTTAAAAAAGAAGGGGAAACCAATGATGAATTCAGTAAACGCATGGCAGATTATCGAGATATTAACCCGATAGCGGGTATCTTCAAATCATTTGGTGATGCTCCCGGTGGATTCTCGGAAGAAATGAAAGAGATCGCATGGTCGCTTGGTGCAGAATATGATTATAATGATAAATTTCGTTTACGTACCGGTTACTTCCACGAAAACAAGATGAAAGGTAATCGTCAGTATCTTTCTTTTGGTGCAGGATTTAAGCTAAGTGCATTCCAACTGGATGTAGCATATTTGTTGGCTACCGCTCAACAAAATCCACTAGACCAAACATTGCGTTTTTCTCTAGGTTTTGATATTGATGCAATGAAAAATTTATTTAAGTAAATTATTGTTTCGTAGATAAAGTTATTTGATATAATGAAGATAAGGGTAGGTTTTGGCTATGATGTGCATCGCCTCGCTGATAATAGAGATTTGTGGTTAGGTGGAATCAAGATAGAACATAGTCAGGGACTATTAGGACACTCCGATGCTGATGTGCTTATACATGCTATTTGCGATGCTATTCTTGGTGCGGCAAATTTACGTGATATAGGTTTTCATTTTCCTGATACAGCCGGAGAGTATAAAGATATAGACAGTAAGATCTTATTGAAGAAAACATTAGAGGTGATAACCGAAAAAGGATATAGTATAGGCAATATAGATGCAACTATCTGTGCCGAACGTCCTAAAATAAACCCTCATATCCCTCAGATGCAGAAAGTGATGGCTGAGATTTTAGAAATCTCGGTAGATGATATATCGATAAAAGCAACAACTTCAGAAAAAATGGGGTTTGTAGGTCGTGAGGAAGGTTTTGCCGCATACGCCGTTGCTTTAATTGAAAAAAAGTGATAATTAGACACAAAAAGAAATGAGTGTGAAACCCAAAATAGAATTAACCGCTGATGGGTCTCACACTCTTTTCATGTCCGACCTGAATGAACACTATCATTCGGTAAATGGAGCTATACAAGAATCAACCCACGTATTTATTAAGACAGGATTGCATCATTGCAAAAAAGAGAGTGTCAATATTCTTGAAATTGGTTTTGGAACAGGCTTAAATGCTTTTCTGACAGCATTGGATGTAACCAATACTGAAAGAGTTATTCATTACACAGGGTTAGAGTTATATCCTTTGCCTAAATCAATTATAGAGGAGTTGAACTATTCGGATAAACACTCAGTGCAAGCTAAGGTGTTATATAATAAACTACATGATGCTGATTGGGATAAGGAAGTTCAAATTTTACCTGAGTTTTATTTGTCGAAGATAGAATGTGATTTTACAAAGTTTGATTTCTCCTCACTAAGATCTTCTTTCGATCTCATTTACTTCGATGCATTTGCTCCCGATAAGCAGCCCGAAATGTGGACGCAATCAATCTTTGATTCATTGTACTCTGTTACAGCCCAGAATGGGATATTAGTTACTTATTGTGCTAAAGGTGTTGTGCGTAGAATGTTACAACAAGCAGGCTACAAAACTGAAAGACTTCCCGGACCTCCCGGAAAAAGAGAAATGCTGCGTGCTACAAAAACAGGTTGATGTCTCGTCTCTGTTCTCTGTATTCTTTTTATATTCATTTCCTCAGCGTTTATAATATAGTTAAGATCAATTCTATCTTTTTATCTTCTGATAAAAGATACTTATCTTTGTGCCCGATATTTAATAAATATCTATAAGAATCTACACTATAATATAATGAAAATAGGCAATATAAAATTCTCTGAAAACCCTGTCTTTCTTGCACCTATGGAAGATGTAACAGATATGGGATTTCGTCTTATGTGCAAGCAATTTGGGGCAGATATGGTATATACTGAGTTTGTATCCAGCGATGCACTTATTCGTCATGTGAATAAAACTCAGGCTAAGCTCACCATCAGTGAAGAAGAGCGTCCTGTGGCTATACAAATATACGGAAGGGAAGTCGATGCAATGGTGGAAGCTGCAAAAATCTGTGAAGAAGCCAATCCGAATATTTTGGATATAAACTTTGGATGTCCGGTAAAGAAAGTAGCAGGGAAAGGAGCTGGTTCGGGTATGATGAAAACCCCCGAACTGATGGTTGAAATAACTGCTGCAGTGGTAAAAGCCGTAAAAATCCCTGTAACAGTAAAAACTCGTTTAGGTTGGGATCATGAGTCAAAGATTATTGTGGAGCTGGCAGAGCAATTGCAAGACGTAGGGATACAAGCCTTGACAATACATGGACGCACACGCTCACAGATGTACACAGGAGAGGCCGATTGGAAATTGATTGGCGATGTGAAAAATAACCCTCGTATACATATTCCGATAGTAGGAAATGGTGATGTAACTAGTCCCGAAATATGCAAACGTCGTTTCGACGAAACAGGAGTAGATGCCGTAATGATAGGGCGGGGGAGTATCGGCAGTCCGTGGATATTTGAAGAGGTGAAGCATTATTTGAGAACAGGTGAAACGCTTCCGAAGAAAGAATTCGAATGGTATTTGGATGTTCTAAAAGAGATGATCCGCAAAAATGTTGCTCATTCAGGGGAACGTGGCGGAATTATTCACAGTCGGCGTCATTTGGCTGCAAGCTCATTATTTAAAGGGTTGCCCGATTTTAAGAAAGTAAGAGTGGCGATGTTGCGAACAGAGTCCGTTGATGAACTTTTTGAAATTATGGATACTATACCAGAGCAATTTCAGATGGAATCAAACAATTGAATATAAATTGAGTTTTCGGTAATAGGAATAAAGAAACCTATAACCCCTAAATATTTAATAATACATAGGTTTGGTTACACACTTAATATTCGGTGTGTAACCTCCTTACTTCTATATAATTTTCTTACTTTTGTATTGCTAAAAAAATTACAGACTGTTTATGGAACAAAAATTATTGGTTTACAATACTCTGACACGAAAAAAGGAAGTATTCGAACCGCTTCATGCACCGCATGTGGGGATGTATGTTTGTGGACCAACCGTATACGGAGATGGCCATCTCGGACATGCCCGTCCTGCTATAACATTCGATATACTATTTCGTTATCTCACACATTTAGGTTATAAGGTGCGTTACGTTCGCAATATCACGGATGTGGGGCACTTGGAGAACGATGCCGATGAGGGTGAAGATAAAATAGCCAAAAAAGCACGTTTGGAGCAGTTGGAACCAATGGAAGTTGTTCAGTATTATGTAAATCGCTACCATAAGGCAATGGATGCCTTGAACGTACTGTCTCCATCTATAGAGCCTCATGCTTCGGGGCATATCATAGAGCAGATAGAGGCGATCAAAGGTATATTGAAAGCCGGATATGCATACGAAAGTAATGGCTCGGTTTATTTCGATGTAGAAAAATATAATAAGGATTACGATTATGGTATTCTTTCTCATCGCAATATCGAAGAAATGCTAAACACTACACGTGAGCTCGATGGTCAGGAAGAGAAACGGAGTAGAGTTGACTTTGCTCTGTGGAAAAAAGCTGCACCTGAACATATTATGCGTTGGCCTTCGCCTTGGAGTGATGGTTTTCCCGGGTGGCACATCGAATGTTCAACAATGAGTATAAAATATCTTGGCCGAGAATTTGATATACATGGAGGTGGGCTCGATCTTATGTTCCCCCATCACGAATGTGAAATAGCCCAGAATACGGCAATGGAAAGGCATCAGGTAGTAAGGTACTGGATGCATAACAATATGATAACTATCGGCGGGCAGAAAATGGGTAAATCTCTAGGGAATTTCATTACACTGGATGAATTCTTTACAGGCTCTCATAAAATGCTGGTACAGGCGTATAGCCCTATGACAATTCGTTTCTTTATTTTACAGGCGCATTATCGTAGTACAGTAGATTTCAGTAATGAAGCCCTGCAAGCTGCGGAAAAGAGCCTCGAACGACTTTATGATGCATACGCACGTATAGAGAAAATTCCTGTCTCAGCTACATCTTCTGTAGATGTCAAAAATATTAGGAACAAGTGCTATGAGGCATTAAATGATGATTTGAATTCGGCAATTGTAATAGCGCATCTATGTGAAGCCGGAACAACAATCAATTCTGCAAATGCCGGTAATATAACATTGAGTCAGGAAGATATAAATGAGCTTAAAGAAGTCTTTGATATCTTTTTGTTCGGTATACTCGGTATCCGTAACGATGCAATAGGTGCAAACAGTGGTAATAATGAAGCGTTTGGTAAAGCTGTGGACTTATTGCTCGAGATTCGCCAAAAAGCAAAAGAAAATAAAGATTGGGCAACATCAGACCAGATTCGCAACGAATTGGCTAAAGCTGGATTTGAAATAAAGGATGGCAAGGATGGTGCCGAATGGAAACTGAAATAAGCCGTTTTCTCTTTATCTGAAACATCAATATTTATCTTATTATACATCGAAGGCTATTTTTATGAACTTTAAAAAGTGACAAATGAAAATAGCCTGAAATCTGTCACTTTTGTCACCTTTTATAGAGAATATAATGATAGCTAAACAGATACAAGAAGAGCTAAATGCTTATTCAACTCCTGAAAAACGGGAATTTCTCCCGTACTTTTTCAAAACAGGGAAAGGTCAATATGGAGAAGGTGACAAGTTTCTGGGAGTTGTTGTTCCTGATACTCGAAAAGTAGCTAAGAAATATAAAGATATTCCTTTTACAGAGGTAGCAAAACTTCTCAATAATGAATATCATGAGTGTCGCCTGTGCGCTTTGCTTATTCTCGTAGAGTTATTTAAAAAGACAAAGGACGAGACAAGAAAACAAGAGATTGTAGATTTTTATTTGGCTCATACACATCGTATCAATAACTGGGACTTGGTAGATCTCAGTGCAAAAGATATTGTTGGAGAGTATCTTGTAGATAAAGATAGGTCAGTCTTATATCAATTAGCAGACAGTTCTCTGTTGTGGGATCAACGTATTGCTATTATTGCCACATTCGCATTTATCCGTCGAAACGATTATCAAGATATTTTAGATTTATCCCGACGATTATTATATCATAAGCACGATCTGATGCATAAAGCTATCGGGTGGATGCTAAGAGAGATGGGTAAGAGAGATAAAATGCAATTAACTGATTTTCTCGATCGTTATAGTAAAGAGATGCCTCGTACGATGTTGCGTTACTCAATAGAAAAATTAAGCCCTGAAGAAAGGGCGTTTTACATGAAGAAATGATAAATTATCTCACTCATACATTATCCAACGGACTTCGTATTGTGCACAAACCAATAGAAAGTAATGTTTCTTATTGTGGTTTTATAGTCAATGCAGGTACACGCGATGAAGCTCCCGATCAGTACGGTATGGCTCACTTTGTAGAGCATATGCTGTTTAAAGGTACGGATAAAAGACGGGCGTATCATATTATCAACCGTATGGAAAATGTGGGTGGAGAGCTCAATGCATTTACTAATAAAGAAGAAACGGTTGTTTACTCAGTCTTTCTTGAGCAACACTTTAGCCGTGCGATAGAGTTACTTTCAGACATTACTTTTCATTCGAATTTTCCTCAATCGGAAATCGAAAAAGAAGTAGAGGTTATAATAGACGAAATACATTCGTATGAAGATAGTCCATCAGAACTGATCTTTGATGAATTCGAAAACCTTGTTTTTGATCAGTCCCAGATAGGGCATAATATATTAGGAAGTGCCGAGCTGTTGCAGAACTTTGATGGGCAGATGGCTAAGGCTTTCGTGAACAAATTCTATAATCCTTCCAATATGGTGTTTTTTTCACTTGGAAGAACAGACTTTAAGAAGATTGTTTATTATGCCGAGAAATATTTGTCGGCTATTCCTGATATAAAATCAGATATACAGCGGATAAAGCCGGTTGACATCTCATCAGTAAATAAGAGGGAGGATAAAGAGACTTCGCAGGCACATGTTCTGATTGGCGGACGTTCATATTCATTGTGTGACCCCAATAGAAGAGTCTTGAATCTTTTGAATAACCTTTTGGGTGGCCCGGGAATGAATAGCCGTTTGAATATCTCTTTACGAGAGAAAAGAGGCTATGTATATAACGTAGACTCGTCGATCACATCATATACCGATACGGGGATAACTTCAATTTATTTTGGCTGTGATAAGAAAAATGTGGATAAGTGTATCAGTTTGGTGCATAAAGAATTAAATAGATTAAGAAAAGAGAAGCTTACATCAAGTCAACTAAGTACAGCCAAGAAGCAACTCATTGGGCAGATAGGTGTGATGGGAGACAATCATGAGAATCTGGCATTAGCCTTGGGTAAGAATTTTTTGCATCATAATCACTTCAATACATTGGCGGAAACCGCTCAAAAAATAGAAGCCGTGACGGCAGAACAAATACTGGCTGTGAGTAACGAAATTTTTGATGAAAGAGGTTTGTTTACTTTAATATATGATTAATTCTCTTAACTTTGCATTAACTATACTAACTTTATGAAAACAATCTTAAAAATATTTTTACTTATATCTTTGTTTGTTTGCAGTATTGGAACTATAAATGCTCAGTATCCTAAAAAACGTATCACTTCGGATATACATGTGGGATTAAACCTCGCCGGAATGGATATTAAGAATGAAAATACATATAAGCAAGCCAAAGTAGGAGTTAATATCGGGTTCAATGTAAATTATAAATTCTGGAGTAATATGCAGCTTCAAACAGGGTTGTTTGTTACTAAGAAAGGATTGAAAAGACATATTCATACTGTAGAGAAAAATGGTGATATTTCTGTAACTACCTATGACGGATATTATAATGCCACAGGCAATTATATACAGATGCCTTTTAATTTGGGATATGAATTGTATTTCACGAAGTCATGGGCATTTAATATTAATGGAGGACTATATGCCGCTTATGGATATAAAGGGACAGGTACAACAAGCAGCGTTACAGTGATTTCCGATAATATAGGGAAGCCTGTTGTTACAACGGTTCCTGAGGTCGAATTCGAATCATTTACTCCTGACCGATGGCGAAGGTTCGATTATGGCTTGAACGCGAAAGTTGGTCTGGTGTATGATATATATACAATAAACATAGGGTACGAATATGGGCTCTACAATATTGCATATACCGGTCCTGAATTAAAAAATCGAAACTTTTTTGTTTCGTTCGGATTCAGATTCTAGCCTATTGGTATGTGTTTTATAGTCTGAACTTTGTCTGTCTGATTGTTGTTTTCTATAAATAAAAACCATCAAAAATTATAATCATGGAAAACTTGATAAAAAAACTGCAAGATGAGGTTGGGCTTACATACGAACAGGCCGTTAAAGCTGTTTCTGTAGTTAAAGATTATATGGATAAGGAAGGTCTTGATATAGACTGGGATAAATTCTTTAAAGGAAAAACAGAAGATTTTTTAACTAAGGCTAAAGATTTATTTGAAGACGTGTCGAAGCATACGCAAAGTTATACTGAAAAATTTGTAGATAAGGTTGATGAGTTTGCAGATAAGGCACGAAAAAAAGCTTCTGATTTTTTTAACGAAAAATAATTAGAGTAATAAAAGATTTAGAATATCTGTAAGTACAGCTTACGGATATTTTTGTGATATATACTGTTGGAATAAGGTGGCGAAGAAGAATTTTTATGTGGTGTGGAATGGAGTAAAGACCGGTGTCTACTCTTCATGGGCAGAATGCAAGGCTCAGGTAGAAGGTTATGATGGTGCTATTTATAAATCATTTCCATCGAAACTCGAGGCTGAGAAAGCTTACAATGAAAGTCCTTGGTTGTATGTAGGTAAGAATGCTGAAAAAAAGAAGCAAGTTTCGATACATAACATTCCCGAGATTATAAAAGATAGCCTTTCCGTCGATGCCGCCTGTAGTGGCAATCCCGGTTTGATGGAGTATCGCGGAGTATATGTGAAGACCGGGGAGGAGATTTTCAAACAAGGACCATTTGAGCAAGGGACAAATAATATTGGAGAATTCCTCGCATTGGTACACGGCTTGGCTTTGTTGAAGCAGAAAGGCTTTTCTATTCCCATTTATTCAGATAGTGTAAATGCAATAAAGTGGGTAAAAGAAAAGAAATGTAAGACCAAGCTGGAGCGGATTCCCGAAAATGAATCTCTTTTCTACATGATAGAACGTGCCGAGAACTGGCTTAAAACAAATACTTATACAACTACAATCCTTAAATGGAAAACTGATGAATGGGGTGAGATTCCCGCAGATTTTGGACGGAAGTAAACTTTGGTTTGAAAATTTATTACAATAAATAAACGGAGCAAAATGTCTTCTTTATTTAGTGACATTAAGCTCCGCTATTGCCTGTTAAATTTAATATATTCTGTAGATTATATATTTTCCATATTTCTCTTGATAAAGTTGCTCAAAGCTTCACCTTTCAGCATACCGTTTGACAGCAGAGCTAAATCTATCAATTGACGGATATTTTTATTCTCATTAGCATAAGCACTTACCGCCTCTTTATCTTTGTTATTTATATCAGCCATTATCTTTTTTATTAATGGATGCTCGATGTTTAATACAAGATTATAATTGTTCGGCATCTCACCATAAAATCCCATACCCGACTGCATAGCAGACATTTCTTTCATACGGCGCATAAACTCATTCTGAGTTATTTGTATTGGTTGTGCCTTTTCGTCCAACGATTTGTAGTCGACAGTAAATTCAGTTTTATCAATCTTCGGTAGTTGAGAAGTAAAGGCTTCATTCAACTCTTCTTTTTGTTTATCAGTTAGATTGATCTCTTTGCTGTCTTCTTTCAAGATCAGATTGTCCACTGTGTCACTGTCTACTCGAACAAAGCGACTCTTCTCAAACTTCTGTTCAAGCAGTCCTGCCATATGTACATCTAGTTGACCATCAAATAAGATTACATCATATCCTTTGTCTTTCGCTGTGTTTATGTAAGAGAACTGCTCTTCTTTGTTGCTGGTGTATAGATAAATCAGATTGCCATCCTTATCTGTTTGATCAGAAGATATAAGTGTTTTGTATTCTTCAAATGTGAATGCTTTACCGTCAACGTTCTTCAATAAACAGAACTTTTGAGCACGGTCGTAGAATTTCTCGTCGGTAAGCATGCCATACTCAACAAAGAGCTTGAGACTATCCCATTTGTCTTCGAATTGACTACGATCGTTTTTGAATATTTCTTCCAGCCTGTCTGCAACCTTTTTAGTAATATGATTGGATATCTTTTTTACATTCTGATCACTTTGCAGATACGAGCGAGAAACGTTAAGAGGAATGTCCGGTGAATCCAAGACTCCATGCATCAATGTCAAGAATTCGGGAACTATACCTTCTACTGAATCGGTAACAAATACTTGATTGCTATATAATTGTATCTTGTTGCGATTGAGGTCTATATTGCTTTTAACTTGAGGGAAATATAATATTCCTGTCAGCTTGAACGGATAATCAACGTTTAGATGTATCCAGAACATCGGCTCGTCAGAGAAAGGATATAAGTCTTGGTAGAATTTCTTATAATCTTCATCTTTCAGATCGGCAGGTTTGCGTGTCCATAGGGGATTTGTATCATTTATAACATTGTCTTCTTCTGTCTCTACAGATTTGCCGTCTTTCCATTCTGTTTTCTTTCCGAATATTACGGGTATAGGTAAGAAGCGACAGTATTTTTTTAATAGTTTGTCTATTTCTGCTTTTTCGAGGAAGTTTTTATTCTCATCATCTATATATAAAATAATGTCAGTCCCTCTTTCTGCTTTTTCTACAGCTTCTAACGTAAATTCAGGAGATCCGTCGCAACTCCATTTTACCGCTTGAGCATTTTCTTTGAAAGACTTGGTGATGATCTCTACTTTCTTGGATACCATGAAAGATGAATAAAAACCTAATCCAAAATGTCCAATAATAGAATTAGCGTCTTTCTTGTATTTATCGAGAAACTCGTTTGCTGAAGAAAATGCTATTTGATTGATGTACTTGTCTATTTCTTCATCGGTCATCCCAATACCTTTATCTGAGATTGTAAGAGTACCTTTGTCTTTGTCAATAGATACACTTACCGACAAGCTGCCCATTTCTCCTTTGAATTCTCCTAAAGATGCGTATGTCTTTAATTTTTGAGTAGCATCTACGGCATTAGATACTAATTCACGAAGAAATATTTCATGATCACTATATAAGAATTTTTTGATGATAGGGAAAATGTTTTCGGTCGTAACCCCAATTTTACCAGTTTTTTCCATGTTGTATAATATTTTACCAGTTATATTTGTTAATTATGTATTGTTAAGACAAAATAAATGCCAAAGAGTACCTGAGTGACAATTTGTCGTAGTATGTTAGGTTTATTTTGATTAATTAATGAAGTTTATAGAAATAATTTATAACTTATATTAATATTCAAATAATATTTGAGAATGCATATTATCAGTTGTTTATGTGTTTTGTCTTTGCTTATTTTTCTGAAAAAAAGTATATTTTTATAAAGTTTTTTCTGGTTGATGAAAAAAAGAGTATATTTGTTTTAAGAATTAATGAAAAGAGATTATAAAACAAAGCGTTGTTTTACTATATTTTGGCTTAAAAAGCCATACAAGATTACTTAATTTGCATTAGCCGACTAAAAATTACAAAAAAATGACAACACTAAATAATACTTATAAAGGATTTGAAGACAGGTTAATAGACTTGCAAAATAATATGTTGAACTTTGCACTAACTCTAACATCCAATAGAGAAGAGGCGAAAGATTTGTTGCAAGAAACAACTTTACGTGCTTTGGACAACAAAGAGAAATATTATGAAAACGTAAACTTCAAAGGTTGGGTTTTTACTATCATGCATAATATTTTTGTGAATAACTATCGTCGTGTAGTTCGCAGTCAGACTATGATAGATCAAACTGAAAATTTATATCATTTAAATTTACCTCAAGATTCAGGTTTTGATACACCAGAAGGCGCATATACGGTATCTGAAATAGTAAAAGTGATAAATAGTTTTGCCGACGAATATAAAGTTCCTTTTACAATGCACGTGTCGGGTTATAAATATGAAGAAATTGCTCAACAACTAGGTTTACCAATAGGTACGGTTAAGAGTCGTATTTTCTTTGCTCGTAAACGTCTTCAAGAACTGCTGAACGATTATAAATATCAAGACAGAGAATAATATAGAAATTATTTAAATAATAAACGAAAGCCTGCAGTGTAATTGCAGGCTTTTTTTGAGACAGAAAGCTCTCTTTATTCTAACATATATATTAATTTATTATTTTAAAATATCCTGCCTTTATGTTATTATTACTATCTCATAAGTTGAATAATAATAAAAAAGATGAGGTTAAATATTTTTTGAGAAATATAGATTTTTATAGCTTAAATATACATAGATTTGTTCTTTATTTTCTTTTTTTTGTGATAGAAGAATCTTATAATTAAGCAATAGAGAACTTTTATCAATTGATAGATATAATGAATTAAATTGTTTATATTTGTATCAATAAATTATAGATTAAAACAATAACCTAGACTATATGCATAATTGGTTTGAATGCAAAGTAAGCTACGAAAAAGTACTGGAAAATGGTATGCAAAAGAAAGTAACTGAACCATATTTAGTAGATGCACTATCTTTCACCGAGGCGGAAGCCCGTATAATTGAAGAAATAAAACCTTATATATCCGGAGAATTTACAATAGCAGATATTAAAAGAGCTAAATTGTCTGAATTATTCTTTAATGATAATGGAGATCGTTTTTTTAAAGCTAAAGTAATGTTTATTAGTTTGGATGAAAAAAGTGGAACGGAAAAGAAAACAGCAGTACAAATGCTAGCTCAGGCATCTGATATAAAAGAAGCACTGAAGGTTGTAGAAAAAGGCATGGAGGGAACCTTGGCTGATTATACTATTGCTTCATTATCCGAGACTACTATTATGGATGTGTTTCCTTATTCAGAAGACGAAAAGAAGAAAGTAGTATTGGTATGATTTGCCATAAAATTATGGTTGATAAATTATATTGTGTTACCGGCTTGAAATGAATATATCAGATAACTTACATAAAATAAAAGAGACTTTACCTGAGACTGTAAAACTTGTCGCTGTATCTAAATTTCATCCTGTAGAAGCTATACAGAAACTTTATGATAACGGTCAACGGGTTTTTGGTGAAAGTCGGATGCAAGAGGTAGATCTGAAGCATAGTAAGTTGCCACAAGATATAGAATGGCACTTTATAGGTCATCTTCAAACAAATAAAGTGAAAGCAATCGTTCCATATGTTCATACTATTCATAGTGTTGATAGTTGGAAGCTTTTACAGGAAATAGATAAGCAGGCAACAAGTGTAAATAAGCGTATTTGCTGTCTTTTAGAAATTCATATTGCAGAAGAGGATTCTAAATATGGCTTATCATTTGATACTTGTCGGCAGATGCTGGATGAAGGTCTTTGGGAGCAGTTGAAGTGTGCATATATTGGAGGGGTAATGGGTATGGCTACCTTTACGGACAATGTAGACCTCATAAGAACAGAGTTTCGTAGCCTGAAACTATTCTATGATGAACTTAAAGCAGATTATTTCCATGATTTTGATTCGTTTTCCGAAATTTCTATGGGAATGTCTGATGATTATGAAATAGCAGTGGAGGAGGGAGCTACTATAGTACGAGTAGGTTCTTCAATATTTGGACAAAGAGAATACTAACACTAACTAAATACCGTAGATATGAACATACAGCAACTGGAGTATATTATTGCAGTGGACAATCACCGCCACTTTGCAAAAGCGGCTGAAGCCTCTTTTGTAACGCAGCCTACCCTAAGTATGATGATCCAGAAATTGGAAGATGAACTGGGGGTTAAAATATTTGATCGTAGTCAGTTGCCTGTTCAGCCAACTGTTATTGGTATTCAGATCATAAATCAGGCTCGTGTCATTGTATCGCAAGTAAAGCAGATAAAAGAAATAATCCAAGAAGAAAAAGGAATAGTACAAGGAGTGTTTAAATTGGGTATAATCCCTACTATCGCGCCTTATTTATTGCCGAAACTTATGAAGGTTCATGACGAAAATGGTTATGATATTGTTTTGGTAATAGAAGAAACTACAACCGGTCAGATAATAGAGAAGTTGTTGAATGGGGCTTTAGATGGAGCGATATTGGCTACACCTCTGAAAAATGACAAAATATCGGAACATCCTATATATTACGAACGATTCTATGCTTACGTTTCTCCCCGCGAAACGTCACTCTATGCAAAAAAAGAGCTGGAAGAAGATGATCTGAATATAAACCGTTTGTGGTTGCTTGAAGAAGTTCATTGTTTCAGAGGGCAAATATTGAGAATCTGTAATATGCGTAAGCGTAAAAGCTCACATTCTTTATTCTCTTATGAAGCAGGAAGCATAAGCACATTGATCAATATTGTAGATAACAATAGCGGGCTTACTATTATTCCCGAAATGGCAATAGAAGATCTTACCGAACAACAAAAAAAGAATGTGCGTCCACTGAAAGGTATTTCGCCGGTAAGAGAAATCAGCTTGGTTACTCGTAAAGAATTTTTGAGAGAAAGAGTTTTGGATATAATAATTTCGGAAATAAAGCAATCGGTACCCCAACCTCTATTGAGTTTAGAGCTAAAAAAGTTCGTTGTGGATATTTGATCTGAATTTTCTGTATAACATAATATAAGAAAGTCCTGAAACTATCAGGACTTTCACTGTTTAAGTAGAATAAATACTGAATTATTTGTAGATTAATAAATACTTTATTTTCTTTGTTAAAGCTTTAAATAAATGCCTGTTATGAAAAACAAATATCTTCTTCTATCATTATTCTTTAGTCTCTTCTGGGTATCATTGGAACTGCAAGCTCAAGAAGACAATGTATATATATTCGATGAATTTAAAAATGGAAAAGCTGTATATAAAAATGGCGCAGTTGTATATGCAAAACTTAATTATGATCCTTTAAATCAAAGAATGCTCTTCCTCTCACCTTCGGATAATGCTTTACTAGAGATAGTCAATCCTTCGGATATTTCATATATCAATATTGAAGGGCGAATGTTTGAGCAAATAAAAGGCAATTTATTCTACGAACGGATTAATTATAATAACTTCATTTTTTATATACAATGGAGATATAAAGCTGTATCGGAGGGAAAACCGAGTGGTTATGGTATGACATCTACAACAAGTGCTATTACGAGTGTAAGTGTAATTAACAAAGAAGGACGTGCTATTCCACTGAACGTTTCCGAGAAATTTAATTACAAGCCTGATAATTTCTATTATATAAAGATCAATAATACACAGAAGCGCTTTTCTTCACCAGACTCATTAGCAAAGTTATTTAAAGTTCACAAAGAAGAAATCAAGAAATATATTAAGGAAAATAAGCTGGATTTTGATAATCCGGAAGATATTAAGTCTGCTGTGGAATATTGCTCGCAGTATACAGTTAAATAGAGTTAAGTTCTCTTTTTATTTATACATCTGGCATTATTAGCGAAAATTGTATATATTTGCACAGCTTTCATCGGGGGCATTAGCTCATCTGGCTAGAGCGTTAGACTGGCAGTCTAAAGGTGATCGGTTCGAGTCCGATATGCTCCACAATAATTTTAAACTCCTCATACAGAAATGTGTGGGGATTTTATTTTAATTAAAATATGTGAAATATAAGTAAGCAATTCCTATAATAGTATTAATGCATCCGTGGCTAATCTTATTTGCATAGTCATTAGAATTACCTTCTAAATATTTAAGTGGTTTAGGAAACCCTATGAGTTTAAGGAAGTAAAATCTGATTCTGGCTCTTACAAAACGAGCAAAGTCATATATTATATTTCTCATGAAGTTCATTTTCGTCTTCCGTATAATCTTTGATTTTGTTTTCTATTTTATCTCTCATTTCACTAGACAACATATTGTTTTTTAATAAATGGATATCTTGTATTAAATTTTCGATAAGAGCCCAATCTTTATCTACCAATATATTTTTCTCTTTAGCATTAGCAAAACGAGCAAAGTTATCTATATTTTGATACTTTAAATATATTGTAATTTTCTGTTTGGTTATCATAACTATCTTTTAAAATATTCCATAAATTTAACAATTTCTCTCCAATCTTCACAAAAGAGTTAGATTCTTTGTTCTATTTCCAAACAAGTACTTAATATTTTATGAACGACTTATATCACTTATAATGGGAGCTCTTCAAATATTTGAATTTTGTGTAAATCATTATCCCAATTAGCCTTGTGCGAAAAATATATATGACCTTGTGGGACAATAGAAATATCTGTATAAAGGCAGCCTGCGGGAACAACAAGCAAACTTCCATGCATCTGAATATTTGGAAGTGCAGAGCCGCAATCGAGGCAGAAACTTTTAATATGTCCTGATGATTCGAAATCAAAGGTCTTAATGTTGTCTTCTCCTGATAACCATATTAATTTAGCTGTCGTAGAAAATAAGTTTGCAGCATGGGCAGAGCCTGTATCTTTACGACAATATTCACAATGGCAGAGGAAGAAACGTTCAAAAGTCCCTATTATTTCAAACGCAACTTTACCACATAAGCAGGTTCCTTTATGTTTTTTATTCATACTGATTTGTTTTGTGTAAAGCTAACAATTTCCATGAAATCTTCACTAAAGAATAAACCTTAGTTATTACACATTCAATTGAATAATACTTATAAGCATCTTAGTATGTAATAATTATTATCTAAGTCATAAATATAACCGTTGGCTAAAAGAGCTTTGCATGATGCTACATTTTCTTGTTCCGGTTGAACTATTATTGCCTCTGGATTTTTGTCCCGGATTATTTTATTTGTAAGAATTCTCACAATTTCTTTGCCATATCCTCTCCTTAGAAAATTTTCTTCTCCAATTAAATAATCAATACTATATATTTTGTTTGGACATTCCACCGAATACCAATCTTCCTTGGCGTCGAAGCAATCATAAAATTGACAAAATCCAATAGGCCTATTATTCTCAAGGACAATATAGTGAGATAAGAAGTTAAAGCTTCCTTCTCTTTCTTCTATTTCATGAATCCATTCATCAGCATCATGGTACCATTGCAGGATATAGTCCTTATGTAACCATTCGCTTAATAACTCGATGTCCGAATCTTGTACCGGAGTTAAAGTCAGTTGCATTCTTTTTCTTATGATCAGTATAATATAGCTTTTTACCCTTCAATATTTCCCGAAGCAACATACTTACTTATTTTGTAGGCTGTTTGCAATTGCATCTACAACAGCTACGGCCGTTAAGTTGACTATGTCTCTTACTGAACTTTCTATATCTGTAAAGTGGACAGCTTTGCGCAATCCCATCTGAATTGGTCCTAAGCTCTCACCTGCAATACCCAACTCCATCAATAGCTTACTGGATATATTGGCTGAGCTTAAATTGGGGAATATCAATGTATTTACATCCTTTCCTTTAAGAGTGTTGAATGGGAATGCTTTATCTCTTAGCTCTTTATTCATCGCAAAATTCAGCTGCATTTCTCCATCAATATTATAATCTGGATAATTTTCATGAAAATATCTTACTGCATTTGCTATACTTTTAGGGCTTCCGTTATCATCAGCTCCGTAGTTGGAAAACGAGAGCATTGCAATCACCGGCTCAGTAGAGAAATATTGTACAGTGTCGTGTGCCAGTTTTACTATTTCGATCAATACATCTTCTTCCGGCCAACGATTAATAAGTGTGTCAGCAAGAAAATAAGGGCCTCTTTTTGTTTGTACAATATGCATGGCTGCAAAATGTTTATACTGAGGTTTTAATCCGATGACCTCCAATGCTGTTTTTGCAAACTCACGGTAGTGGCTATATATCCCTGTGATAACTGCATCAGCATCGCCAGTCTCTACCATCATCATTCCGAAATAGTTGCGGTCACTCATTTTCTCGAATGCTTCTTGGTAGCGGATACCTTCTCTAGACTTCTTCTCGCTCAATAGCTGAGCATAGCGTGCTCTGCGTACATCCTCAGATATATTTCTGTGATTTATTATTTTTATTCCATTGAGGTCAAGTCCATTCTCTTTGGCTATATTTTGTATTCGCTCTTCACTACCCAGTAAAATAGGTTCACACAGATTATCTTTATACGCAATAATGGCAGCTTTTATAGTATTAACGTGGTTTCCTTCACAATATACAACACGTTTTCTTTCGCTTTTGGCAAGAGCTGTCAGACGGTGGATTAGCTTGTTGCTGTATCCCATCATCTCTGATATCCTGTTTTGGTACTCTACCCAGTCGGTGATTGTCTTTTGAGCTACTCCACTCTCTATTGCGGCTTTGGCTACGGCGGTGGATACTGATGTTAACAATCTTGGGTCTAGCGGTTTCGGGATAATATAGTCTTTTCCAAAAGTCAATTTCTTTATTTCATAGGCTGAATTAATAACATCCGGAACCAGCTCTTTTGCAAGGTCGGCTATCGCTCTAGATGCAGCGAGTTTCATTTCCTCGTTTATTGTTGTAGCTCTTACATCTAATGCGCCTCTGAAAATGTATGGAAATCCCAAAACATTATTTACCTGATTGGGGTAATCGGAACGGCCGGTAGCAAAAATAATATCATCGCGAGATTCCATTGCTTCTTCGTACGAAATTTCAGGATTCGGATTCGCTAAAGCAAATACTATCGGATTATTATTCATTTTCCGTATCATTTCCTTTGTAAGAATATCAGCAGTAGATAATCCTAAGAAAACGTCTGCTCCTTCGATCGCCTGTTCTAGCGTTGTAATATCGCTATCGATCGCAAATTCTTTTTTAGTATCTGTTAAGTTAGGGCGTTTGGTAGTGATTACACCTTTGCTATCGCACATAATGATGTTTTCTTTTTTCACACCAAATCTCATATACAGATTTGTACATGCTATGGCAGAAGCTCCGGCTCCATTTACTACAAGTTTTATTTTGGATATATCTTTATTCGTTATATCTAATGCATTTATCAAAGCTGCTGCAGAAATGATTGCTGTGCCATGTTGGTCGTCATGCATTACCGGAATATCAAGCTCTTCTCTTAATCTTCTTTCTATTTCGAAACATTCGGGTGCTTTTATATCCTCTAGGTTAATACCCCCGAAAGTAGGAGAAATTGCCTTTACTGTTTGGATGAATTTTTCAGGATCTTTTTCATCCACCTCAATATCAAAAACATCAATACCTGCGAATATTTTAAATAAGAGCCCTTTGCCCTCCATGACAGGTTTGCCTGCCAGTGCGCCAATATCGCCTAACCCAAGTACTGCTGTCCCATTCGAAATAACAGCAACTAGATTCCCTTTGGTCGTATATTCATACGCCAATTGAGGCTCTTTTTCTATTTCGAGACATGGTTCTGCCACCCCCGGAGAATATGCCAGAGACAGATCCATTTGAGTACTATGCGGCTTAGTAGGTACAACCTCTATTTTTCCGGGTCTTCCACTTCTGTGATATTTCAAGGCGGCTTCTTTTGTAACTTTAGGCATGATTATTAATGTTTTACAGGTTTGTAGATGAAATCTCTGCTTTATACAAAGTTATACAAAATGAATTTCAAAATATTTATATTTTAATAAATCATTTTGATCTTTATTATATGTTGTATAACACCTGTGTGGCGTTATATGTTTTGTAATTGGTTTGTATTTAGATTTTTTAATTTCAAAAAGATAGGTTTTCGCTAGAGCTTTTAATTATTTCTTTCCCTTTTTCTATTATTGTGTCTATACCCTTGTCCATATCTGCTTCTGTCATGTCTATTTTAATGTCCGGATCGATTCCAAATTCCAGTTGATTCATTTCTGCATCCATGATAGGAGATGCAGAAAAACGTATAGACCAACCGTTCGGTAATTCTGAAGAAAATGGAAGTCCACTTCCTCCGCCGGTTTTGTCGCCAACTATAGTTGCATTGGGAGCATATCGCATAGCATTAACAAAATCATTCGCTGCACTGTAGCAACTACGATTTGTAAGTATAACCACTTTCTTTTGGTACTTGACACCATTTGTCGGTTCTACATATATTTCATATGGTTTGGAAAAGTCATCGTGTCCTTTTCCAGTTTTATGTCTCATATAACCAACCAATGTTTTTTCGTTAAAGAAATGGGATGCCAGTCTATCGCTATTGGACATCAGGCCTCCTCCATTATCTCTCACATCGAGAATGATACCATCACATAGTGCAAACCGGTCGAGCACTTGATTGATATTTCCTTCGCCGATACCACTCGAAAAGCTGCCATAATATATATATCCTATATTATTATCCAACAGCTTGTACTTAAGTCCTCCCGCAATACCATAATCTGTTCCGAGATAGTTTTTTTGTATCTTAGAGTCGAAGTTGTCGGGATAATCTTCAAACCATTTCCAATAACGAGCTACATTGTGCGAGGCAACTAGATTTACGTGTCCATCCTGTACCTCCGCAAGCATTTCGCCTAAGACAGCAAATAATGCATCGTTATCCATATTTTCGCTTATACGTTGCGAATAACGATTATAGACCTCGTTCCAATCTACGTCCTTATAATTAAAAAAGCAATAATGCTCATCCATAATTTGCCAAAGAGCCTCGAAGTTTCCCTTCTTTGAGCTCTCGAACTTATCTTCCTTAAAACAAGATGTAAAAAAGAAACAGGCGAATATGGCAATATATAGATACTTCATCAGCTTAATTTTGAGTGTTCAAGGTAGTAATAATTCTTTAAACTCGTTGAATGTATATCGATAGTAATTCAAATCAACATGCCCGTCTACTCCCGGTAACTCTCCTTTATGGGAAAATTGCCATATTTTCCAGTTATTAACATCGTCTGATGGCTCGTTGTGTAGATCACACATCCATATAATATTCTTAGTGAAATTACCTTTTATATATAGCTTATAACAGTCTCTGTTGGTATAAATTATAGGATGAACTCCAAAATGTTCATAGAGCTTATTTTCCATTATTTTAAGCTCTTTGACAACAGTACCTACAAATTCTTTGTCTTTGCTATACGGGTTTGCCGGAGAATGTTCCACGTCTATAGCAGGAATCAGGTCTCCGCTATTAAATTTTGCTGTTTTAAGAAAATGTTTTGCCTGTTCTTCTCCCGATAAGGCAAACGTATAGAAATGATATGAGCCTACCTTTATATTAGACTTTCGAGCCAGATCATAATTGAAAGGATAATTCCGGTCTTCATGTGTCGTCCCTTCTGTCGATTTAAGATAAGCGAATGTTATATCTTGTTCCATTACATTATCCCAATTAAGAATTGGATTATGATGTGAAACATCTATACCCTTCACAAAATATTTACTAGAATCGAAAGATTCGGGTTCTTCAAAAAATCCTTTAATAACGAAGAAAGCTGCAATACCTAAGCATACAGCTACACTCATCGACAGGATATATTTCTTTAAATTACTTTTTTTAGATTTTCTCCTGTTTACCCTTTTTCGTACTGTTTTTGCCATTTACTCTTAGTCAAATAAAATAGCTTCGGATAACAATTTTCCGGCTTTATCTTTGGGTGATAAGATTAGTTCTTTTTCATCTATTCCCCAGTTGATAGCGACTGATGGATCACTCCACAGTAGAGACGCTTCATGTGCAGGAGCATATACGTTATCTACTTTGTAAGAAAAAATCGCTTCTTGACTAAGCACCAAAAAACCATGAGCAATACCTCTTGGCATAAATAGTTGCTTTTTATTTTCTTCTGTTAGCTCTACTGCCAGATATTGTCCAAAAGTAGGAGAGCTTTTCCTTAAATCAACTACAACATCCAGAACAGATCCCTTAAGTGCTCTAACTAATTTAGCCTGAGAATATTCTCCTATTTGATAATGTAATCCTCTTAGTACTCCACGAGTAGACTTAGATTCATTATCTTGAATAAAATCAATCTTACCGATGTGCTCATCGAAAAGATTTTTCTTATATGACTCCATAAAGTATCCTCTCTCATCATTAAATACTTTAGGCTCTATTACCCAGACTCCCTTGATGGATTGTTCCGTAAATTTCATTTTTCAGTATACGATTTCTTGTTGATATAATGTGTTTCTATTTTTATGTGATTTTTACTTGACCAAACTTAAGATATATTGTCCGTAAGCTGTTTTATCTAGTTTTTGCCCAAGGGTAGCCAGCTGATCATCATCAATCCACTTGTTGCGCCATGCAATTTCTTCGATACAAGAAACATAGAATCCTTGTCTATTCTGTATTGTTTCTACGTAGTTTCCTGCCTCTAGTAAGCTATCACAATTTCCTGTGTCAAGCCATGCAAAACCACGACCAAATAATTGTACTTCTAACGTTCCTTCTTCCAAGTAGCATTTATTTAGGTCTGTAATTTCATACTCACCTCTTGCCGATGGTTTTAAAGCTTTAGCCTTCTCTGTTACCGTTTTATCATAAAAATATAGTCCCGGTACAGCATAGTTTGATTTTGGCTTTTGAGGTTTTTCTTCCAGAGATAACACTTTTTTTGACTCATCAAACTCTACAACACCGTATGCACGAGGATCTTTTACGTAGTATCCGAATATACAGGCGCCGGTTTCGATAGAGGCCGCTTTTTTTAGCATCTGCGAAAAGTTTTGCCCATGAAACATATTATCGCCGAGGATAAGGCAACCCGGCTCACCATCCAAGAATTTCTCTCCAAGAACAAAAGCCTGTGCAAGCCCGTTCGGAACCTCTTGTGTCACATATTCGAATTTCATGCCTAGTTCTTCCCCTGTGCCGAGTAGCTCTCTGAACATAGGGAGATCACGAGGAGTAGATATAACCAATATTTCCCGAATACCTGCCAGCATAAGTGTTGATAGCGGATAATAAACCATTGGCTTGTCGTACACAGGCATTATCTGTTTCGATATTGCTTTAGAGAGTGGGAAAAGTCGTGTAGCACTTCCTCCGGCAAGAATAATTCCTTTCATAGTGTTTATGTTTATATAAATAGCAATACACAAAAATAGTAAATCTAGCGTATGATTCGAGTATATATCGAGAATAGTTTATTGTTGCATGCTCTTTTTGCCGATGTTGACTATTTACTCAAAATAGAAGTTTAGAATATATAAAAAATAGAGGCACTCTAACGAAATGCCTCCATTTATTTTATTTATAATAACCAGATTAGATGCAAGGGATTTTGTCGATGCGTCTCTGATGTCTTCCTCCTTCGAAAGGAGTATTGAAGAAGGCTTCTACCATTTGAGAAGCTTCCTCAGGAGAAATCATTCTTCCCGGTAATGCAAGTACATTCGCATTATTGTGTGCTCTTGCTAATTGAGTTATTTCTACATTCCAGCAAAGCGCGCTACGTACTTTCTTATGCTTGTTCAATGTCATATTAATGCCATTGCCTGTACCACAAACAGCAACACCAAAATCGCATTCGCCATTGTCAATAGCTGTTCCCAATTTATGACCATAGTCAGAATAATCGGTACTTTCTGTAGAATAAGTTCCATAGTCAATATATTTAACTCCCTGTTGATCAAAGAGGCTGATAATATATTGCTTTATAGAATATCCAGCATGATCGCTAGCCAATCCTATCGGTTTATCTCCTTGTATCGTAATTGTCATTGTTTTTTGTTTTTTATATTACTTCAGATATTCTTTGACCTGTTTATATACATTATCAGGTGTAAAGCCTAGTTTTTCGTCAAGTACTTTGTAAGGAGCGGAAAACCCGAAAGAATTCATACCCCAAATTTTTCCATTGTCGCCAACGAGCCCAAGTAATGTCACGGGTAGCCCGGCCGTCAATCCGAACTTTTTCTTGTCCTGCGGCAATACGGTTTCCTGGTATTCTTTACTTTGTGTGCGGAATACTCCCTCGGATGGAACGGAAACAATACGAGTTTTTATGCCGTCTTCTTTCAGCAGTTTTGCCCCGTCAACGAGTGTCGATACTTCCGATCCTGAAGCCAGCAGGATGATGTCGTAGTTCGCGTCTTCCTCCACTATATATGCTCCTTTCTCTGTTTGAAGAGCTTCTGTATATCGGTTT
>NZ_MKVC01000039.1:0-8707 GCF_001899125.1 Dysgonomonas sp. 37-18 | reverse complement strand
CAAAGTTGTACGACGACCATACCGAGTAACCCGTAATGGCGGCACACATACAGACAAAGACAATGCCAAACAGGCGTATCTGTCTAAATGATGTTTCTATATTTTTTAAACTCTTGAACTCCATTTGTTCGTTTTATTTTGAATTAATAAATGAATACAGTGTGACTCATTATTCCTTACCCATCAGGCGACCGGCGACATTCCCTGCCGCAGCTCCGGCAACACCTCCTGCCATTGCAGCCCCTTTGCTCGCCATTGTGTTTACTCCACGGGTAGCACTACCGCCACCTGCCTGAATAACCCAACCCGCCACACTCGGAATAGAAAAATATCCGATAATGCCGATGATGAAGAAAATAATATATACACCGTTACTGGCATCCGGTACATAGGACGGATCTCTCAACATATCTATATCCATTTGCAGCATAAGTGCCTGAATCTTGGAGAGTAGTGCCGAGAATAGGTCGGCAATGGGTAGCCACAAGTAGATAGAAATGTAGCGGGAAATCCAATTGGTCAGCGTGGATTGAAAACCGTCATAAATAGAGAGGGCGAAGGCAAGAGGTCCTAATATTGACAGGACCACAAGGAAAAACGTTCGCAGGGTATCAATGGTAAGGGCTGCGGCATTGAACAGCAGTTCGAAGAAATCCCGGATCAGTTGGCGGAACCACACTTTCATATCGTACCAGGTTCGTTCTCCCCACATGGAGATCATTTCGGCAGCATCCGTAATTCCGAGATCTTTCATCTTTTGGTCGTACACCTCGTCATCGACCAGCCATGCTTTTCCTTCACGCAGCCGTGCATCGTATTCCAATCGCTCTTTCTCGGCTTGCAAACCATGTACATCTGTCATTTGTGTTTCCAATATGGTATGTGTTCCTTTTACGACAGGAGACATAACGGCGTTGATAGTACCAAGTACAAAAGTCGGAAAGAACATAATGCAGAGTCCGATGACAAAAGGTCTGAGCAGTGGATATACATCTATCGGTTCTGCCCGTGCCAAAGCTTGCCATACACGGGAAGCTACATAAAAGAGTGCACCGAGTCCGGCTATTCCTTTAGCAACACCGACCATATCACCACAAAGGGGCATCATATCCTGATGCAGATTCCTCAGAAGCTGATGCAGATTGTCGAAATCTATTGCAAGCAGTGTCATGATTACCAATATCTATCGGATGGATTACCATACAAACTTTTAACTCGCTCCATATCTCCTTTTTCCTGACTACGGATAAAAGACACCGAAATGCTTTTCTTGGAAAAGTAGCGGACAAGGTTGCGATGCTCTAGCATCTTGGCGTGTATATCATCTATGATTGACATACGCTCGGCATCGGTCATCGAAAGTCCGTTGGAGAGGGAAACGACATTCTTTATATCCGCAAGCAGATTACCACTTTCATTCAATAGCTTGGCATATCCGTTCGATATGGCTTCCAATTCGTTGACGCTAAAATTCCTATCGGATAGCATCTTGTTGAAGTTGGTAGAATAGATCTGCGATATTTCGCTGACTAGCTCTACTGTTTCTTTCACTTTGCGGGCATCTTTGATCAGATTGTGTACCGATTCTAATTTGTCATAATACTGTTTTCCCTGATCGTAGATTTTTTGCATCTCCTTGAAAGAGTTAATCACATTACTGGCTGTTGTGGCTGTTTTGGAAACAGTCATAATATTTTGTGCCAGATTCGAGGGATCGATCACCGTCCATTGTGCTTTTACCTGATAGGTGCACAGTCCCATGAGTGCCACAAGGCAGAAAAGTATTTTCTTCATATTCGTTATTTTTAATTGTTATTACTCGTTTTACCGTCCGAAGGTCGAAGGTAGCCCCAAATGAGCTAACCCTCCTCCCGGACATACTCTCCGAAAGCGGAAAGGTGCAGGATCTCTTGCTCCCGGTCATAAGCAATCTCGATACGCTCGTACAGTTCAATGTAATGCAGACCGAATACGTTGTAGACCGTACAATCACAGACTACCAGCGGGTTGTTGTATGTAAGACAGAGGCGGATGCCTCCCTTTTTTCGGGAGATGTTGCGGTATATGTTTATCGCAGGTGCACCGTCTCTACTTACCCAACGCCCCGTAATCTCCCGCATGGAAAAGTCTGTAGAAGTGGAACAAGGATCGGTTATATTACTTGAACTGAACATAGCTTTTCGTTTTTTACTTGCGTTTACTTTCAGCTATTTGTTTTATAGCCAACTCAATATTACCATCCAACTCTTCGGTTTTCCGAGCAACCTCCAGCTTCTCCGTTTCTTCCGTTGTGAACGTAAAATACTCTTCCAGACTCACTTCAGTGGCATATACAGCCGACTGAACACCGCCCAATCCGAACCAGACTTCTTTGTATTTTCGGTTCGGATTGTTGGACATATTGATGGATAACACCTGACTTTTTTCTTTTTCGGTCAGCCCTAACAAAGCTTGGATGCTATCAAATTTGTTCATGTATTTACGTTGGTCTAAGAGAATTTTACAGTCGCTGTTGTTGATAATACTCTCTTTCACAATAGGCGAAGCGATAATATCGTCCACTTCCTGAGTGACAACGATTGCCTCGCCGAAGAACTTTCGAACGGTCTTAAAAAGGTACTTAATATACTCTGCCATACCTTCTTTAGCTATCGCTTTCCACGCTTCCTCGATTAATATCATCTTTCTGATGCCCTGTAAACGACGCATCTTATTGATGAAAACTTCCATAACAATAATCGTTACAATCGGGAACAAAATTTTGTGATCTTTAATCGCATCTATTTCAAAGACTATGAATCGTTTAGATAGTAAATCGAGTTGTTTTTCAGAGTTCAGCAGGAAGTCATATTCGCCACCCTTGTAATAGGGTTCAAGCACATTGAGGAAGTTGGCAAGGTCGAAATCTTTCTCCCGGACACGTTTGGCATCAAGGATAGCAGCATAGTCCAGTTTGACAAATTCGTAGAACGAGTTGAAGGAGGGTATAACCGATTCATCAATCGTTATACGTTCTATGTACAGACTGACCGCATTGGACAAAGCAACCTCCTCTGAGCGTGTGGGTGGTTCATTATCTCGCTTCCACAAAGTCATTATCAGGGTTTTGATACTTTCTCTTTTCTCGATATCAAAGACCCCATCGTCGGTATAAAAAGGATTAAATGAGATGGGATTTTTTTCAGTATATGTAAAATACACCCCATCTTCTCCATTGGTACGGCGGTTGATGAAATTACACAATCCCTGATAGCTGTTTCCCGTATCCACAAGCACGATATGAGTACCTTGTTCCCAATATTGGCGACACATATGATTGGTAAAAAAAGACTTACCACTACCCGAAGGCCCCAAGATAAACTTGTTGCGGTTCGTGATAATTCCCTGCTTCATGGGCAGGTCGGAAATATCCACATGGATGGGTTTCCCAGAAACCCGATCACACATCTTGATACCAAAAGGTGAAGGAGAAGATTTGTAGTTCGTTTCCTCTGTGAAGAAACACAAAGCAGGTTCTATAAACGTGTAGAAACTTTCTTCACTCGGAAAATCACCCGCATTGCCCGGCATCGCAGCCCAATAGAGTGTAGCGACATCCACTGTGTTGTGGCGGGGCTTGCACTCCATGAGAGCCAATTGTGAGCCGACATCGTTACGGATATTTTTGAGTTCTTCCGCATCGTCAGACCATGCCATTACATTGAAGTGTGCCCGAACAGAAGTCAATCCGAAACTATGGGCTTCGTTCAGGTACTTGTCGATCCACTCTTTATTTATTTGGTTTCCACGACTGTACTTCGATAACGATTGCATATTACGGGCAGATTTTTCAAACTGCCGCAGGTTCTCTGCCGAATCGTCCAGAAATATGTACTGATTATATACATGGTCACAGGATAAGAGCAATCCCACAGGCGAGGCAAACGACAAACGGCAATCACTCCGATCCGTAGATAGCTTTTCGTATCGCATATCTGTTCCGATTGTTCCCGGTAAATCTTCCACATCGGAAATGGTATGCAGGCATACCGTTTTATCTCCAATGCGTAGCCCGTCCGCTCCTAACTCCAGATCCTCCAGACAAGTGGTATCTTCCAATGAGAGGGCAAAGTATTTTTCAATCAGCCCTGCTTCTTTTTCCGTTCCCGTTATTTCGTCTGAAGCAATACGTGTCAGGGTAATAAATCCCGAATCGTTTAAGATACGCTCGAACTGTCCGACTGCTTCCAAAAAGCATACTGCCATCTCTTTATTGACCTCTTTGGGGATGATATACCCTCGACAGAGCGATGAAAAATTGCTTTGCATCCGCATCCGATCCTTTGTCGTTTTGGTCAAAAACAAAAAGCAAGTATGGTTCAGAAAAGGACGTTCGTTGAAGTGACGCTCAAATGAGCGGGATAGAAAACTCATGTTCTCCTTATCGGTTGAGGGTTTGTAGTTCTCTTTGACAAACCAATCCTGTTTGTGAATAACCGAGTAGTCGGGCAATACCTTGATCGCTTTCGTCCAAGCTGAGTGTATGGCTTCGTATTCGCTACCCGTAACAGTGAACAGCTCCGGCAGATCGACACGGTAAGCTACCGTTATATCCGCATCTTTGCTGATGATGCAGTCATGTTCAACTGAAAGCAAGGGAAACTTACTTTCGATGGTAGCTGCTTTTAGTGTATTACGCATTCCGTACCTCCTTCTTTTTGGGGTATTGGAACAAGCGACGGGAATTTTTACGGTTGATCAGAAAACGGGGATGTTGCCGTTTGGCGAGCAACTTCATGAGTCCGTGTTCTCCGTATTTCGCATTCAGGTTGAAAGTCAGCCATACCAGTGCAGAAGCAGCGATAACACCGGAACCGATGCATACCCACTGATCTACTCCGGCCATATACATCACAACAAATACGATGAATACAGCCAGTAGACCACCTGCGAAGATGAAAAGATATTGTGCTTTCAAACCCTTAAATTCCACGCTCTTGCCAATGCCTTTGTTAATATTATACTCCATTTTTCTTATTCGTATTTAATGAATAATAAAGGGGTCTGAGACCCTTACAGGAAGAAAGAGCGTAGAATAGTGGCGGCAACAATCAGAAAGATACACGCTCCAAACCACGAAGCAGCAGTTTTAGAGGTGTCCGGATCACCTGAAGAGAATTTATTATAGACTTTGATTCCTCCGATGAGTCCTACAACTGCACCGATGGCGTAGATGAGTTTTGTGCCCGGATCGAAATACGAAGTCACCATATTGGTGGCTTCGGTAATACCTCCGATACCGTTACCTTGTGCGAATACAGATGATACAGCAACCATGATAAAGGCTGCTGACAGAAGAAATTTTTTCTTTGTCATACGATTTTTGATAATAGTACAGGGGGTGGAATAGTCCCCTGTACTGAATGAATAATGTTGTTTAACTTTGATTTTTTAGTGGGGGTCGCAGACCCTTTTGTTTGGCTGACGCACATTCACGCTAGCCATAGTCTTTTTGCTTCATACTCTTTTGTTTTAATTGTTAGCTACTTTACGCAAATCCGCGTACATCAAACTCTTTAGGTGCTCTGACTGTCGGTTCCTCCAATTCTCCAGCGTCTTGTTGTTTGCGATGAAAGGCAGCGAAATAGTCATCCATAAGTAAGGATACGACCACTTTCTTTTTAGGTTCACCCGATACAACCTGTTCAAACATATCGGTCTTTCGTATCTCGACTAATACCCGTCCGGCTTCTTCTTTTTCTTCGGATGTTGCATTGTCGGGAGTCTCTACCGTTCGCACCATACTCGCCAAATTATTGAAGTCAAGTCCCAACGCCATTGAAACCCCGGCTCTCCCTTCGGTATCTGCATCTTCTGTTTCCTCTTCGTCTATTTCGTCAGAATCATTGTCAGTCTCAAATTCGGGGGGAGTGTTCTCAATCTCTAAATTGATTTCATCCGAATTATCTTCCGTTCTATTGTCTGTCGAAAAAACTTCATCGAGTTTATCCAAAGGGATTGCTGCCGAGGTCTTTTTTTCTTCTTTCTCGACAAATATAGAAGCATTTTCTTTCTCTTTTTCGTTATTAATCAGAGTGGTAGCTTCTGTCCTCGATTGTCTCAGGTCAAATTTACTTTTGCCGATAATATCTTCTTTTGGTGCTGCATGAAATGGGTTGAAAGCAGGCTTTTTCATCGCATTCTTTCTTCGTTTCAGCATCCGCTCCCGAAGCAAGTAAAGGACAACAAACAATGCGTACAGCACGATGGCTGATATAATGTATTGTTTCATGGCTAAAATATATCCGTGTTCTTTTTGCGATACAGTTCGGTAATCTCGTTTTGATAAGTATCAAAATGGAGTTCCAATATGTTATCAAGATAATCGAACAAGGTGTAATCGTTTTCGCCGATAACTTGTACAATCTTCATAATTCGTTCGTGGAACTCTTTTCGGATGTAGACTACTTTTCTATCTCTGGTTCTATTTTGGATTTCTCTAAAAAAACAAGCTTCATATTGTTGGACCGCTATTGGAGTTACTACGTTAGAAGTTTCAACAAGAGTAACTTTTCGATTAATTTTTCTTCTCCTTTTCATATTGTTTTCTTTTAGTTTAAAATACTTTTTCGATATTATTATCATACAGTTCAGTTATATCTTCCTGATAAGTAGTGAAATGATGTTCCAAAACATTGTAGATGTAACTGAATAGGGAAACATCATTCTTGGCGATGACGTGGAGTATCTTAATGATTCTCTCGTGATGCTCTTTACAGATATAAACCGTTTTTCCGCTTCGTGCAGCTATTGACGTTTCTCTAAAAAATCTTTTTTTATATTGGTCGGGAGAAACGATACGTTTTCTTTTCTTTACCATATTTTTTCTTTTTGATTTATATCAGATCGCCACGTTCTTGGCGGTAGAGTTGGTTTATTTCTTCTTTATTCTGATTGAGATGTTCCTCCAGTACAGTGTCTATGTAGCCACCAAGTGTTACTTCATTTCCCGATTCAACTAATGTTCGTACCAATCTTACAATAAGTGAATGCACACGATGACTGATATAAACACACTGCCGAGTTTTGATTTCGTTGCGTTTCAGAAATGTTTCTTTGAAGCCTGCCGATTGTTGCCCCCGCTTACGACGAGAGGGTGATTCTCTTACCTCTTGAGGTGGATGGTTAGCGATACCTTCTTGTTCGGGCAAAATCTTTTCTTCCAATATTGGCTCTGATTCCGATGGGAGCAGAATATCCCGGTTATCAGGCTTGATCTGACCGATAATAAAATCGGGATCAAACGTCGATGTATCTACTTTCTTAGCCATGGCACATTATTTTAGCAACTCCAGCATTTCATCACTAAGAGCATCTATATTGCTGCCCTTGACCAGTGATTTATCCGCAGGAAATAAGGTTGAACGGAACAGTGCTTTATGACTGATAGATTGCTCCTTGCGGAAACGCTTACTATCAGGGATAAAGGTCTGGAGCACAGAGAATCCTAGTTCTTTGATTACTCCCTCATAAACCTCATATAATTCGGACTTTTCTCTACCATCGACCATATTCCAGAGCAAACGCATGGCTTTGATATTCGATTTGCCGGAGTTGAGAATATTATCTCTCACTGCTATCATATAGTTAAGGGTACTTTCCATCACCACACGGTCGGCAGCAATGGGACCGATAATATAATCCATACTGGCAAGAGCTAAGACTAAATCACGATTGTTCATCGTTCCGGGCAAATCGAAGAACACAAAATCATATTCAGCGTTCCCACAAAGTGCATCGGCATCATTTAATGCCTTTTCTGTACTGCTCTCAATTACGGGATATGCTTTCTTTTGATCCAAACGGATAAACTGTTCATACAGCATCCCTTTGTAATACTCATCGTTTTCGCACATTTTAAAATCCCGTTCCCGCATTTGAGAAATTGAGTGTTGCGGATAGTCGCAGTCTATCACTGCTACATTGTATCCCTTTACATAATGAAGATAAGAAGCTATCAAAACTGTAAGAGTAGTTTTTCCTGCTCCTCCTTTTTGTGTACTGAATGCCACATACTTAACTTCATTTTTACTTTCATCCTTTTTCATAACATCAATTATTTTAGTTTTCAAATATTTATTTGTTCGTATCCCTACTGCGATACTTCTCTAGCCAATTATTTTTTTATTGCTCCGGATAACTATTGTTTCGTTGTAATACTTTTTTCAATTATTGCTTTTGTTTCTATCTCAATATTTTCTTTTTCGACTTTCTTCTTTTTTGAAAAAGTGATACGCTACTTCTGTACGACATTACTGTTTTAAGACTGTACATAATCGACTTCTAGACTTCTCATTTTTCTTAGAATTTACATAAGAAAAGATTTACAAAAACAGATATTCAAAGATTTTCTGACAGCAAATAAAATCTATCTTTTTCATACTTACACTATGTTTTCGAGAGGTGGCAGCTTGTGTCTATGGTTGTCTATATTTATTGATTTTCAATTGATTATTTTAGGTTATAACTTTGCTGCATGAAACGTCAAAGAGGATTCATATCGGTTTTTAATTTTGTTCCGACATTCAAAAAATGCCTGATATAAATCAGGCTTATATCCCGAATTTTTCGGGATAGGATGATGCCCTTTATGGGCAAAAAGTATTTGCATTTGGGCAAATAGCAAGGTATGTTGAGTGCATCGCAAAATGAATTTTGCAGCACACAA
>NZ_MKVC01000038.1:0-5691 GCF_001899125.1 Dysgonomonas sp. 37-18 | reverse complement strand
GTTAGGAAAAATTATATCTCCACAACTTTTAGGAAAGAGCCACTGTACCTAGAGAAGGACAAGAGATAATGTTACGATATAAAAAAAACAATAATTTGTATGTTTTCCCTTTTCTCAGAGAAAAAAACAATAAAACTGTACTATGTGAGAAGTCTGCATTAAGGCGAATTAATCGACATGCTTTAATTATCGGCAAAATTCTTAATTTTCCTTGCAAATTAACGACTTATGTTATGCGACATAGTTGGGCTACGCTGATGTTAGAAGCTGGAAAATCAGTTGAGGTAATTAGTCAATGTATGGGACATACATCAATAAGGACAACACAAATATACTTGTCTTCTATTTCAACTACAAAGGTAGATCGGGAAGTCAATGATATGTTAAACCGTTTTATTCGATTGGGTAAGAAGGGAAAAGATAAATATCAGAAAAGCCTTTATCCATCAGCAATTTCATAAGTCTCTTTCTTTGTGAGAAAGAGACTTCTTATAGCGATTGTGTATTTACTTCTGCTGTAAGTCTTACACTCATAGAGTGTGAGACTTATGGAATTGTCTATGAATATGTTATATTACAACCTTACTATGAGGCATAGTTATTGAAAAAATATAATATATGAGCTGAATATCGTTTTATATGCCATAATTAATATATAGAAAGAATCAATATTTAATAAATATTGGTAATAACCATTAAATCTTTAAAAAATATAATTATCTTTGGTGCAATTATTTAAGACACGCTCGGAAAACTCTTTCTCACAAAGAAAGAGACTTCTTATAGTAAAATGCTTTAACAATTAAACTTAAAGATGAATTTCAGCAATTAATTAAACAAAGTCTACATAGTCATTTAATCTTTATATATCTCTATTAGCAAATCAAGAGGTTGTAATAAAAAATAAGTAAACTATCTATCAAACGATAGGACATGAGTTTCTTTGGTCTGAAGCATAAAAGAGTAAAAGACATGTGAAAAAATTAAATATTGTACATCTATAAACTAGATCTAGTTTTTTATAAAATAACACGAAGAATAATAAAGGTAGCAGCAGTGTCTAAATTAAAATATTTGATATGAAAAGCAAAAAGCAATATTTTATTACATTATTAATTTATAGAAAAACTATTATGAAAAAGAGTTTTATTAACATTTGTGTTATAATTCTACTTTCGGTAATGTTCAGTTGCGAAAATTCATTAGAGATGATACTTCCGCAAGGGCCGAAAGGAGATAAAGGAGATCCAGGTAAGTCTGCTTTCGAACTTTGGTTGGAATATTATGGAAAAGATCCGGGAACTTCCATTGAAGAATTCTTTAATTCTTTAAGAGGTAAAGATGGAAAAGACGGAGATGTGCCTATTATCGGTACTAATGGTAACTGGTGGATCAGTGGTGTAGATACTGGCATTCCGGCACAGGGTAAAGACGGTAAGAATGGTATTACACCTGAGATTGGGGATAATGGAAATTGGTATATCGGAGGAGAAGATACCGGGGTCCCTGCCAGAGGAAAAGATGGTTTCTCTCCTTATATTAAAGATGGTTTCTGGTGGATTGGAGAAATCAATACTCTTGTCCCGGCAACAGGTAAAGATGGAAAAGACGGTAATACACCTACTGTAGAAATTGGCCCGGGTCCGAGTTTCTATTGGATTGTTAATGGAACTACGACGAATATTTCAGCAAAAGGCGTTGATGGGAGAGACGGAACTGATGGTAAAGATGGGTATACTCCAGTTATTGGAGACAATGGAAATTGGTGGATCGATGGTAAAGATACAGGTAAGCCTTCTGTCGTAATACCTGTTGTCGGAGACAATGGAAATTGGTGGATCGATGGTAAAGATACAGGTAAACCTTCACGTGGAGATAAAGGTGATAAAGGTGACGATGGTGTAGATGGAAAATCAGCCTATGAATTATGGAAAGAAGCTGTTGATAAATGTGACGGAACAGTCAAAAACAAAGATGGCTCGAATTACGACTGTTCTAAAAACTCGTGGGAAGACTTCCTTATCTGGCTACAAGGTGGCGATGTCTCTGTACTACACAAATACTGGACAACACTCCCTGGTAATGAAGGTAAAACTATTCAACAGTTTATAGACGAATTATTCGATTGTCATTGTGATGGAATTACAGTAAGTGTAATAGCACAAGACGAATGTGTAGAACTAAGCGCTGACGGAACACTCAAAAAAGCTTATAATGCCAAACTAAGCGTAGGTGGAAAGAAAGGAACTTCTGTTGCGGTGACAGGAACCGGTGTGAATCTGACTGGAAACATAACAGACGATCAAACACCAGTTACATGGAATATTCCACGTAGTGATGCAAGCATCCAATTAACTATTGTTTGTACCGAAAGTGGTAATGCTGTGACAAAGAATGCATTTATCCCTGCTCTGAAATATGTAAAACTAGACGGTGCAGCAACTGTAACACAGGTACCAGATGAACAAAAAGACATGGTTGTAATAAGCTTTTTGTCAGCTCCTGAAGAATTGATTATTGATGGAGAATCGGTTTATACTAAGACAGGAGGCATAAAAAGTGGTTCGGGATGGGCTGTTGCCAATGAAAAAGTATTTGCTCGATCTTATGAAAGAGGGGCGACAGCACAACAACCTACTGTTGTAGCGAAAGGTGCTAACGGAGAATGTAGTACTATAACCGGAGCGTTTACAATTCCTACATTGGCTCCGGTTACTATTGGGACTCCACAACTTGCCATAGTGGACAATTGTGATTTAAGCCTGTCTGTTACAGGATCATCCGGCATGACAGTAAAGGCTTCTTATGGGTCATCTCCAGTTACAACTATTGAATTAACAGAAAGTCCATCTGGAACATACAAGGCAATCGTTCCGAGAGCATATACTGCTTATAATATAAGCGTAGTATCTGAAAAAGCAGGTGCCGGTACGGTAACGAAAACAATAACTGTAAACGGAAGTAATTTGTTAGAGGTTCTAACCCCACTTCAACTTAATACAGTATCGGGATATAATGACAATGCTGCTATTGCAACAATAAAGAGAGAGTTAAAGAATAATACATCTGCTCCACTCAAAGTTACTATTACCAGGGGTAATAATAATACATCAGGTTCACTAAGACGTACGCCTCCTGAGTTCCCGTACGAGGTTACAATACCTGCTAGTGCTTCGGTAACGATGGATTTTCAAAGAGATTATACTATAGCATATGGTAGCGGCTCTTATGTATTGACGTTTACAACTGAAAACGAATGTGGATTGACAAAAACAACAACATTGTCTGTTTCCAATCAAACCAACTATACCTCAAAATTCACAAAACCTGATGGTTTCGGCGGAGACGGTCAGCCTGGAGGTCCGGGATGGGATTATGATACAGATGGGGATCCGAATGTGACATTTATTGTAGATGTTTATGATGCTATACCTAATTCTTATGTTGAGTTCCAGTTATATAAAGGGGTAGGGTATTCCGCAATCTTCCGAGTGGAAGCAAATGCGAATGGACGCATTTCTCAAACTATAACGATGAAAGCATCAGAATTAGAAGCTGCTCTTAATAACGGCTATGGGTTCTTTAAATTCTTTAGTGACAGCGGATATACAGCACCATACAATATTGGAGCAACTAAAGAAAAGATACCTTTTGCATTTTAATAAACTATGAAAAAAAGAGTAATATGAAAAAAAATTATTTAATATATATTCTTTTGTTCGGTTTATTGTCTCCCTTATGTCCTGCTGTAGCGCAGGACATAAGTTCCCGAGTTATAAACCCAGAAGAAAAGACAAAGAAAGCTTGGGAAGTAGGTGTAGGTGCATCAATATTCAATTTTAGTCGTATTGATTTTACCAATTTCCAAAAAGCAACGGATAACTACAAGTTAGGCATGCATTTGCGTCATAGTATTATAGGGCCTCATCTATACATAGCTCGTGAACTGAATACACATTTCTATCTGGATGTACAAGGAAATCTTAGTTTCACAGAACAATATGTCGATGGCAAGGATAAGTTGAAAACAGCTTTCATGGTAGGCCCTGGTTTACAATGGCGTTTAGGTGAGTATTTTGGCTCTAAATATGTAGATCCGTTTTTCCGCGTAGGGGTAAATTATATGAAGAAAAATTTCGATATGAAATATACCGGATCGGAAGGTACGTTACCTGAAGAAATGTCGTGGGTGCTCGAAAATCTATATAACAAAGATGGTATCGATCGTAACGAAATGTTTCCGGTTGCATTTGGGATAGGTTTAAATGCATGGTTGAACGATCGTTTTGGTATTGCATTACAGGGTGACTGGTTAATGATGCCTCACAAAAATGTAGCGAATTCTACTCAGGGTACAGTGCGTTTGATGTGGCGCCTTGGTGGAAAATCCAAGAAAGCTCAACCGGTAGTACAATATGTAGATGTTGAAAAAATTATCCAGTCTCCTCCTCAGATTATTGAGAAAATTGTGGAAATACCTGCTACAGTAGTAGAAACACCATCTACTGAACTTTGTGAGTTGTTCAACAATATTTACTTCGAGTTTGACAAATCAGATATTCGTCCGGAGAGTAATGAAACGTTGGATAAAATTGCTAATATCCTCAATAATAATACTGCTAAAAAATACTTGATAACAGGATATACTGATGCAAGAGGTAGTGCTGAATATAATATCGGCTTATCTAGAAGACGTGCAGCATCTGTTATAAAAGCTTTGGAAGACAGAGGTGTTCCTGTCGATATACTAAAATCGCGTGGTGTGGGTAAGAAGATATCTTACGCTCCTGTTAGCGAATCGCATATCGTGCGTGAAGGAGATCGCAAGGTTACTGTAGAGATAATAACTAATATCGACTATTGGAACTTTATGCCAAAAAGAGATTACTAAGTATTTCGTCTTAAAGTATTGTTAATAGCTACAAAACAAATATAAGTAGAAGTAGCTTGCGGGCATTCTTTTTCTATTGTAAAATAGAAAAATGGCGAAAATAAAAAATGCTACCGATCAGATATCGGAAGCAGTGTAGTTTTGTAAAAGTTTTTGTTAAACCGTGTGAGATGTGATATTTCGCGCGGTTTTTTTTATTAATTTAGCAAGATATGGAAAGAAATTATCTAGAGATTTAAAATAGTATTTGTTAGGGTGTCTTTTTCAAATTGGTCAGCCTCTATGAGATTTCTCCGCAAGGAGCATGGGCAACGACCACGCTGTTATATCCTTCGGCAGGTGACGACGCAACAGCTATTTTTCTTGCATATACCAAATGGCAGACAATATAGATAATTCGCAAGTAAAAACACAATGTCAGGTCAGAGATGTGTATCGGGCGATTTATGACTTTGAATTAAACTTTCAACAATTATATGATCTTCGCCTGAATGAAGGAATGCTGCTATGTTCTCTAAATACTCAAAAATATTCATCAAATGAATTGGCTAGCGTATTGGGTCTGACTAATTCGAATACATCGAAAGTGATAAAGTCGGTCGAAAAGAAAGGTACTATCCGACGTATTGTCGGCTAGGAAGATAGGCTTTTATGTTGACTGATTTGGGCAAGAAAAAACTTGAATCCATAAAATGTACTGAGTTTGATATTCCCGAAACGCTCGGGTCTATTATAAAACGATAAGATTGTGATCTTGTGATTAGCTCTTTTCTCTTTTTTCTACTATAAAACACATCGTA
>NZ_MKVC01000037.1:0-64941 GCF_001899125.1 Dysgonomonas sp. 37-18 | reverse complement strand
GAGTAAAGCATATACCCTATTTTTTATTTAGATTAACGAATATTTATGCCTAGTCCACAACTTTTAGGGAAGAGCCTTTATTATTCCTGTTTTGTTTCCTATTAACCACAGGAAATATTTATGCTCAAACGAAAACTATTTCAGGAATTATAAAGGACGAAGCCAATGAACCGCTGATTGGCGTTACTGTACAAATAAAGGGAACAAACAATGGTACTATTACCGATATCGATGGTAGATATACTATTGCAGCTGCTACAGGCAATGTTTTAGTATTTACGTATGTGGGAATGCAAACACAAGAAGTAACTGTTGGCTCACAAGCAAGTATCGATGTAGTTATGAAAAACGACAGTCGGATGCTTGCCGAAACAGTCGTGATCGGTTATGGTAGTGCAAAAGCAAAAGACTTGACATCTCCTATTGCTACGATTAAGGGGGATGATGTCAACAGGCATCTTACAGCATCGCCGATGCAAGCAATGCAGGGTAAAGTACCCGGACTACAGGTAATCAACACCGGTCAACCGGGAAGTTCGCCTAAAGTACGTATCCGTGGTGTCGGAAACTATGATGATTCTAAAACCGGACCCTTGTATGTTGTAGATGGTATGTTCTTCGATAATATCGACTTCTTGAATAACAGTGATATCGAAAACATGAGCGTACTCAAAGATGCTTCTTCTGCTGCTATTTATGGAGTACGTGCAGCGAATGGAGTTATCATTGTGACAACGAAAAAAGGCTTGACAGACAGAAAACCTCAGGTTACTTACGATGGTTACTTTGGTTTGCAAAAAGCTTCTAACCTGGTAAAGATGGCTAACTCTCAGCAATATGCGACAGTGATGAAAGAAATCGGTAATACAAATACTATCGATCAGTCTATCGCTAAGTTTGGTGGTGCTAATGGTATTCCCGCTGTAAATACCGATTGGTATGACGAAATATTGAGAGTAGCACCTATGCATAGCCATGCTATAAATGTTAACGGAGGTGGAGAAAAAACAACGTATTCAATCGGTATTAGTTACTTGAACCAGAAAGGTATCTTAGATAGCGACAATGGTTATGAGAGATTAAATATGCGTTCTAAAGTAGATATAGGTATCACCAACTGGTTGAAAGTAGGAGGTAGCTTTATTGTTGTAAACAGTGATCAAAAGCTTGCAAATAACAGTGCTTTTGGTAATGCGTATACATCACCTTCTATATATCCGGCTTATGATGCGAATAATAGCATTGCATCTCCTACCAAATATGGATCGGCACAAGATGTAGGGCTAACAAACTACTTTTGGAATCCGGTGGCTATTGCTGATTATTACAACAACAAAGTGGGGGTGACAGAAGTTCTTCCGGCACTTTACATGGAGTTGTCTTTCTTAGAAAATAAGTTGACATTCAGAACTTCTTACAATCAGGATTTGTCTTTCCAACGCAATCGTTTATTCTTACCGATATATACCGTTTCGGCCAGTCAACAAAATAAGAAAACACAGTTGACTAAATCTCAGAAATATACAAACAATTGGTTGATAGATAATATCCTGACATATAGAGACACTTTTGCTGAGAAACACAATGTGACTCTGATGGCAGGTAATTCTATAAGAAAAGAGAGATGGGAAAGAATGCGCTTGCAAGGCGAAGGTATCCCTGATGGAAGAGACGAGTACTGGTACTTACACAACGGTTCTATTATCGAGCAAGGAGCAGATGCCGATACTTGGTACGACAATGCAGAAGAAAATAGAGGCGCTTCGTTTTTCGGACGTTTGATGTATGACTATGCAGGCAAATATTTATTATCTGCTACATTCCGTGCCGATGGTAGCTCTAAGTATCAACAAAAGTGGGGATATTTCCCTTCTGTAGGTCTTGGATGGGTCCTTTCGGAAGAAAACTTTATGAAGAATCAGAAAGTATTTGACTTCCTGAAATTAAGAGGAAGTTGGGGTATGCTAGGTAACGATAAGATACAACGAAATGATGGATTTGCTTCCATTACACAAGAAACCGGATATTTCAACGGACAGATTATGCCGGGTACATCCAGCCTTTCGTTCTTCTCTTCTCTGAAATGGGAAAAAGTAGAAGAATTGGATTTTGGTTTGGACTTTACTGTTCTGAATAACCGTTTATCCGGAGAACTTGATTATTACAAACGTACTACAAAAGATGCTGTGTTCTTGAAGACACTTCAGTTAGGAGCCGGATCATTATTAATGAATAACGGTGAGATCCAAAACTCGGGTTTAGAAGTTTCTCTAAACTGGGAAGACAAGATCGGACGTGATTTTACTTACAATGTTGGTGTAAATATGTCGACTTTAAAAAATAAAGTCACTCACCTTGATGGTTTGGAACGCATAATTACATCCGGAGACTATGGCCGTATCAGACAGATTGGTCAGACAGTAGACTCATACTATGGATATGTAATGGAAGGTATTTATCAGAATCAGGCAGAAATTGATAATGATAAAACTTTAACAGATATTGCCAGCAAACCGGTTCCGGGAGACATTAAGTTTAAAGATATAGATGGTGACGGAAAACTGACAGACCAAGACAGAACATTGCTCGGTTCTCCACTGCCTAAGTTCTTCTTGGGTGGTAATCTCGGGTTCACCTACAAGGCTTTTGACTTTAGTACTGCATTCCAAGGACAGTTTGGCCATAAGATCTTGAATCAGAAACGGTTCTTGAGACAAAAACAAACTGATATAAATTTCGACGAAGATATCGTTAAAAACCGTTGGACAGGTGAAGGCTCTACAAACAAATATGTTTCAGGTGCAGCTTTGGGACATACATGGACATATAGCCGCTTCAACTCATTCTTTGTTGAAAGTGCCAATACATTTACGATTCAGAATATACAGTTGGGATATACTTTCCAGAATATTTTCCCTCAGAGTGGAAACAAATCTAGCTTAAGAGTAAGTTTTACGGCAGAAAGACCATTCAACTTCTTCTCCTATAATGGATTTACTACAGACGTGGCTGATGGAATAGATAACGATGTTTATCCTTTAACCTCAACTTACAGTATTGGTTTCAGATTGGTATATTAATTAAAGAAATAAGAAATTATAGTTATGAAATTTTATATATACATTATATCAGCATTATTGTTATTAAGCAGTTGTAGCGACTGGCTAAATAAGGAACCCGAAAATGTATTAGATGTCGAGGGACTTGATTATACTCTGACCGAAAATATGAACCAGCCGCTAATCGGTATCTATGCACGTATGCGTGGAGGAAGTGGACTTAGTTTCTGGGGAAGACTTGGCCTACTGAGCGTAAGAGGTGATGATATAAATAAAGGTTCTTCACCTTCCGATCAGGGAGAGTTAAACTATGCAAAGTCATTCGAATACAATCAGCTTGGTGGATATTGGGCATTAAACTCATCATGGACAGGATTATACAATTTGGTGTTGAGTTGTAACTCTGCTTTGGTAGACCTGAATAGATATAACGAGTATACAACAACTGAGGCTGATAAAAAACTGAATACTCAATATCAGGCAGAGGTACGTTTTATCAGAGCTTTTGCTTATTTTCAGATAACCAGATTCTGGGGCGATGCATTGCTTGTTACTGATAACAAAGAAGTATTAGGTACACTTAATGTTACCCCTCGGGCTGATATCTACAAGTTTATTAATGATGAGATGGATTTCTGTGAAGCCAATCTTCCGGCTTTACGTCCTAACGAAATGCCTCTGAAGGGTCAGGTTACTAAATATACGGCTTTGGCACTGAGGGCGAAAGCAAACTCTGATATCAACAATTGGGATGCTGTACTATCTGCTACAAATGAGATTATCAACAGTAACAAGTTTGAGCTTTATCCTGATTTTTATGATTATTTTAAAAAACCGGGATGCTTATCAAACGAAAATTTATTCGAACTACAATATGGTTTGGTTGGTAGCACAGCAATAGAGTCTGATGCGTGGTTTGCATTCCAAGGTCCAAGAAATGGATTTGTAGGAACAAATATTGAAGGGGGCTGGGGCTTCATGGTTCCTAGTGCTTCTTTAGAAAAACTATTCCAAGACAGGGGTGAGACCGTACGTAAAGAAACTACTTTCTTGTATGCCGGATCTACAACCAAGGAAGGTGATGTGCTAAAACCAAGTACAGCAGCAGACGGAAACGATAGAGTATTTAATGGGAAAGTATATTTACCTAGCACTCAGCTTCCGGAAGGAAGAACAGGGTATGGATTTGGTAATAACATCCGTGTGATGAGATATGCAGACATCCTTTTATTGAATGCCGAAGCAAAAGTTCGTAAAAATGAGAATGGGGATACTCCTTTCAACTTGGTGAGAACCAGAGCAAAAATGCCAACATTGACTAATGTTACATTGGATCAGATTTTGGAAGAAAGACGAGTTGAATTAGCGTGCGAATGGGGCGAACGATTCTTCGATCTTGTTCGTACAGGTAAGGCTGCCGGAACACTTCCTGGATTTACAGAAGGTAAGTCCGAATTTTATCCGATACCTCAAGCTCAGAAAGATTTGAATCCAAATCTTAAATAAGAAACTATCAGGAGAGGATACTCAGTACTTGAAAAGGTGCTGGGTATTCGTCTCTTCTTGTACTGAATATATTGTAATGTGTAAGTTTTTATTATCAACGTAAATGCCATATCATGAAATTAAGAATAATCTTCTGTCTGTTAGTTATAAGATGTTTATCTGCTCCCGCGCAAGAACCGGAATACGATCACATTTTTTTTGACAATGGTTTGATGGCAGGGCGTTACTATTACAGTAAAGCCGATTATACATCTCCTAGCTATATTCAGAATATAGAAAATAAACTACCGGTATCCGAAAAGGAATACTTTACAGCAAAAAACTCACTGCTATTAAACTATGTGTCTGCACCTAATGGAAGCTGGTCGGCGTCGATTCTTTATCATGATTGGCGGGGAAAAGACTTTGTGAAAGAGGGCAAATCTCTGGACTTTAAATTATTTATGAAATCGGGAACAGAAGCAGAAGAATTACCTCTTATTGCAATAGGTGCTATTAACAAGAAAGAAACAACTACATCGTCCTTTATCAACCTTAACGACTATATATCTCAATTCAAACAAGAGGAATGGGTATCAGTATCCATCCCTCTATCTGAATTTAAAAATTTAAGCTACACAAATACAAAGGAAATAAAAGAAGTTCTTTTCAAACAAAATTCACAAGACGGAAAAGAACATACTTTATATATAGATCAGGTAGAATTAAGTCCTATCCAAAAAACTGTTTCAAACGTGATAGTCCCGGCGATAAAAGCAAAGGCCTATGAGCGTCATGTAGACTTGTGGTGGGATAAATCAGGATTGGAAAATATAAAATATATCAAAATATATCGCTCCGAAGATGGGAGAGAGTTCAAGCAGGTAGGCATACAATATCCTTATACAGGACGTTATGCAGATTTCACAAACGAACCGAATAAGACATTCAGCTACCGCATTGCTTGTGTAAATTATGACTACTCCGAATCACAACCATCTAATATCGTAGAAGCAACAACCCGCTATATGACTGACGAGCAGCTTTTGGATATGGTGCAGGAAGCCTCGTTCAGATATTATTGGGATGGTGCAGAACCAAATTCAGGACTAGCCCTCGAAAATATTCCGGGACGCAGAAATATGATTGCAACAGGAGCTTCTGGTTTTGGGATGATGGCAATTGTAACCGGCGTAGAGAGAGGATATATAACTCGGGAGGAAGCCATACAACGATTCAAAAAAATAGTCGCATTTCTCGACAAAGCCGAAACTTTTCATGGAGGCTATGCTCATTTTATAGATGGAACAACAGGTAAAGTGGAACCATTTTTCGGAATGCGTGACAATGGAGCCGATATGGTAGAAACATCCTTTTTGTTTCAAGGGCTATTAACAGCCCGTCAATACTTTGACAAGAACAGTGATGATGAGAAATACATCCGAAATACAATCACCAAACTATGGAAAAATATAGAATGGGATTGGTTCAAAAAGACAAAAGATAGTAAATATTTATATTGGCACTGGTCTCCCGATCAGGAATGGGTGATAAACCACAATCTTATCGGCTGGAACGAGACAATGATAACTTATTTGCTGGCAATAGCCTCACCAACCCACGGTATAGGCAAAGACATGTATTATTCGGGATGGGCTAGTCAGGAAAAGCTGGCGCAGGATTATCGTGCCGACTGGGGACAAACACGTGATGGGGCAATGTACTCGAACGGAAATACATATTTCGGAGTAAAACTCGATGTGGGAGTGTCTAATGGAGGACCATTGTTTTTCATTCACTATTCCTACTTGGGGCTTGATCCGCACAAGATAAAAGATAAATATGTTTCTGAAAACTACTTCGAGAACTTTCGGAATATAGCTCTTATAAACTACCGTTACTGTGTAGAGAATCCTAAAAAGAATATCGGATATGGAGTAGATAATTGGGGGCTTACGGCGAGTGACGGACCTTGGGGTTATCGTGCCGCCGAACCGGTAGATCATCAGGATGTGGGAACGATGGCACCGACAGGGGCTTTGGCCTCATTCCCTTATCTGCCAGAGCAATCGATGGCGGCATTGAAGAATTATTATCGTAATTATGGTTCTTTCTTGTGGGGTGAATATGGTTTCCGTGATGCGTTCAATCTGAACGAGAATTGGTGTGCTAACATTTATATGGGGCTTAACCAAGCTCCGGTAACGGTGATGATAGAGAATTACCGTACAGGACTTATTTGGAATTTGTTTATGAAAGATCCCGATGTTCAGCGAATGGTAAAAGAAGTGTTTATTAAATAAATTGAAGATGAGATTGAATTGGATTACATCTTTTGCTTTGCTCTGTCTGCTTATACTTACGGGCTGTGGTAAAGACAAAGATCAGAGGGATGCTGAGGTGGATAAATTTGTTGATGACTTGCTTAGCCGAATGACTCTGGAAGAAAAAATCGGACAAACGGTTTTATATACCAGCGGTTATGATGTTATAACAGGCCCCACAGTTGACCCAAACTACAAAGAATACCTTAAGAAAGGAATGGTTGGAGGTATCTTTAATGCTGTGGGTGCGGACTATACACGTAGTCTGCAAAAAATAGCTGTCGAAGAAACTCGTTTAGGTATTCCTCTCATCTTTGGTTACGATGTGATCCATGGGCAGCGAACTATCTTTCCTATTCCCCTTGCCGAGTCATGTAGTTGGGATCTCGAAGCGATGGAACGTTCTGCTAGAATCGCCGCTTCCGAGGCTACAGCCGAAGGTATAAACTGGATATACGCTCCGATGGTCGATATCTCTCGTGATCCTCGTTGGGGACGTGTAGCCGAAGGAGCGGGTGAGGATGTTTACTTAGGCTCATTAATCGCTGCTGCACGTGTGAAAGGGTTTCAAGGAGATAATCTATCCGCTGTAAATACTGTAGTTGCCTGTGTGAAACATTATGCCGCTTATGGGGCGACTATGGCAGGGAGAGATTACAATACAGTAGATATGTCTCTCAATGAACTGTGGAATACATATCTTCCTCCATTCAAGGCTGCGCTCGATGCAGGATGTGGTACGATAATGACATCGTTTAATGATTTGAACGGAATACCAGCCACAGGGAATAAATACTTGCTGAAGGACATTCTTCGTGATAAATGGAATTTCAATGGATTTGTAGTTACAGACTATACCTCTATCAATGAAATGATACCGCACGGATATGCTAAAGATGAGAAGTATTCTGCTGAAATAGCGATGAATGCGGGTGTAGATATGGACATGCAGGGAGGTGTGTATATGAATCATCTGAAAACTCTTATAGATGAAGGAAAAGTTTCGGAGAGAGATGTAACCGAGGCGGCTCGGGCAATTCTGAAAATAAAATATAAGTTAGGACTGTTTGAAGATCCGTATAGATATTGTGACGCCAACAGAGAGAAAACCGATATTCTCACGCCTGCAAATAAAGAGGCTGCCCGGGACATGGCACGCAAATCGATAGTTCTCTTAAAGAATGACAAGCAGATTTTACCATTGAAAGAAAATAAGAGAATAGCACTGATTGGCCCTTTGGCGAAAGATAAGTATGAAATATTGGGTTGTTGGTCTGCAATGGGAAATCGTGATACGATTCCCGTAAGTGTGTATGATGGTTTGGTTGAAGCCATCGGTAAAGACAAAATCTCTTATGCCAAAGGCTGCGATATACAGAGTGATGATACGAAAGGGTTTGCCGAAGCTGTTAGAGTAGCTTCCGCTTCTGATGTTGTGGTGATGGTGATGGGCGAGTTTCATAATATGTCGGGAGAAAATAATTCCCGCACAAACTTATCACTTCCCGGTGTTCAATTGGATTTACTCAAAGCGATAAAAAAGACCGGAAAGCCTGTGGTTCTTGTATTGATGAATGGACGACCGTTGACTATAAATTGGGAAAAGGATAATCTGGATGCAATCTTGGAGGCTTGGTTTCCCGGTACAATGGGTGGCGCAGCTATTGCTGATGTGCTCACAGGAAAATATAATCCGTCAGGAAAACTAACAATGACATTCCCTCAAAATGTAGGACAAATTCCTTTATTCTATAATCATAAAAATACGGGTCGTCCTTATGATCCCAATGTCCCTCAGTTTGCGTATGGATCTCGTTATTGGGATGTCTCTAACGAACCTCTTTATCCATTTGGATATGGACTGAGCTATACAACATTTGCCTATTCAGACTTAACGTTATCGTCAAAAGAGATAACAAAAGACAGTCCGCTTAAAGTAAGTGTAAAACTTACCAACTCGGGCGGATATGACGGAGAGGAAGTTGTACAGCTTTACACGCGTGATCTGGTAGGAAGTGTTACGCGCCCTGTGAAAGAACTGAAAGGATTCAGAAAAGTATTCTTGAAAGCCGGCGAGTCGGAAGTAATAGACTTTACCTTGTCGGTGAATGATTTGAGATTCTATAACTCACAGCTTGAATATGTCTACGAGCCGGGGGACTTCCATCTTTTTGTGGGCGGAAGTTCGGATACGAAATTAAAAACAGAATTTACATTAAAATAGAAACATGAAGAAACTTATTACAACTGTTTTGCTTGGGTGTACCTTGATCGCTAATGCACAGCAGAACCAAAACACAAAGATGGATCGCTTTATAGATGATCTGATGAGCAAAATGACTATTGAAGAGAAAATAGGTCAGCTCAACTTGCCCGGTTCGGGAGATATTGTAACAGGACAGGCAAAGAATAGCGATATTGCAGGCAAGATTAAAAAAGGACTTGTTGGAGGCCTTTTCAATATAAAAGGTGTTGAAAAAATAAAAGATGTGCAACGGGTTGCCGTCGAAGAAAGCCGTTTAGGGATTCCTCTTATTTTTGGGATGGATGTTATTCACGGATACGAAACGGTATTTCCAATTCCATTGGGACTGTCTTGTTCTTGGGACATAGATGCTGTTGAAAAATCAGCACGCATAGCAGCGATCGAGGCCAGTGCCGATGGTATCTGCTGGACATTCAGCCCGATGGTGGATATATCGAGAGACCCTCGCTGGGGGCGTGTATCCGAAGGCAATGGCGAAGACCCTTACTTAGGAGGGCAAATAGCCAAAGCTATGGTAAGAGGGTATCAGGGAGTAGGAGACAAAACGTTTACGACTAACAATCAGATTATGTCGTGTGTAAAGCATTATGCTTTGTATGGAGCAGGAGAAGCCGGACGTGATTATAATACGGTAGACATGAGTCGTCAACGCATGTACAATGAATATTTCTATCCATATCAGGCAGCAGTAGATGCGGGAGTAGGTAGCGTAATGGCATCATTCAACGAGGTAGACGGAGTTCCGGCTACAGGCAACAAGTGGCTAATGACAGATGTGTTGCGCAAACAATGGGGATTCAATGGGTTTGTGGTAACAGACTTTACAGGGATCAACGAAATGGTAGATCATGGTATCGGCGATTTGCAAACCGTATCGGCTCGTGCACTTCGTGCTGGTATCGATATGGATATGGTTGGTGAAGGTTTTCTTACAACTTTGAAGAAGTCGTTAGATGAAGGGAAGATAACCGAAGCAAATGTAAATAGGGCATGTCGTCTTATCCTTGAAGCAAAATATAAGTTAGGATTATTTACCGACCCTTATAAATATTGCGATGTGAGCAGGGTAAAGAAAGAAGTATATACACCCGAACATCGTGCTCTTGCCCGTAAGATAGCAGCAGAAAGCTTTGTTTTGCTCAAAAATGACAATGTGTTGCCTTTGAGTAAAAAAGGTACGATTGCCGTTGTTGGACCATTAGGAAATACCCGTGAAAATATGCCCGGAACATGGAGTGTAGCGGCAGATTTCAATAAAGCGACAACAGTAGTTGACGGACTAAAATCGGTGGTTGGCAACAAAGCGAATGTAGTATATGCAAAGGGTAGTAATTTAACTACCGACCCGGCGTTGGAGCAAAGAGCAACTCTTTTTGGAAGAGACTTGCAGCGTGATGGACGTACAGAAGAAGAATTAAGAAATGAAGCATTACAAATTGCAAAGAACGCGGATGTAATTATAGCTACATTGGGCGAATCGTCAGAATATAGCGGCGAGTCGAGCAGTCGTTCCGAAATTGGTATTCCTGATATTCAACAACGCTTGTTAAAGGAATTATTGAAAACAGGAAAACCTGTCGTTTTAGTATTGTTTACAGGCCGTCCGTTGACTCTTACATGGGAGAATGAAAATGTTCCTGCAATACTCAACGTGTGGTTTGGCGGAACCGAAGCAGCTTATGCAATTGGAGATGTGCTGTTTGGAGATGTAAATCCGAGTGGAAAGCTTACTACCACATTCCCTCAGAATGTAGGACAAATACCATTGTATTACAATCATAAAAATACAGGGCGCCCATTAGCCGACGGTAAATGGTTCGAAAAATTTCGGAGCAATTATCTTGACGTATCAAACGATCCTTTGTATCCGTTCGGGTTTGGACTTAGCTACAGTAAATTCGACTATAGTGATGTGAAACTTAGTTCCACACAGATAGATGCAAATGGAGAATTAACAGCAAGTGTGACAGTAACGAATAAGAGTAAAGTAGACGGAGCGGAAGTTGTGCAACTATATATTCGCGATGTTGTAGGAAGCGTAACCCGTCCGGTAAAAGAACTGAAAGGTTTTGAGAAAGTTTTCATCAAAGCGGGAGAATCTAAGACTGTCAACTTTAAGATAACACCCGAAATGTTGAAGTTCTATGACTATGATCTTAACTTTGTTTTCGAACCCGGAGACTTTGATGTAATGATCGGGGGCAATAGCCGTGATGTGAAAAATGCAAGATTTACGTTGAAATAATGAATCTTATGAAAATAATACAGGCTATTTTTGTCTCCGGACTTGCTCTCTGTCTATTAAACTGTGCTAATAATAAAGATAAAAATGTAGCAGAGGAAGCTTCTGCAATATCTGATGAAGCATTAATAGATACGGTACAGCGGAAGACATTCCAATATTTCTGGGATGGGGCAGAGCCTACAAGTGGTATGGCTCGTGAACGTTTCCATGTAGATGGTGACTATGGCAAATATGACAAAAATACCGTGACATCAGGAGGGAGTGGTTTTGGGATAATGGCTATCATCTCCGGCATAGAGCGAGGATATATCACCAGAGCACAAGGCTTAGAGAGATTTAATAAAATAGTTGATTTTCTCGAAAAAGCAGACTCTTTTCATGGTGTGTTTCCTCACTGGTGGAATGGAGAAACAGGTAAAGTAGTAGGTTTCAGTGATAAAGACAATGGTGGAGATTTGGTAGAAACATCATTCCTTTTTCAAGGACTTCTTGCTGTGCACCAATATTATATAAACGGAACGGATGAAGAAAAAGCTCTTGCAGCACGTATCGATAAACTTTGGAAGGCTGTAGACTGGAATTGGCATCGCAATGGTACAAACCAATTGTACTGGCACTGGAGTCCTGAACATTCTTGGGAAATGAATTTCTCTATACATGGTTATAATGAATGTCTTATAACATTTATTCTTGCCGCTTCATCTCCTACTCATGGTGTTCCTGCAAGTGTGTATGAGCAAGGATGGGGAGAGAATGGAAAGATTATCGGCCCGCATGAGGTAGAAGGTTACAAGTTGAATATGCGTTATCAGGGTACAGAGGTAGGGCCTTTGTTCTGGGCACATTATTCTTTCTTAGGCTTAGACCCAAGGGGACTAAAGGATAAGTATGCAGATTATTTTGAAGAAATGAAAAATTATACGCTGATAAACAGGGCGTATTGCATCCGAAACCCGAAAGGATATAAAGGTTATGGTGATGACTGTTGGGGGCTGACTGCCAGCTATTCGGTAAAAGGATATGCGGCTCATGAGCCAACCGAAAGAGGAGATCTTGGCGTGATAACGCCTACTGCCGCACTATCTTCTATTGTTTATACTCCCGAAGAGTCGATGAAGGTGATGAGGAAACTGTATAGTATGAGAGATAAATTGATGGGGCCTTACGGTTTTTATGATGCCTTTAGTGAAACTGACAACTGGTATCCTCAGAAGTATTTGGCAATAGATCAGGGTACAACTGTGGTAATGCTCGAAAATTACCGAACAGGATTATTGTGGAATCTGTTTATGAGTCATCCTGATGTTCAAAACGGACTGAAGAAATTGGGATATGAATCCCCTCATTTGAAGTAATGTGTTATTTTAAGTTATGAAAAGATTAAGTATATTATTGTTTTTTATTACAGCGACTTTCTGGCTGTCGGCACAGCAAAAAACATATTGTAATCCTATCAATATTGATTATGGATATGGCCCTATTCCCAACTTTCTGACATGGGGAAAGCATCGTGCCACAGCAGATCCTGCAATTGTGAATTATAAAGGAGATTACTATCTGTTTTCTACCAATCAAACAGGGTATTGGTGGAGTAGCGATATGTCTGACTGGCATTTTGTGTCACGTCATTTTCTTACACAAGAGGCTATTGACAATACGCCAAACAAGTGGGACGATCTTTGTGCCCCAGCAGCATGGGTACAAGGCGACTCGCTCTGTGTGTTCGGTTCTACTTATTCTCGCCTTTTTCCTATTTGGGTGAGTACCAACCCCAAGGGTAATGAGTGGAGTAAAGCCGTAGAACGATTCGATATTGGAGGTTGGGATCCGGCTTTCTTTGTTGACGATGACGAGCGTCTTTATATGTATAATGGCAGTAGCAATGTATATCCATTGTATGGCATAGAACTCAATCGCAGCAATTTTCAACCCATAGGAACACGCAAAGAACTCTTGCTGCTTGATGATGAGCGCATCGGTTGGCATCGGTTTGGAGAACATATGGATAATACTTTCCTAAAGCCTTTTATGGAAGGTGCATGGATGACAAAGCATAATGGAAAATATTACCTGCAATGGGGTGGTCCGGGTACTGAATTTAGTCACTATGGAGACGGTGTAGCAGTCAGTGACAGTCCTCTAGGCTACTTTGAGCATGTATCTCTCCCGCTAAGTATGAAGGCCGGAGGTTTTATAAGAGGTGCGGGACATGGAGCTACATTTCAGGACAATTGGAAAAACTACTGGCATACCTCCACAATGGTGATCAATGTGAAAAATAATTTTGAGCGTCGCATCGGTATCTGGCCTGCCGGATTCGATAAAGATGATGTCATGTATTGTAATACTGCATTTGGAGATTATCCTCACTATTTACCAAATGGTGAAGCAGATCATTTGCAGAGCCGATTTACCGGTTGGATGTTGTTGAACTATAATAAGCCGGTGCAAGTATCATCTACCCTTGGGGCTTTTTATGCAAATAACATAGTGGACGAAAATGTGAAAACATATTGGAGTGCTCAGACAGCGAACAAAGGAGAATGGCTGATCTCTGATCTGGGGCAAATTTCTACTGTACACGCCATACAGATTAATTATGCCGATCAGGATGTAGAGCTTATGGGCAAGCAAACAGGAACATATCACCAGTATATAGTTTATTATTCTTTGGATGGGAAGAAGTGGAGCGTGCTGATTGATAAAAGTAAAAATCAGAAAGATGTGCCTCACGATTATGTGGAGTTGGCAAAACCTGTTGAGGCTCGTTATCTGAAGCTTGAAAATATACATATGCCGACCGGCAAGTTTGCAATATCAGGATTCAGAGCTTTTGGACTAGGAAAAGGTGATAAGCCCAAAGCAGTGGGAGACTTCATTGTTTTACGGTCAGATATGACAGACAAACGTAACGGGTGGCTGAAGTGGAAACCTGTAGACGGAGCTTATGCTTATAATATATACATCGGGCAAGAGCCAGATAAACTCTATAACTGTGTAATGGTATATAATGTAAATGAATACTATTATCCGGGTATGGATAAAACAAAGCCTTACTATTTTGCGATAGAGGCTATTAATGAGAACGGCACATCTGAGTGGGCTAGGGCTCAGGCTTTATAAAGGATTTTTTGGTAGTTTTAGTTGTAACTAAAAAACACTCGTAGTGATTTATGCGCTACGAGTGTTTTGTTTTTAGAAACAATGAGAATATTGTATTTCTATTCTGAATAGTTTTTTAAGATATCAGTTCTCCCAATATTTTTCTATTTCTTCCAATGTTTTCCCTGTTGTTTCAGGCACTAGCTTCCATACAATCAGAATGTAAGGAACACACATCACTGCAAAAAGTATAAATGTGCCTTCGGGGTGCAGATTGTCTAAGAACCAAGGAGTTAATTGCCCAATCAGATATGTGCCTATCCATAAAGAGAATCCCGCGATTGACATAGCCAGACCACGTACTTTGATAGGATACATTTCGGATAATAACACCCAAATAACAGCACAAATAGATACCGCACAGAAAAAGATGTATGCAAGGAAGAAGATTAACAAGAATATGTTTGATATACCCAAATCATTTCCTTTGATGAAATAAAACGCAATAAGAAGAAGGGAAACGATCATGCCCGATACTCCATAGTAAACTAGTTTCTTTCGCCCTACTTTGTCGATAATGAATATTGCCAGAATTGTTGTTAGCATGTTTACTAATCCTACAATCACCTGATAAAACAATGAGTCATCACCTGATAAACCGCTACTCTCAAAAATGGAAGGGCCATAATAAAGAACGGCATTCACTCCCATAAACTGTCCTAACATGGCTATCGCCACACCTATAAGCACAGCCTTCATTATGCCGGGTTTGAGAAGTAATCGCCAATTTGCTTTCGTTTCGCTACCTACTACTCTTTTTGTTTCGTTCATTTCATGTATTGCCGACTCTGTAGAACCATAGATGTGTGCCAAAATAGACTTAGCCTTTGTTTCTTGATTTTTTAATATCAGCCATCTTGGACTTTCAGGAATGAAGAAAATCACAATAAAGAATAATATTGCAGGTATAGCTGCCATACCCAGCATACCACGCCATACTTCGCTATGAAATATATGATATAATGTTGGGTTGGTGAGTTGTTCTGCTCCGTTTACCGAATAATTAAGTAGCCCGTAGTTTACCAGATATGCTCCTAAAAAACCTACTGTTACTGCTAACTGATACAATGAAACTAATCGCCCTCTGTATTCGGCAACTGAGATTTCTGAGATATAAAGCGGAGAAATAATCGATACCACACCGATACCTATGCCTCCAATAATGCGAGCTATTACCAAATGATCGAAATCGGATGAGATGGCACATCCAAAAGCTGATATAGTGAAGAGAATAGCTGCTACCAATAGTGTCCTTTTACGACCAAAATTATCACTGAGAACCCCTGCGCTCATCACTCCGAGTATAGAGCCCACAAGAGCACAGCCGACATACCAGCCTTGAGAGAGAGAATCTAACGAAAATTGTGCAGACACCTGCGCTATTGTTCCTGATATTACAGCAGTGTCGTACCCAAAAAGGAAACCTCCTAATGCTGCAACAACAGATAAGAAGCTGATGTACCTTATATTTATACTAGAATTCATAAAACTAATTTTTGTTATTATTTTATATCAAAATATTCTTTATACCTGTTATACAAATGTCCTGCCTGAAGATATGCAGACTGTGGACTCATAAAATGAGAAAACTCGAAAGTAATGGCTTTGTCATAATTGGCGCGCTTGGCAGCTTCAAGTTTCATCCTAAGTTTATCAAACTTGATCGGTAAAAATTTGATAGGCATATCCCTGTCAAAGGTTTCTGCATTTGTCCAACACTTCAATCCGTATTTATCTGCCAATTTCTTATTCACCTCAAAGAATGCGTCTAACTCGTCATAGTCAATATGCCCATCTTGAAAGGCGCATGCATCAACAGAGCCTTTTATCTCGTCAAAGATTTCTCCCCATTCTTTTTCATGTTCTTGTACCGAAACCGATTCGGCCTTCGTTAACTGTCCTGACGCAGACATAACAGCTTTTTTGCCATCTATCCATGGGGAAATAAACGTGGGTAAACCATTCGATACATTTTTGCACTGCTTCCCCATTGCGGAGAAGGCATCAATAGCTCCCTTCGTTTTCCTGCTTATTTCACCACTGATATACCAACCACCGAAACTTTTATATTTTTCTCCATAGCTTTCCCAAACTTCATCTATTACATATTTATTATGTTCTATTTCGGATGAGAGGTCGCCTGTATCCCAATACTCTCCCGAGTCGTAAAGACCAAAATAAAATTTCATACCGTATTTGTCAGCTAATCGCAAATACATGTCTATCAAATCGACTGATGGCATGTAGCATCCTTTTTTCAATAAATATTTCGAAGGATATGTGATAAATTTGCGGTATCCCGAACGAATCAGTATGACGGTGTCGATTCCAATGTTTTTCATGTGTCGAAAATCGAGATCCCATTCTTTCTCTCCCCAATTTTGATGAGGTATATCGTGGGATATTTCATCCAGAAAAGTTCCTGTTATTCGAATCCCGTTTTCTTTGGGTACGATCAGGTTACTTTGAATAGAAGTATCAGCTTCTAATATTTTACTATCTGTAGAAGTTGAACCTCTACACGAGGTAATTGCCGGAATTGCCATGGCCGATACCCCGCCCAGTGCAACCTTTTTTAAAAAATCTCTGCGATTATCTGCTTCCATTATATTACATTTGGTTAAATATATTGTATTTTATTATTCGGGAAGACTTGATGTTTATAAAATAAATATAAGTACTTCGAGATGATTTTAAGGATCATCACGTCTAATAATCCTTTTCTGGTATTTAAAATAGAGAAAGAAATGTGTTCTTAGCTTTTCAAAAACAAATGTAGTAAATATTTTTTTATATCAATCTTATTTAATAAAAATATTAATTATATATATGGCGTTTTATTTTTATGTTTATTATATTTGTTTGATTGACATCTCTCGCTTACAAGTCTGGAAAAGGTGTTTGCTTTATTGAAAAATCACGATTAATAATAGTTAGGTAAAAATCATTTAATATATAAGGGGAAGAGAGGGAAATAAATGGTTAATAATTTTTTTTAGTATATTTGCTTTGTGCTTAGATATTTCTTTGCAAGAAAAATACATAATTATCAAAAAGATATGAATATACAGCTGCTTCAGGAGATTGAAAGAGGAACAAAAAGTGCTCTGATTAAGAAGAATATAATAAACTACTATATTCAGAATGGGAGTTCTACAATAACTGAGCTGTCAAAAGAACTGGATTTAAGTATTCCTACTGTAACTAAGCTTATAGGTGAGATGTACGATGACGGGTATATAAACGACTATGGGAAGTTAGAAACAGCAGGTGGCAGGTATCCTAATCTGTATGGACTTAATCCTGAATCGGGATATTTTATCGGGGTTGATATAAAGCAATCTGCTGTAAATATAGGTATTATAAACTTCAAGGGGGATATGATAGATCTAACGATGGGTGTGTCGTATCAGATGCAAAATACTCCGGAAGCTTTAAATAAGCTTTGTAATATAATTCTTGATTTTATAGATAAGCAGACTGTTGATAAGAATAAGATATTGAATATCAATGTGAATATATCCGGTCGTGTTAATCCTGAATCCGGTTATAGTTATAGTATATTTTATTTTGAGGAAAGGCCTTTGGCCGATATTATATCCGAAAAATTAAACGGATATAAAGTGACCATAGATAACGACACACGAGCCATGACTTATGGAGAATATCTTGCGGGTTGTGTGAATAGTGAGAAAAACATCATTTTTGTAAATGTTAGTTGGGGACTTGCTATCGGTATTATCATTGATGGTAAGGTATATACAGGGAAATCCGGATTTGCCGGAGAGTTTGGCCATATGAAAATATATGACAATGAAATTATCTGTCATTGTGGTAAAAAAGGGTGTCTTGAGACAGAAGCTTCGGGGCATGCCATGCATCGTCGTTTATTCGAACTGGCTCAAGAAGGGGGTTCTTCTTTGCTGTCGGAGAAGATATTGAAAGGAGATAATGTTACGCTGGATGAAATCATAGCTGCTGTAAACAAAGAGGATGTTCTCTGTATAGATCTTGTAGAGGAGATAGGGCGAAAATTGGGAGAACAAATCGCCGGATTAATTAATGTGTTTAATCCTGAGATGGTTATAATAGGCGGAACTGTATCTATGACGGAGGATTATATAATGCAACCTATCAAAACTGCAATACGAAAATACTCTTTAAATCTTGTAAATAAAGATTCAACAATTAGTATCTCGAAGCTAAAAGATAAAGCCGGCGTTGTAGGGGCGTGTCTGTTGGCGCGTACAAGGTTGTTTGAGATATATTAATTGATATTATAGCTGAAATACCCTATATCTTAGCGGAGCAGAGATGCTCTGTGAAGTAACAAGAAACCGAAATGCTTTTAAAACCACAGATGTGGTTTTAAAAGCATTTCGGTTTTTGTATTTATTTTCTTTAAAAAAAATAAGCCGTTTGGACTTGCATTTCTGTCCTGTCTTTCATTCTTTGGTTGATTTTTTGTGAATTCTAATCATATATAAATTCAATATTGGAGCTATAAAAATAGCTCTGAAAGGGTAATTTGCTTCCTAAATTCTAAATCTTAAAATAAACTTAATAATAAAATATTTAATTATATATTGTGTATTTAATAAATATATGTATATTTGTCTCGTTGTATTAATAAAATATGGTTAACTGAAGAGTCTATATTGTAAACAAATCCCTTCTTTTATTATAATATAGATATAATAGTAAAAACATACACTCGGATATAGTAAAAAGATAAGCTTCTATAGATATTGAAATTAATATTTTATAAATAGGTATTGAAGAAAGTATTTAAAAAGGAACATGATGAAATTTCTACTCAAACAATCATTTATCGGTATTTTATATTTGCTGGGGTTTAATATGTCCTTGCAATCGCAAGATATAATAAGGGGGCAAATAAAATGTCAGGGAGAAAAGCTTGCGAATGTAGTTGTCTCTAATGGCTATGATTTTGCACTGACTGATATGGAAGGCAATTATTCCTTACCGCAAAACGCCAATGCTAAGTTTGTATATATATCAACTCCATCCGGCTATCTGCCACAAGCGAAAGGAAGCATCCCTTGCTTTTTTCAAAATATAGAAAGTTCAGATAAAGCGTATGATTTTGATTTGATAAAGAATTCTCTGGACGATAATAAGCATACTTTCATCGTTCAGGCAGATGTTCAGGTATCTAAAGAAAAGGATATAGAAGGATATGTAAGATACTTAAAAGATCTTCATCAATATATTGATCAGAAAAAGAAAGGCAGTGACGTTTTTGTTTTAGACTGTGGAGATATAGTAGGTAATACACCATCATTATACCCTTCATATATTCAGGCTTCGGATGCTTTAGGGCTTCCATTTTATAGGAGTCTTGGTAACCATGATATGGAATATGGTGTACGCTCTCATGAGCACTCATACAAAACTTTTGAAAATTTCTTTGGCCCGATATATTATTCATTCAATAGAGGAAAGGCACATTACATCGTTCTCAACAACTGTTTTTACATTAACAGGCATTACCGTTATATAGGATATATAGATGAACGCACCTTGCAATGGATAGAAAGAGACTTATCCTATGTTCCCAAAGATCATCTTGTATTCGTGGCTATGCATATTCCTTCCAGCTCAACAAAAGATATAAAATTCAATGCTTTATTGCCCGATGAAACCAGTAATGCTTCCAGCCTTTATGATCTCTTAGAAGGTTATGATGCTCATATATTCTCAGGGCATACTCACTATAATGGCAATATTGTATTCAATAGCAGGCTAATGGAACATAACACAGCTGCTGTATGCGGGACTTTCTGGAAAGCAGATATATGTACAGACGGTACCCCTAGCGGTTGTGGCGTTTATGAAGTAGAAGGAAATAGAGTTACATGGAAATATAAAAGTATGGGATACCCTGATGCATATCAGTTTAAAGGATATCCAATTGCTTCTTCTGAAGATTATCCTGAAGATATTATTGCAAATGTTTGGAACTGGGATGAGTTATGGAAGGTAGAGTGGTACGAGAATGGCAAATATATGGGAACAATGAATCACTTCGAAGGATATGACCCTGAAGCTAAAATTATTTGCTCGGATAGAGAACGCGTAGAATATGATTGGATAACACCGATCAAAACGGACCATTTGTTTAGGGCAACACCTATAGATAAGAATGCAATCATTGAGATAAAAGTAACAGACCGTTTTGGAAATATATATAAACAAAAAGTTTCTACTGACAAGCACTAACAAATAAATCTAATTATAACAGCTAAAATATGAAAAGCTCAAATAAACTAGTTGCCTATAACATTGATGTTGAAGATATAAATATGTATAAAATTATGAATTTTAAGAAATTAGCAGATCTTTATAAAGAAGAGTTGTTAGAAAATGTTCTTCCCTTTTGGATAAAACACTCTCAAGACAAAGAGTTTGGTGGATATTTTACATGTCTTGACCGCGAAGGTAATGTTTTTGATACAGACAAATTTATCTGGTTGCAAGGCCGTGAAGTTTGGATGTTCTCAATGCTTTACAACAAAGTGGAAAAACGCGAAGAGTGGTTGGAATGTGCTATTCAAGGGGGCGAATTTCTTAAAAAATATGGTCATGACGGAAATTTCAATTGGTATTTTTCTCTCGATCGTGAAGGCAACCCTTTGGTTGAACCTTATAATATATTCTCGTATACCTTTGCCACAATGGCTTTTGGTCAGCTCAACCTTGCTACAGGCAATGAAGAATATGCAGATATAGCCCGCAAAACATTTGAGGTAATTCTTTCCAAAGTAGATAATCCGAAAGGCAAATGGAATAAGCTTTATCCCGGAACTCGCAACCTCAAAAACTTTGCGTTACCAATGATTCTGTGTAATCTGGCTTTGGAGATCGAGCATCTACTCACCGAAGAATATCTCAATAAAGTGATAGATAGTTGTATCCACGAAGTGATGGATGTGTTCTATCGTCCTGAACTCGGTGGAATCATTGTAGAGAACGTATTCGATAACGGGGAATTGTCCGATTCCTTCGAAGGAAGATTGATGAATCCGGGACATGCTATAGAGGCTATGTGGTTTATAATGGATTTGGGTAAGCGTTTGAATAGACCCGAACTAATAGAGAAAGCGAAGAATACAACACTAACAATGCTCGAATATGGTTGGGATAAAAAATATGGAGGTGTTTTTTATTATATGGATCGTTTGGGTTATCCGCCTCAGCAATTAGAATGGGATCAGAAACTCTGGTGGGTACATATCGAATCTCTTATCTCTTTACTTAAAGGATATCAGCTGACAGGTGACATTAAATGTCTCGAATGGTTTGAAAAAGTACATAGCTATACATGGGAGCACTTTAAAGATCAGGAACATCCCGAATGGTTTGGATACCTGAACAGACAAGGAGAAGTATTGCTTCCTCTGAAGGGCGGAAAATGGAAAGGATGTTTTCATGTTCCGCGCGGCTTGTACCAATGTTGGACCGTTTTAGAAAGTATTCTGAATCAAAAATAAACATTAGTAGCATAATGAAAAAGATAATAGTCGTTGGCAGTTCTAACACAGACATGGTAGTAAAATCCTCCCATCTTCCCGGCCCAGGGGAGACCGTACTCGGCGGAAATTTCCTAATGACTCAAGGAGGCAAGGGGGCTAATCAAGCTGTTGCTGTAAAAAGGATGGGAGGTAATCTTATATTCGTAGCCCGATTGGGTAATGACCTTTTTGGAGATCAAACGATAGAGGTCTTAGCAAAAGAAGGAATTTGTACAGAATATATTACTCGAGATAAGATGCATCCTTCGGGTGTTGCCTTAATAAATGTGGACGAAAAAGCCGAAAACACGATTGTTGTTGCTTCCGGAGCCAACTTACTATTAGACGAATCAGATATCGACAAGATCGAAGGTGAAATGAGTGAAGGAGGTATTCTTCTTATGCAATTAGAAAGTCCTATAGCCACAGTAGAGTATGCAGCAAAAAAAGCTTTTGAAAAAGGGATGAAAGTCATACTTAATCCTGCTCCGGCTCAGCACTTACCCGAGTCTTTATATAATTACTTATATATGATTACACCCAATCGAATCGAAGCAGAAATGCTTACAGGTATAAAAATTAATAATGATTCGGATATTGCTCTGGCTGCAGAAAAACTAAGCAAGAAGGGGGTGAAAAATGTAATTATAACCTTAGGCTCAAAAGGATGTTTTGTAAGAGAAGGGAACAACTCTTACAGTGTAGATTCTTTTAAAGTGAAAGCTGTAGATAGCACGGCTGCCGGAGATACTTTTAATGGAGCATTGTGTGTAGGCATAGCAGAAAACATGGAACTTAAACAAGCTGTAAAGATGGCTTCGCAAGCCTCTTCAATAGCTGTAACGAGAATGGGCGCACAGTCGTCTATCCCTCACCGAAGCGAATTAGTATAACTATAGATATTAACACGATGGATCGACGCAATTTCTTAACAACTTTAGGTGCAGGAGCTGCCGGAATGCTACTTCCTAATATAAGTTTAGGAAGAACTTCTATAGAATCTGCCGGGGTATCACAGATAAAACCGATAGCCGGATCTTGGTTCGAATTTCAGCATCCCGGAGGAAAAGAAGGTGTATACTGGGATAATGATTTAAGGAACTTTACCGCTTCTCAGTGGCGCGAAAAAATCCGAGAGATTAGTGAAGCCGGCATGGAATATCTCGTTATGATGAATGTTGCTGCTCATGGATTAGCTTTTTATGATAGCGAGTTAGCTCCCAAATTTAAAATGGGCTGTGATGATCCTATCGAAACCGTTTTGGCGGCAGCTGATGAGTTTGGCATCAAGTTTTTTGTCAGCAACGATTTCTGGTCTATAGATCTTGATGCGGTCAAGATGATGACAGATAAAGAACTGGGTAAAAAACGAGCAAAATGCATGGAGGAAATATTTGCTAAATATGGTCACCATAAGAGTTTCTATGGCTGGTATTTCCCTAACGAGTCTTGGTTGGAGCCATATTTCGGAGAATATGTTATTCCTTATGTGAATGAATGTGCCCAGATTGCAAAATCGATGAATGCCAATTGTGTTAATCTAATTGCTCCTTATAATATTAAAGCTCAGAAATGTGACGACACCTTTGTTAAGCAACTGGAAGACCTTAATATAGAAATAGTAGCCTATCAGGATGGTGTAGGGGTAGGTGCTACAAAGTTAAGTGACTCTGCACGTTTCTTTGAAAATTTGAGTAAAGCTCATCAAAAAGCAGGACGCTCAAAAATATGGGCAGACATGGAACTCTTTTACTTTGAGCAAACAACCCATGGAAGTTTAATTGCTGCCGATTTCGAAACCCGGATTATTCATCAAATGGAGGCAATTTCTCCTTTTGTAGAGAAAATTCTGGTTTATCAGTATCTGGGTATAATGAACAAACCGGGCTCTCTGGCTCATGCCGGTTTGCGCGACGAAACAGTAAGATTGTATAACCAGTATATGAGCTGGTATAAAAAACAAAACTTCAAACGGTGAAATATATGAAACGAATATTTGCAATTATAGTCTCAATTCAGTTTTTCACTATTCTTTGGGGACAAACCCCCGAATTTATATTGCCCTCTATCATTAGTGATCATGCTGTAATGCAACGCAACTCGGAGGTAAAACTCTGGGGATGGTGTCCTGGTGCATGGGATTTGAAAATTGTATGTAGCTGGGCACCACAAGACACTATACATGTAAAGTCGAACGAATATTGTGCATGGGAAGTTTATATACAGACTCCGGACCTCACAGGCCCACATAGTATTCGTTTCTATGGTTGGGAAAACAAATTGGAGAGGGAGATTAATGATATCTTAATGGGTGAAACTTGGCTATGCTCCGGGCAGTCTAATATGGAGTACTTGATGAGTTATCCTGTATTAGATGCGGGAGATATTACAAAAGCGATAGAAAATAAAAATCTGCGTTTTTTTAAAGTATCTAAAGCAACATCCAAATATCCGGTTGAACGGATTGAAGGAAAATGGGTCGTTTGCTCCCCTGATACCTATAAAGACTTTAGTGCGGTTGCTTTCTTTTTTGGACAACACCTTAACGAACATCTAAATATTCCGATAGGACTCATCGGCTCATACTGGGGGGGCACTTCAATAGAGCCATGGATCGATCAATCCAGTTTCAACCATGAGAAAGAGTTATACGCTCTATCACCAAAGCAACATCCTGAGAGTTGGACTCCTACGGCAAATTCTTCTATTTATAATGCAATGATTAATCCGGTTAAAAATTATACCATTGCCGGAGTCATCTGGTATCAAGGTGAAGGAAATAACGAACGTGCTGCAAGCTACGGTACTTTGCTTGATGGTATGATAAGAGGCTGGCGAAACGAATTTCATCGTTACCTTCCATTCTATTTTGTGCAAATAGCTCCATGGAATGGTTATGCAGACAAGAATGCGGCTTATCTGCGGGAGCAACAATCCGATGTTGCAGCTACACTAAAAAATACGGGAATGATTGTTGTTAGTGATCTCGTAAATGATATATCAGATATACATCCGAGTTTGAAAAAACAGGTGGGTGTGCGTTTGGCTAATATGGTGCTGCATCAAACTTATCATAAAAAAGACATACAACCTTATTCACCTCAACTAGACTCGATACGTATAGAAAAAAATAAGATTATTGTGACCACAACTGCCATCGGAAAACTTACTTGTAAAGATAAAGTTATACAGAATTTCGAAGTTGTGGATAAAGAAGGAAATATATATCCTGCTGATGCGAAGATAGATAAGAATGGCGAGATAAGTGTATCCTCTTCTAAAACAAAAGAACCCATAGCTGTGCGCTACTGCTTTACGAATGATGCTATCCCTAATTTATTTGATATTAACGGGTTGCCTTTGGCTCCTTTTAGAACAGACAGAAAAAAATGAAAAAATATATACTTTTTATATTTAGCTGGCTAATATGCTTTTCAGGTTTCGGACAGGTTACAAATTTAAAATTTAACAACGGTAAGTTTAAAATTGTACAACTAACAGATCTACACTGGGTAGAAAGTGAATCTTATAAACAGAAAAATGACAGTACTTGTAATTTGATTCGTGAAGTTATCCGCTTAGAGCATCCGGATCTTGTTATTCTCACCGGGGACATTGTTGTATCTTCAAGTGCATTAAAGGCTTGGTCGAAGTTAGCAGATCTCTTTACTAAAGAGAAGACCTTTTTTGCCGTAACCTTCGGAAATCATGATGATGAAACAGATATGACTAAATCTGAAATTCTCAATTACCTACGCACTGTTCCTTACAACCTGACTTATGATGCAGAAGGGGGAAAGCTTTCAGGCTCCGGTAACTGTGCGCTTCCTATTGTGTCTTCTGACGGACGGTCTGAAAAATGGGTACTCTACCTGTTAGACTCTCATAACTTATCAAGTGATAGGTCGTTCGGATACTATGATTGGATTAAGCACGATCAGATAGATTGGTATCGAAAAACAAGCGATGAGTTTACGAAACGTAATAATCACAAGCTTCCTTCGCTAGCCTTTTTTCATATACCATTGACAGAGCATGAAACTGCAAGATGGTCATATCGCGAATTTGGTGAAAAGCAAGAAGGTGTAGCCGCATCAAATGTAAACTCCGGGTTGTTTTCCTCTTTTATCGAAAAGAAAGATGTGATTGGAGTCTTTGTAGGACACGACCATAACAATGATTATATGGTTGACTTAAATGGAAATATAGCATTAGCTTTTGGACGTAAAACAGGTTATCCTGCGGCTTACACCGAAACCCTTAGTAGAGGAGTGCGTGTTATTAATCTGTTTGAAAACGAAGCCAGATACGACTCTTACATAAGAGACCTTAAAGGTACTTACACCCACTATACATTCGAGCAAAAGAATGAAGGTTCTGGTATTCCTCATTTTAATGGTTCTTTTATACAAGAATCGCTTGTTCTCAATTGGGATGATAGCCGTTGGGACAAGGAGATGCAGATGCTTAAAGAAGGCGGAATGAAATATCTTATTTATGCGCCCGCACTTCTTACGAATGAACAAGGTAAGGTTTCTTCCACTTATCCTTCTACTCTAACAGCGAAAAAAAACCAAAATAAAACATTAGAGAATTGCCTTCGTAGTGCTCAAAAAAATGGAATACGAGTGTTTGTAGGGTTGAACTTTAATGACAGATGGTGGAAAGTAGATTATGATGCGAGTTGGTTGATTGGACAGATGGAGATAGGAAATAAAGTGGCTGAAGAATTGGTTGCCTTATATAAAGAAAAATATAACGATGCCATGTACGGTTGGTATTGGGTTTGGGAGGTTGATAATTTAAATTGTATGACATCAGAGCGTCAAGCTATTTTGGCACAAGCATTAAATACAAACTTAGATTACCTTACTAAAATTACTCCTGATATGCCTTTTATGCTATCTCCCTTTATGAATCATAAGGTAGGCGGAGATGCTAAGGAATATTCGAAAATGTGGAAAAATGTATTCGAACAAACGCATTTTCGAATCGGAGATATTTTCTCCCCTCAAGACTGTGTTGGAGCAGGTGGCCTCAATCTTGATAATTTATCAGAATGGTTCCAAAACTTGAGGGAAGCAGTCAATAGCAAACCGGGTTTGAAGTTTTGGGGAAATATAGAAACGTTCGATCAGCGTTATTGGACAAGTGCGCCATTAACACGTGTAAAGAAGCAACTAGATATTGTAAATGGATATGTAAGCAATATTATCTGCTTTGCATACAGTCACTATAATAGTCCTTATGTAGTAAACCCGGAATACCATCAGGCATATTTGCAATATTGCAAAGACGGTAAATTGCCTAAAATAAATAAACCTCAAAGTGTATCTAATGTGAGCGTTCAGAAAGTGTCGAACGGGATTGAAATCAAATGGATTCCAACAGAATTTAAGTCTATAGACGGGTTTAATATTTATAGAGATGGTGTGTTGATAAAGAAACTTCAGATATATCAAACCCGAACTCCTTTGTCTTTCATAGATAAGGAGGGGAATGTAAACAATGTATACGAAGTTTCGACTTACAATATTATGGAAGACGAATCTGAAAAAATAAAGCAAAATAATTAAATATTAATTTCTTAAACAAAGAAGATTGAAATTATGAAAAACACAATTCTTTTCATCTGCATTTATTTTGTTATTGGGTTGGCAACAGCGTGTAGCTCTGCTGTTACTCAGACATCAGTGCCATCGGAGGTATCTATGACCAAAGAGGTGCTGGCTGACAAAATAAAAGGAGGTTGGGCAGCTAAAACGATTGGTTGCACGTACGGAGGGCCTGTGGAATTTATCCACAACGGCACTATAATTCAGGATTATACTCCGATAAAATGGTCAAAGGACAGGGTAAAGCATTATTTTGATACTTTTCCGGGACTCTATGATGACTTATATGTAGATATTATTTTCGTTAATGTATTTGAACGTTTAGGTTTACAAGCACCTGCCGATTCATTTGCTGTTAGTTTTGCCAATACAGAGTTCCCTCTTTGGCATGCCAATCAGGTGGCCCGATATAATATCAAACAAGGTATTATGCCTCCACTGTCGGGACATTGGTTGAACAACCCACATGCAGATGATATTGATTATCAAATTGAAGCAGATTTTGCCGGCTTGATGACTCCCGGAATGCCCAATGCGGCATCAGAGATATCTGATAAGGTTGGACATATTTTTACTTACGGAGATGGATGGTATGGAGGAGTATATACCGGGGCTTTGTATTCTATGTCTTTTGTTTCAGACGATGTGGAGTTTATTGTGACTGAGGCTTTAAAAACGATTCCCGAAAAGAGCGACTTTTATCTCTGTATGAAAGACATTATAAACTGGCACAAACAATATCCGAACGATTGGAAACAAACATGGTTTGAATGCCAAAAAAAATGGTCTTCGGAAGTCGGTTGTCCCGATGGAGTATTCTTGCCCTTCAATATTGATGCAAAAATCAACAGTGCTTATGTCTTAATCGGTTTGTTGTATGGTAAGAGAGATTTCTTTTCTACTATGGATATCGCAGCTCGGTGTGGGCAAGACTCAGACTGTAATGCAGCAACGGCAGCAGGAATTTTAGGTACAATCTTGGGATATTCCAATATTCCTGAATCTTGGAAAGAAAGCCTATATGAGGTTGAAGACAGACCGTTTGCATATACCGATGTCTCATTGAACAAATTGTATGACTTAGGTTTAAAACACGCTTTGCAGGTAATCGAAAAAGAAGGTGGTAAAGTAGAAAATAATCAAATCACGATTAAAACTCAGAAACCTGTCGCTGTAAAATATGAAAAATCTTTCGAAGGTCATTACCCTGTTGAAAAAATGGAAATTAACGCAACATTAAAAGATAGGCTTGATTTTACTTTTAACGGGATCGGTTTTGTCCAAAAAGGTTATGTAAAATGCACAGACGAATCGTATGTGGCCAAAGTGGAAATGTATATAGATGGAAATCTGATTGAAACAGCAAATCTTCCGGTCGCAAAAGCGACTTCTATAGATAACCGCAGAGTAGATCTATTTCACAGATATCAATTACCAAAGAGTGCACATAATGTAAGCTACAAGTGGCTTAATCCACGCAATGATGCACAGGTCTATTTCGGAGAGGCTGTTATCTATTCAGATCAATCGAATCAATTAACCTATAAATAAGCAGTTATGTATATTGTTGAAAATTATGGATTAGCTGTAGCCTTATGTTGGGTGACAATGTTTTGTTGGGGTTCTTGGGGTAATACACAAAAACTTGCGGCTAAAACATGGCGTTACGAGCTGTTTTATTGGGATTATGTTGTCGGTATACTTCTATTCTCTTTGGTATGGGGACTGACATTAGGTAGTTTCGGTGAAAATGGAAGAGGATTTGTAGAAGATCTGCTTCAGGCCAGCCCCAACTATCTCTGGAGTGCATTGCTTGGGGGTGTTATATTCAATGCTTCTAATATACTGTTGTCATCGTCTGTATCGCTCGCCGGTATGTCTGTTGCATTTCCGGTAGGCGTAGGCTTGGCTTTGGTATTAGGGGTATTTGTCAATTATTTCAGTACACCAAAGGGAGATCCTGTTGTTTTATTTTTAGGAGTATTTCTGATCGTTTTGGCTATCATCTTTAATGGATTTGCATCGAGTAAGGTTGCCAAGGCTTCATCAGATCAGGGCGTTCGAAAAAAAGGAATCGTGATTGCTATCTGCGCCGGTATACTGATGTCGTTCTTCTACCGTTTTGTTGCAGCGTCTATGGATCTTGAAAATTTGGAGGCTCCAACCAGTGGTATGCTCACTCCTTACTCAGCTCTGTTTGTGTTTGCAATAGGAATATTTGTCAGCAATTTCCTATTCAATACCCTTGTAATGAAAAAGCCATTTGTTGGCGAGCCTATATCATTTAGCCAATACTTCAAAGGCAATATGAAAACCCATCTGATAGGTCTTCTTGGCGGAGGTATTTGGGCTTTGGGTACTGCGTGCAGTTATATTGCTGCAGGAAAAGCGGGACCAGCCATATCTTACGCACTGGGACAAGGAGCAACAATGGTCGCTGCCTTGTGGGGACTATTTGTGTGGAAGGAATTTAAAGGAGCACCAAAGTCTATCAACCTATTACTCTCAGTGATGTTGATTCTTTTTATTTCCGGTTTGGTGCTGATAATTTTATCTGGAAGTAACTAAACTTTTTATTAATATAATATAAACTATTATGAGGCAAAATTTTTGTAAAGTTGTAATTGCATTACTGGCAATACTTGCGATACTGCCGGGTAACACATTACATGCAGATAATGGTGTGCCCAATAAACAAAAAAGTGAGAAAAATAATAAAGCGGCTCTAGGTGTACAACCTATTACCGGTACGTGGATAAATTTAGCATATAAGGATGTTAGGAACAAATATACAAATCCTCAAAATTTTGATAATACCAGCCCTAAGTTATGGGAAGCTAAAGTACGAGAATTGTCGGCTATGGGTATCGAGTATTTAGTCTTTATGGAGGTAGCCAATGAAGGTAAAGCTTATTATCCATCGAAACTGATGCCCTGGTTATACGATAAGAACGTAAAGAGTCCCGTAGAGGCGATTCTTGATGAAGCTGCAAAGCATAACATGAAAGTATTTATGAGCACAGGATGGGCAAAAGATCAGGATGACAATTTGCTTGACCCAGAGATTAAAAAACGTCAGCTTCAGATAATGGAAGAACTGGCAACTCTATACAAAAATCATAAAGCTTTTTACGGTTGGTATTTGCCTGTAGAAGATTGCTTGTGTCCGATATTTGCCGAACATGCTGTACAGTCTGTGAATACATTGACAGAAAAAGCAAACGCATTGACACCCGGAAAGAAAACATTGATTTCTCCCTATGGAATAGGACTATCCGAATTCGATAATCCCGATTATGAGAAGCAATTGGCAAAACTCAAAGTGGATATCATTGCCTATCAGGATGAAGTGGGTTGCGTACGAGACAAGTTTACACTTCCTCGATTGAAAAAGAACTGGCAAAGAATGCGTGATATTCACAATAGATTGAATATAGAACTTTGGGCTAATTGTGAAACTTTTACATGGGAGGAAAAAACCAATGACCGTAATTCAGCCTTGATTCCCGCAGCTTATTCCCGTTTACTGTCGCAGCAAGTTGCAGCATCTTCCGCCCATGTCGATAAGATTATTTCATTCATGTTTGGAGGTATTATCGAAGACCCAAAATCACCGTTTCAGTTAGGTCAGCCTGTTTGGTCTAACGAACTATATAATAATTATATGGCATGGAAAAACGGTAATACATATTGGAAGCTATTTGAAGCCACTTTGCAAGAGAAGTTGGAAAATTCAGCCGCTCCTCAAATGATAAATGATACAAGATTGAAAAATCTCTTTGACGGACAAGTTGCAGAAGAGAATAGTTTAGATAGCCGTTGGGTAAAATTTGAAAAAGGACATCACGAAATAGTCGTTGATTTGCAGAACAAAACTAAGGTTGAAAAGGTTTTGATGCGCAGCCTCAACTACAATCAGGAGGAAATAGGAACACCATATAAAGTTTACGTCTTCACATCCAATGATGGAGTAAAATATGAACTCGCATCTATTAAAGATGCACCATACTTCCCAAACAACAAGCATGATGCATGGATTGATGGAGTACTATTCGACGAATTGAATGAAAATGCACGATACATCAAAGTCGCTTTCGACGCCCCTCAGAAAGTATATGTTGATGAATTATTTATTAATCCGAAAATCAGATAAAGTATGAATGTCTCAGAAAAAACCACTGTATGGGGAAGAAGCCACCCGTACAAACACTAAACGAAAAATCATTGAACTATTAAACTATTAAATAGAATCAGGCTAATAGTGTAAAATTTACTAGTAATCTATAAGGTAAATTCGAGACTTTATGAGAATTCTTTTAATACAGTGAAAAACCTCATTTTATAAAATTAAATCTATGAAAAGACTATTCGGTTCTATATCTGGAATCATATGGGTGCTTATTATAGCACTGATATTTGTTCCGGACAGTTTGGAGGCTACTACATTAGAAGCTCTTCAATCAGTAAAAATTACAGGTGTGGTTACTGATGAATCAGGGAGTCCTGTTATTGGTGCTACGGTCCGTGTAAAAAATGCAAATGTGGGGACAATCACAGAGATTGATGGACATTACTCGATTGATGCTCCCAAGAATGGAACGCTTATCTTCTCCTTTATAGGCTATCAAACGCAAGAAGTAGCTATAAAAGGTAAAAATACCATTAATGTTGTATTGACAGAAGATAGCCAAATGCTCGAAGAAACTGTGGTTATCGGTTATGGTGCAGTAAAGAAAAGAGACCTTACCGGATCCGTTTCTTCATTGAAAAGCGATGAACTACTTAGAACAAATCCAGTGAGTATCAATCAGGGTTTGCAAGGTAAAATGGCCGGAGTTTCTGTATCGCAAGCCGATGGAGCTCCCGGCTCAGGGATTAGTATCCAGATTCGTGGAGCTAACTCATTTACTACAAGTACCGAACCTCTCTATATTGTAGATGGTATACCTTTTACTACAGGCGAAGCTCCTGAAACCGATTATGGAACAAAACAAAAAAATAACCCGCTAAGTATGATCAGTCCTCATGATATTGAATCTATCGAGGTATTGAAAGATGCATCAGCGACCGCTATTTACGGATCTCGTGCTGCAAATGGTGTTGTTATCATTACTACTAAGTCCGGTTCGGGTGGAAAAACAAAAGTAGTATTCAGCTCTAATTTTAATGTAGCGTCTGCCGTTAAAAAAATTCCGGTACTAAGTGCTGCCGAATATGCCGAATACAGAAATGAGTTGGTTATCAATGGCTATCTGTATGATGGCAAAAGCTATGTTGATGCAGCTAATCTTCCTTATCCAATTCCAGGGCGTTGGTCAGAAACCAAAGGCAAAGACCCGATTACAGGTCAAGAAATTGTAATAAAGAGAGAGTATCTACCAAGTCCTGATGATTTTAGGAATGGATATGATCGAAATCAGGATGGAAAATTGTTTTATGGTACAAATTGGCAAGATCAAATATTTCACACAGCCACTAGTCAGGAGTATAATTTAAGTGTTTCAGGTGGTGATAAAAATGGTTCTTTTATGTATTCAGGGGGGATGCTGGATCAACAAGGGATCATTGTAAACTCTTATTACAAACGTTACAATGTACGTGCCAATAATACACGCAAAGTAAATAACTGGATCGAGATTGGTAATAATATAACTTTTTCTAAATCAGACAACCGTTTGGCTCGTACCAACAGTGAAAATTATGGAGTAATTGAATCCGCTATTGGATTTAATCCTACTCGTCCCGTTTTTGACCCCGAAGCTGACTCTGGTTTCTCAGAAGATTTTTCAAGCGGTTTGGCTAATCCTTACCTAACAGCTCACACAGAAAAAAACATTCTGACATCTTTATCTGTATATACATCAGGCTTTGCAGAAGTAACTTTTGCTGATTGGTTGAAATTCCGTCAGAATGTAGGCTATGGTTACAACTCTTATGAACGTAATCAGTATTATAACAGATGGACAGGATCTGGCCAAGCTCCAACAAATGGTTATGGACGAAAAGATGATAGTGCTTATGAAGGTCTTACAACCGAGTCTTTGCTAACATTCAATAAGACATTTGGCATACATGCTGTTAATGCTGTGGTGGGTATGACTTATGAAAAATCGATGGGTAAAAGTAAATCGATGAGTAGTAAAAATTATCCAACGGATGATACCGAAGATAATAATATCAATGCAGGTATTAAAGACCGTGAAATAAGCAGTGGCAGATGGAAATCTCAATTGATGTCTTATTTGGTTCGTGGTAATTATAACCTGAGAGATAAATATTTGTTTACAGCATCATACCGTCGTGATGGATCGAGCCGTTTTGCTCTACAAAACCGTTGGTCTAACTTCTATTCCGGAGCTATTGCTTGGCGTTTGGGAGAAGAAGCATTTATTAAGAATCTAAATTTCTTTGATAATCTAAAGCTTCGTTTAAGTGCAGGACAAACAGGTAATCAGGGGATCAGTGCATACGCCACACGTTCTCGCTTTACTATCCAGAACTATCCTTTTGATGGTACCCAAACATCGGGTATGGCAGAAGACCGTTGGGGAGGACCTGCTGCTGTAGATCTCAAATGGGAAACTACAAATCAATATGACTTGGGACTAGATGTATCTTTCTTTAACAGCCGGGTTAATCTAACAGCAGATTATTACTATAAGAAAACTACCGATTTGCTTCAATACAGATATATAGATGCTAGTTCTGGATTTAGTGAATTAGCATGTAACTATGGTAACGTGGTAAACAAAGGACTCGAGCTTAGTGGAAACTTTATGCCTGTGAAAACATCCGATTGGATGTGGACTTTGGATGCTAATATCTCATTTAATAAGAATGTAATTGGAGGATTAAATGCCGATCAGTTCTCAGATGTAGTATGGGGCATGGAAAGTATGTTCCTGAGAAGAAACGGTCAGCCTATTGGTATTATCTACGGTTATGTTGAAGATGGATTTTATAACAACGAAGCAGAAGTTCGTGCCGATCCTTATTATAAAACACAATCAGACTCTAAGATAAAGAGTATGGTAGGACAGATTAAGTATAAGAATATGGATGATGATCCGATGATTGACGAACGCGATAAAACGATTATCGGAAATACGAATCCTGATTTCCAATACGGATTGACAAGTACATTGACTTATAAGAATTGGACTTTCAGTTTCTTACTGCAAGGAACACAGGGAAATGATATTCTGAATACTAACCTGAGAAGCTTTGATGTGGCAGGTTCAGGTAACATGCCGAAATTTGTTTGGGACAACCGTTGGACTCCAGATAATAGAGATAATGCGCTATGGCCTCGGGCTGACGGAACATATACTCGCTCTATGAAAGCCTCAGACCGTTATGTTGTAGATGGTTCATACCTCCGCTGTAAGAATATTAGTTTAGGTTACAGATGGCCATCTCCTGTAAAATATATAGAATCTCTCAATGTAGTGGCTAGTGTATCCAATCTGTTTACTATTTCGGGATATGACTGGTATGATCCGGATGTAAATGCATTTGGTAGTGATCCTACACGCAGGGGTGTAGATATGTCTTCATATCCAAGTGCCCGTACATTTAATTTGGGTGTTCAATTAGCTTTTTAAATTAAAAAAATCATGAATATGAAACTTACTAAAATATTGGGCATCTGTGTGACAAGTTTGTTTCTGATGACCTCTTGCGATTTGGATGAAGAAGTGTATACATTCTCTTCTAACGATAAACTGGTTGCTGCGGGAAAATATGAAGAATTAGTTGCTGGAGCATATAATACTCTACATTTTCCTTTCGAGTGGGGAAACTATCATAACATTGTGAATTTTGATACTGATTACCAATCAGGACCTACATGGGCTTTTGGTTCTATCGGAGCCGGAAACTTCTATGATGAGGGATCAAATAATAATTTCTATAAATATTATTCTCAGACTATCCATAGAGCTAACTACCATTACTCTTTGGTTAGCAAAATGACTTCCGTACCCGAGAAAACGCGCAAAAATGCTATGGGCGAACTTCGTTTCCTTAAAGCATGGGCACAATTCAATCTGGTACAGTTTTATGGACCAATTCCGTTGTATAAAATATCGATATCAGAAGGTAATGCTATAGAGCTGCCTCGCTCATCGGTAAAAGAAGTATATGAGCATATTATAGAAACACTATTGGAAGCCGAACAGCTTTTGATGCCACGTACAGACTCCGAATACAAACAAGGGCATGTTTGCCGGGGTAGCGCTAAGGCTTTATTGGCTAAGGTATATGCTACTATTGCTTCTGCTTCTATGAAGAGTGGTCAGATAACAGTGAAAGGTGGTCCCGGAAAGAAAACCAATCCTGATGGAACAACATCTCGCTTAATGCCTGTTCCTATTACACATCAAAAGAATTTGGTCGCTGGTTATGAAGAGTTCGATTCTCAGGAATATTATCGCTTGGCTAAGGAAAAAGCCGGAGAGGTTATTGCTGAAAAAGAATTTAGTCTGGCTCCAAATCAAGAAACACTATGGAGTGCAGGATATAAAAATGGACCAGAATTCCAATTCTGTTTACAGACTGTATCTTCAGACGGAACATTATTCTATAACTATGTAACATCTGACTATTTGGGTTATCCTAAACCTGAATATAATGGTGAATGGTCAAGTGGTTACTATATTCAGCGAGACCACTGGTTGCAATTATTTGATGATTGGGACGATGAGCGTATCACTTGGGGTGTAATGCACCGCATTCCTACCACTTATAATAAACAGACCGGCAAAATGACTTATCAGTTTTATCCTGAACGTGATAGTGTATATGTGCGCAAAGGAGAAAGAGGCTATGATCCTAGTGATGTTGTCGCTAATTCTGCTGTAACTTATGGATCTAAACTTTTGAAGTTTGCCGCAATTACTACTCCTCTCGATGGTACACGCTCCGATTGGAATTGGCCTTACATGCGTTATCCTGAAACATTGTTGATATATGCTGAAGCTGATAATGAATTGAATGGACCTACTGCTGATGCTTTTGAAAAAGTAGGATTGCTCAATGCAAGGAACAATAGTACAACCGCTGCAGCCCGTAATGCAAAAGTTCCATTTACAAAAGAATCTTTCCGTTCCTACATCTTGGAAGAACGATCCAAAGAGTTTGCTGCTGAAGGTATTCGTCGATTCGACTTATTGAGATGGGGTATCTATTTGCAAGTGATGAATGCTATTGGTGTAACAGACGAAAATGATGTTATTAAACGTCGTGAAGAGAAGCATCTTCTATTGCCACTTCCTTTGGATGTTGTGAATACCAATCCTTATATCGACAGGAATAATCCTGGATGGTAATTCTGATTTATTAATTATTAATAAGTTGATCAATGAAAAAAATATTTAATATCAAAAGCTTATGCTTGAGTGCAGCTTTACTTCTCGGATTGTTCTTTACAGCATGTTCGGAAGATGAAAATAATGCTACTGCCATTCAAATATCAGGCATAACAACAATAAATGATCTGAACACCCCCATTACCGAAGCCAAACTAGGAGATTTTATCGCTATTCATGGAACGGGATTGGACATTCATAATATAGATTCTATTTACGTGAATGAATCTAAAGTTGACATGGTAGAAGTATATACAGAGAAGGATGTATTGTATATGCAGGTTCCGGTTAAACTATCTCTTGAGCCTACAGATAAAGTTTATATTTATAATAAATTGGGTCGCCAAGATTATCCTCTAAAAACTATTGCACCCGATCTTAAGCTTGTTCGTATGTTTAATGAATATACACAGCCGGGTGATACAATTATGATTTATGGGGACTTCTTTAATCTTTATGAAATTGACTCAGTAAGTGCTGTTGTTGATTTCAACGGTAAAACATCCAATGTGATCAAATCGGCGAATAACTATCTGACTGCACGAGTTCCCCTTGATGTGGATAAAAATATCAAAGTAAAGGTGAAGTCTTTAAAATATGAGATAGAGTCTACTTGTCCGGGACGATACTATGATAACGAATGTATGATTGTAGACTTTGATAATCGTGTGCCAAGCAGTATGACTAATGTAGTTACCGATCCGAAAGATAAAAACCGATTGAGTGGTAATTACTTACATATAAATGAGAAGTCGGCTTGGAGTAGCTGGTGGTATATAATAGAGATAGGAAATACGCCGCTAACAGACGACATGTTAGATCATTCGGATCAGTATGTTATAAAATGTGAGTTCTATACCGCCAACCAGTTTGTTGATGGCAAGATTAAGTTCTTCAATTACCTTTTCTGGGATGCGGCTCCAATGGAATGGACTCCTTCTGATTTTGTATTCCAGAATTTCAACCGCTGGGAGACGATAACGTTACCTTTCAAACGAAACTATTCAGGAACTTATCCGGAAAATATGTACTACCATTCCTTCAATATGAGAATTGAAATAGATCAAAGTATAGCGCGTAACTTTGCTTTTGATAACATACGGGTATGCAAAAAAGGTGATTAACTACAAATTATTGAAGATTTTTAGTTGTGGTTAAAGTTTATTGCAGGTAGATAAATTTGGTTTGCTCAGAGGCGGTGATGAGATCGTCATCGCCTCTGATGTTTTCAGGCAAAAAAAGATACTGCCTACATCTATGAATAACTTATAATATTAGAAAAACATAAAAATGAGAAAAAAAAGGAACTTCACACTTTTGGCTGCAATAATGGCAGTTTTTCTGAGTATACAATCTTGTAACAATGCTCCCATAAAAGAAGTATGGATAGATGAACTAGGCTCTAGCTCGTGTTATGTGCAAGACTGGGGAACCCCTCAAATTAATAAATCTGTAGTATGGACTCCTCTAACCGTAAACGGAGTGGTTTACGAACGGGGTATCGGCGCACATTCAATCGGACGTATGCTTTTCGATTTGGATGGTAAAGCATTATCCATATCCGGGTTGGCAGGAGCTGATGATAATAATCTTTATGCGGGAAAATTTCAGTTCAAGATTATAGGAGATCGTAAAGAGCTTTGGAAAAGCGGTGTTGTGAAGAAAGGTGATCCTATTCAAGAATTTAATGTTGACTTGTCTGGAATAGATAAGGTATTGCTACTTGTCGAAGAATGTGGAGATGGCATCATGTACGATCATGCAGATTGGATCAATGTGAAAGTGACTACACGAGGCGAAGTAAAACCTATTCCTGCATGGCCTAAAGCTATTGCGAAAGAGAAATATATTTTAACACCTCAATCCCCCGAACATCCAATCATAAACAATCCGCTGGTTTATGGAGCTCGTCCCGGTAATCCATTCTTATGGACAATAATGGCTACAGGTCAGCGTCCGATGAAGTTTGAAGCGTCAGGGCTACCTGATGGTTTGAAGTTAGACCAGACAACAGGATTTATTACAGGTAAAGCAACAACAAAAGGAGAATATAAAGTATTGCTAAAAGCTACCAATGATAAAGGGCGCGATGAAAAAGAGGTTCTTTTTAAAATCGGAGATGAAATAGCTTTAACCCCACCTATGGGTTGGAATAGCTGGAACTGTTGGGGATTATCGGTAGATGACGAAAAAGTACGTGACGCCGCCCGAATGATGAATGATAAATTACATGCACACGGATGGACTTACGTTAATATTGACGATGGCTGGGAAGCCAAAGAGCGGACAAAGCAAGGAGAAATCCTATCAAATGAGAAATTTCCTAATTTCAAGGCCTTAACCGATTATATCCATTCCTTAGGATTAAAGTTTGGTATTTATTCTTCGCCCGGACATATAACCTGTGGTGGTCATGTAGGAAGCTATCAGCATGAGGAGATCGATGCAAAAACATGGGAAAAATGGGGCGTTGATTATTTAAAATATGACCATTGCGGTTACTTGGAAATACAGAAAAATTCTGAAGAAAAATCAATTCAGGAGCCATATATCGTGATGAGAAAAGCTTTGGACAAAGTAAATAGAGATATTGTTTACTGTGTTGGTTATGGTGCACCCAATGTATGGAACTGGGGAGAACAAGCCGGTGGCAATCAGTGGCGCACTACCCGCGATATTACAGATGAGTGGAATGTTGTTACAGCGATCGGATTCTTTCAGGATGTTTGTGCTCCGGCAACAGCACCCGGCAAGTACAATGACCCCGACATGCTGGTAATAGGTAAGCTTGGAAAAGGTTGGGGAGAAAAGGTTCATGACTCATATCTGACAGCCGATGAACAATATTCACATCTCTCTCTTTGGAGTATACTTTCTGCTCCATTGCTCATAGGTTGCGATATGGCGAATATAGATGACTTTACATTAAACCTCTTAACAAACAGAGAAGTTATTGCTGTCGATCAAGATCCTCTTGTCGCTCCTGCCGTTAAAATTATGACAGAAAATGGACAAATCTGGTATAAGAAGTTATATGATGGCTCTTATGCTGTAGGTCTTTTTCATGTAGATCCGTATTTCATCCTGTGGGATCAGGATAGTGCAGAAGCAATACAAAATGAGACTTATAAGATGCAATTAGATTTCTCTAAGCTTGGTATTCAGGGTGAAGTAACGGTTCGAGATCTTTGGAGACAAAAAGATCTTGGTAATTTTACAAATAACTTTCAAGCAGATATCCCATATCATGGTGTAAAGTTTGTAAAAGTTACGCCTAAAAAATAGATGCTGATTAATATAAAATAATTGAGTGTAGATATTTTTCTTCTGCTTACTCTTACATTCAGGTTTCTGCAGTTATGTAGGAACCTGTAATGTTTTAAACAGTATATATACACGTGTCGGAATTTACTTTGTAATATATGCAAAGAAGAAAAAAATAGTAGTAGATAATAAAAAGCAAAGATTGTAATAACTATCTTGAAAAATAAATCTTTACTTCGTAAGGTAATACTCTTAAAGAAGAAAAGATGGAAATATTATCTAAAATATTAATAGGTCTTGTCGCTCTTGAACATATCTATATTCTTTGGATCGAGATGTTTGCGTGGACAACAAAAGGTCGTACAACTTTCAAAAGTATTCCCGATGAATTGTTCGAGAAAACAAAAGGATTGGCTGCTAATCAAGGTCTATACAATGGTTTTCTTGCCGCCGGGCTTATCTGGTCACTGTTGATTGGAGATTCTGATTGGAGTCAGAATATAGCATTGTTCTTTCTTAGTTGTGTTGCTATTGCAGGCATTTATGGCGCTGTCACTGCTCAAAAATCGATCTTTTTCAAGCAGGCACTACCTGCTCTGATTGCAATTATTATTTTATTATTGAAATGATTCTGGACTATGCATGAACAACTGATAAAGGATATTTCAATTAGGTATAAAATGCAATCACAAGACATAGAACTGTGTAAAACACTTTTTCAGCCTGTATTGATGCCAAAGAACAGAATTTTGGAAGAAGAAGGAAAAATTCCTCAGCATTTATATTATATCATATCGGGCTTTATGCGCCTGTTTTATTATAACGATAATGGAGATGAAGTTACTACGCATCTCAATTGTCCTCACGGTTTCTTCACTGCCTTTTCAGATTTTATAAACCAAACAAAAGCTTCGGTAAATGTAGAAACTGTTACCGAATGCGAACTACTTCGTATAACTAAACCGGATTATGATAAATTGGTCAGTATAAGTACGTTTTGGAAAGATTATGGAATGCAGGTTTTGCAGGAGTCGGTAATCTATAATGAAGAGCGGTCTAAAGATTTGGCAACCTTATCAGCCGAGCAACGTTATCTTAAACTAATGAAGTCTTATCCGAACATTATTCAGAATGTTCCATTGCAATATATCGCCTCCTTCCTTGGGATAAAACCGGAAAGTCTTAGCCGTATAAGACGAAATCTGATTAACTAACAAAAGTCAAGTGTAATTGATTTTACGATTCTGAATTTTGTGTCATAATTATTAAATATAAAACAATGACACAGAAGAATATCGTTTTAGTTACCGGCGCAAACGGACATTTAGGAAATAACTTAGTAAGACTTTTAATTGCCAAAGGATATCAAGTAAGAGCATCTGTCCGCAATATCAAGAATACAAAACCATTCGATGGGCTTGATTGCGAAGTGGTACAGGCAGATATAACTGATAAGAACTCAATGCTTCAGGCTTTGCGTGGCGTTGATACTTTTTATGCGGTAGGAGCCGTCTTTAAGCTGTGGGCAAAAGATCCGCAAAAAGAGATTTACGATGTGAATATGAATGGCTGCAAAGTCATGATAGAGGCAGCAGTCCAAGCCGGAGTAAAGCGAATTGTGTATGTCAGTTCCATTGCCGCATTGCATTATACAAAAGGAATACCAATCAATGAAGAATCAGGCTACAATCCCGACCGTAGGGATATGTATTATAACTCAAAAAATGATGCGGAAAAACTCGCTTTCGAATTAGCAAAGAAGCATGATATAGAATTAGTTGCCGTATTACCTTCAGCCATGATAGGGGGCGTGATAGCAGACCGCTTGAGTAATTCGAATGAAATATTAAAGGCGATATTGAACAATAAATTGCCTATCGAAACCAAGATAACCCTCAACTGGATAGATGTAAATGACGTGGCAGAAGGTTGTGTTTTGGCTGCAACGAAGGGGCAGTCGGGAGAACGATATATCTTGGCTAATGAAAAATGTATGACCATTACTGAGTCAATCAAATTGGCTGATGAATTGTTTCCGCAACTGAGGCTTAAAAAGCCGATACCTGTTCCTCGGTTTGTCCTTTATTTATTCGGTGCTCTGTTAGGATTTGGTGCTAAAATATCTGGGAAAGCTCCTGCCATGACTACCAAAGAAGTGAATATGTTTTATGGGTTGGTACAGGATTTTGATATATCTAAATCCCGAAGAGAGCTCGGTTTTAGTCCGAAGTCTTCTAAGCAAGCTTTGAAATCGGCTTTGTTGTATATGTGGAAAGAAAGAGAAAGATTATTAAAGTAATTATATAATAAAACTTGTTATAATTTAATCTAAAATCGGTCGAGATTGTTGTATATGGTAAAAGCAATAAATATGAGTATATACGATTTTACCGTAAAGGATAGTAAAGGTAATGATGTTCCTTTATCCAACTATAAAGAGAAGGTGCTGCTAATAGTTAATACTGCAACAGCATGTGGTTTCACCCCACAGTATAAAGATTTGCAGGACTTATATCTTAAGTATAAAGATCAGGGATTCGAAATATTGGACTTTCCCTGCAATCAGTTCGGGAAACAGGCTCCGGGAACAAATGAGGAGATTACCTCGTTTTGTGAGATGAAGTATAAAACGACATTTACCACTTTTGGAAAAATTGACGTAAATGGAGAGAATGCCGATCCTCTGTATAAATATCTGAAAGAAAATAGTAAAGGATTTTTAGGCGATTCTATAAAATGGAATTTTACGAAATTCCTGATTGATAGGGAAGGGAATATCGTTGATCGTTATGCTCCAATAACCAATCCATCAAAAATCTCAGGCACGATCGAAAAACTATTAGAAAAATAATATATGCGATTATGGTCTTTACATCCGATGTATCTTGATTCGGCAGGGCTTAATGCCTCCTGGCGTGAGGGCTTATTAGCTAAGAATGTGCTTTTAGGGAATACAAAAGGTTATACGAATCATCCTCAGTTAATTCGTTTTAAGAATAGCCCCGATCCCAATCTTTATATCGACGCCTTTCTTACTGAAATATATAAAGAGGCTGTAAGACGAAACTATAATTACAGTAAGGAAAAGATCCGTCTCATTGAAAATATACGACCAATCTTTGTAACACAAGGACAGTTAGAATATGAATTTGAACATCTGAGGCGAAAACTTCAAAAACGAAGCCCCGAGTTATTCGATAAATTACCAACATTGGCTAACTTAAATCCACATCCTTTGTTTAAAACGATAGATGGAGATGTTGAGGAATGGGAGGTTGTAATGTAATATGAGTATAGTTTAATGATTCCATTGTTTGATTTATACGATATAGAGTCTTGCAATGGTTCAATAAATCATAAAATAATGCAGGTATTTTGCAATACCTGCATTATTTAAATTGAATATTAGAGATTTTCTTTATGCTTCTTGACTTCGTCTACTAGTTTCGAAAAAGATTTATCTCTTTTACGTTTTTCATGTTCCGAAGTAGAAAAATGCCAAGCTTCTCTCCTTAGTTTCAGATAGCTCTCATAAACTTTACGGTCTAATGTTCCATTACTTACCGCTTCTAAGACAGCACAGCCGGGTTCGTTTTTATGCTCACAGTCTTTAAAACGACACAACCCTTCATAGTCAGATATTTCAAGCATTCCCGAAAGGGAGTCCGGATTTTCAATAGCTAATCCAAATTCTCGAACACCCGGAGTATCAATTAGTACTCCCGATCCTTTCATCAATACCATTTCCCGACGTGTTGATGTGTGCTTTCCTTTTCCTGTGGACGAACTTATATCGGATGTTAGCAATATTGATTCTTCGCAAAGTGCATTCACCAGAGAACTTTTCCCAACACCCGAAGAGCCGACAAAAACAACTGTTTCCCCTTCTGTGATAAACTCTCGTAACTGAAGAATCGTTTGAGGTTGGTGGATACTTGTAAACAATACAGGCATCCGATCGGCAATGTGCTTGATTGCGTTGCTTATATTCTCTTTCTCAAACTCCAAATCAGATTTATTGAGTACCAATACCGGGCTAATGTTTCCTTCCACTATCTGAGCCATAAAACGTTCAGCCCGACGAACATTGAAATTATCATCCAAACTTTGTACAATAAAAGCTTTGTCAATGTACGACGCAATGGCTTGTTTGTCAGATACTGTTCCACTTTTCTTTCGAAACAAAGTACGTTCACGTGGTAGCATATCAACTATAATCCCTTTCTGGTCATCGAATGGTTGAAAAATTACCCAATCGCCCACGCAAGGCAAATCGAAAGTTGATTTACCGAACATCATATTCCCGGTCAGTTCACATTGGAACATTCCATTTTCACAGATAATCTCATAGCATGTCCTGTGGACTATAGATACCCGTCCGTGAGGCAACGCTTTATGGACTGATTCTTGTTTTAGTTGGCTTAATTTATCGCTCCAGCCATAAATATTTAGATCAATCATAGCTTTGTCTTTTTTGCGATGAAAAATGTATAGCCATAGAATTCTTTATACTTGTTGTATAATTCCGCTTCGTAGCGTTGAGATGCAACCAGGTCTTCAGCAGCTTTATTTCCTGCATATTTATTCAGGAAAACTTCTTCAGCAGTAGCTTTAGGAGCAAAGTAATACTTTGTCCAACACGTTTCGGGTAAAATAAATGTAGCCACAGGGAGATATCCTGCCCGGTGTATTTTGGCTACCTGATTGGGTATCGTATCTATTTCAGCATATGAATTCATCCAGAAATCATTTATTTCTGCCGGACGTTCGTCTGTAAACCATGAACTCTCGGAGATAGCCAAATATCCACCTGTTTTCAAATATTTACGCCATTCGTTCAACCCTCGTTCAAAGCCAATATTATAAATGGCTCCTTCTGACCAAATCAGGTCTAACTCCTCATTCTGAAAAGGAAGATTATCCATTGAGCCTACAATTCCTTTCACTCTGTCTTGCATGCCTAGCTGCTTTGCATTACGATTCAGAATATTGATAAAGTCGGGAAATAAATCCAGTGCAGTAATCTTTCCCTCAATATGCTTGGCAAGTGTCATTGTCTGCCCTCCTGTACCGCAGCCAATGTCGGCAATAAGGGATTTGTCGGTTAGGTTATCAACAAAGCGAAGGGCAGTGAGCGTTGCATCGGTACTACCGGGTCCCTGTCGTTCCATGCTAGAGAAAAATTCGCAGATTAAATTAAAATCGAAATCGTGAATTGTTTTATTTTCGTTATTCATTTCGTTATTTGTATTAGCGCACATATGCAAGCATGACAATGCTATAGCACTATTGTACGCAGATTAAAATTAAATTATAATAATATGAATATTCCTCTCAAAAAGGTTTATTTGAGAGTAAACGAAAGGACAATCTGTTTTGAAAGTACAGATTGTTTACAATACCAAATCCGATTTATGTAAAATCTTAGTCATCCGGCAAAGATATATAAATATTTAATTATAAATAAAAAAACTGTTCCGGAAGTGATGATTTGATATAAAATCACTTCGGAACAAAGTTTTTCGTCTAATGTTTACTAAAAATTCACTTACCACCAATTATTACCGTTATCTACGGATTGAGCTATTGCTGATTCAGGTTTTTGTGCATTTATTTTTTTCTGTTCTTTGCCTACTGTCTTTGCTTCAGGTATAGGAGAGCTTTTTTGGGGTATATTCGTCTCTTCAGTAAGAAGCTCTCGGGTTTTAGAAATCTTTTTGTTTCCTATAATTTTTTCAGCTTCTATAAGCTTTATAGCTAACATTGAAACTTCTACTTTTGGAGTGAATGATACCGACCCATTAATTCTGCATCCTGTTTCCATAATAGCCTTTTTTGCCATAATTGAGCCTTCTATAACAGCCGAACTACTAATTTGTATGGTGTTCGTGCAAAACACATTCCCTTTAACTAAACCCCCAATTGTACAATCGGTAGCAGTTATGCTTCCATCAATAGTTGCAGTAGGATCTACTATGGCCCTATCTTTTACAAAAAAGTTTCCTTTTTGCATTCCTGTAAAGCAAAATCCACCTAAAACAACTTTGTCCTGATTTGATACAGCTATTTCTTCTGCTGTTTCTTTTTCTATAGGTTTGGCTTTTTTTCGTTTGATGAAAAACATTCTTTTATTCTCTATTTATACTATTCACCTGCGAAATTTGTCACTACAGTTGTTGCATTGCCTATATCAATACCAAGTGCCGATTTTGGTCTGCCGCTTACACGTAAAGAGTTAAGAGCATATCCTTTGCTTGCGAGTGTTTCCGGATTATCCAATACCGTTATCTCTGTGAAATGTCCAAATTCTGCAATAAAACAGTCTACTAGCTCCTGATAATACATTGCGCCTCCACATAAGTATATCCGATTTGTTTTCACAAGGTTGGAGTCATTGATAATGCTCCGTAGATTGGGCGATATCACTTCCTGATAGTAGGTCTGGATAACATTTTTACGGATCTCTCTTAAATCAACATTCTGACGATTTAAGAAGATATATCCTCGCTGAAAAGCATCGTCCAGCTGATTTACATTTCTCAATTCGAGATAATATTTACTCTTCAGTTCGTTAATCATTAGATTTACAGCATAGCGGATTCCGTGTGTACTTACCATTGCCTGTTCTACGATTCCCGAATCGGTGCTTAAGATAGACTCGAAAGTGCCAAAGCCGCAACTAAATACAAAAAAACTACCCGAAACATTGGGCTCTCCTTTTCGTATTGCAATTGTGCATCCGACAATTTCGGGAATGACTTCAACTTTTTGCACATCCAGCACTACTTTCTTTTTGTTTCCTGCATTATGGGTTGATGCATCATAGTCGAGTAGGTGCGTTTTTTTGAAGAATTCAACGGCTTTATCTCTATAAATATAATAGGTTGAGTAGGGGAAGCCTGTTGTAATTGTTAGCGGTTGTTCTATCTTATCCTGTGCCAGCAGGATTGATGCTTTGGCAAGAAGCTGATAATCGATATCATCAGGAGAGGAGTTTATCAGTTTATGAGGTAACTGTCCTTCGTTCAAGGCTAGATCACCACAGATATACCATTTGTCATTGTGCTGAATCTTCAGACCATGAAGCAAATCTTTAGAGGTTTGGGACAAAACTGTGTTGTTGATCTCAATTAAACTCGGAAAGGATTGAATTTCATACATAGGTTTTTTCAAAAAAGTGTTTAACAATTAAAAATTAGAATAATAGCATTATATGTTTTATATATTTCTTATAGTGAGGATGGCTTCATTATTATTTCGCCTTCATATATACCCCCCTCGTCCATACTCAGATTTTCTGTATTGAGTCTCCCTGTTATTTGTCCCGAACACTTTATTAGTACAGATTCGGAAGCTGATATGTCTCCTTCGATATGCCCAAAGACAATGAGTTTTTTTGTATTCACATTCCCTCTTATTGTCCCTGTCATTCCTATCACCACCGTTTCAGCTTGCTCAATGTTTCCTATTATAGTACCTTCGATACGAATCGCTCGGGTTTGCTTGATATTACCTCGAAGAGTAAAGCTTTTACAAATTACTGTCGGCATTAAAGAGGTTAGATCATCCGGTTGATCGTCTCTTTGAGTTTGTTTTTTTATCATGATATACTATTCACTTATCTTCGTATATATAAAGAATAGGGATGTTCCCCGGACAAAGAATTGCTAGCACTAAATTAGAGCATAATCATGTAGTGGATCTAAAAAAGGGAGTGGGACAAAAAGGGGACAATTAAAAATATTATTGTGTAATCGCTGTATGTGTCTGATTAATATCTGTATATGAAAAGATGTAAAGAGAGGTGGATGAATGTGAATGCTCTATCAAATAATACGTTTTTAATAAAAGAAGAGGGTTACCCAATGTTTGGATAACCCCGCTCTTTCGTTTTTTTTATTCTATTCTTCGTCCAATTAATCTATATATTTTGAATAAATGATACTAGGTTCGTATCTCGTTCAATCTCGAGTTTCTTTCGTAAACGTTGCCGTGCTTTTTTGAGTGCTTCCTCCGATTGGAATGTTATTTGGGCTATTTGTTTGTTCGTCATATTCAGCTTGAGAAATACGCATAGCTTACGTTCATTCTGAGTCAGCATTGGAAAATGGTCATTAAGATTTTTATAAAATGAAGGATGCACCTTTTGAAATAAAATCTCAAACTCTTCCCAGTTGGAGTTATATGTCTGTGACCTATAATCGAAAATCAAAGATTTTATATCGTCTCTTACTTCAGGGGTCGTGTTCTTCTCAATATTCTCTAGCATCTTTATGCTGCGCACGTCACGCTCGGCAGTTTGTACAAGTTTAAGGGTTGCTGAGGTCATTTCCTTTTGATTTTTCTCCAGTTCGGCATTGATCTCTTCCAACTCTAACCGAAGAAGCTGCTTTTTCAGCCTATACGAACGGGTAGTCATTATAACGAGTAACAATAAAAGAACGAAGGCTACAATCAAGGAGAGAATGACAGCCCGTTGGCTTTTTATTTTTAATCCTTTATTTTGCGCTTCTATTTCGTAGACTTGTTTTGCCTTATCGTATTTATAAGCACTCTCTAGGTCTGCAAGTTTCTTTATATTATTTTCGTTGAATATACTGTCGTTGTATAATTTATATAGCATATGATTCTGATATGCTGCCTGATAATTATTTGTTGCGGCATAAATCTCCGATAGCTGTCCATAAATCTCTTTTTGAAGATTCAGTAATTTCAACTCATTGGCTATCTTCAGCCCTTTTTGGGAATAGTCTAATGCTTCGGCATAACGTTTTTCTTGAATATAGATCAATCCCATTTTTACCCATATCTCAGCTTTTGCTCGCTTTAAATCTATTTTTTCGGCAAGGTGAAATGCTTCATTGAAATGATCAAGTGCTTTAGTAAATTCTTTCTCTCGGCTATATATAGTACCCATGTTGACTAAAATGTTAATAGTCAAGCTTAGCTTACTATTACCTCCAATTTTTAAAGCTTTTTCGTAGTATTCCAACGCGCGAGGATCGTTCATGTTCATATATATATGACCAATGTTAGCCAAACATGAGGATATCTTAAAATTATCTTTTATTTCTTCGGAAATCTTTAATGCTTTTTGAAGATAATTGAGGGCGTCTTTATATTCTCTTTGGTCGGATTGGATTCCGGCAATATTAACAAAATTGGCCACCATTGCTGATTTATCACGGAGCTGCTCGTTGATCTTCAGAGCCTTCAAATGACATTCGAGTGCTACCGCATAGTTACTTTGAGTGCCATAGATCCACGCTAAATTGTTTAATGCTTTTGACAGAACGGGATAATTCTTTAGTTCTTCGGCCAAGAGAATGGCTTTTTCGAGTATTTCGATAGCTTTTATATATTCTCCTTTTGTACTATGGCTTCGTGCTGCATTAACGAGGCATTTCAGTAAAAGGCTCTTATCATTTATTTCATTCGCTATTTTAAGAGCACGCTCGTATGATTTATCACTTTTGGGGATGTCACCAAGTTCTTTGTATACGTTTCCTATTGCAATCAGACAATTGCATATTACCGTTTGTTCTTTGATGACTTCTGCCATCACAAGGCTTTGTCGAAAATAATTGAGAGAGGATTGTTTGTCGCTTTTAATATAAGCCAATCCGGTTACCCACAGGCTGACGGCCTTCCCCTTAGTGTAATTCAGACGATCTGATAGCCGAGCTGATTCAGAGGCATATTTCATCGCTTTTTGGGTATCTTTCGAATATATAATGTAACCTATTTCATTCATTATGTCTACTTTCTCCCGATTATTTGAAGAGTACTGTCTCAATACATTCTCAAGGCTATCCACCTTTTGCATTTGAGCAGAAAGAGTTTGAAAAAAGGTTAATACAAAGAATAGAAATAGAGAGGGAAAACTCAATCTGTTTCTCATATGGCTAAACAAGGTTAGAATTTAAATTATACATCAACGATACGATAACTGATACTGATAAAACCGACTCCTGATATATTTTTAAGAGTGTAAATACACAACAGGCTTTTCTGATTTTTTCCGGTAGATAATTCATAATGTGAATGCAGAGTGAAGCACATTTATAGAACTGTTGTTGTGAATTTGTTGTAAAGTTAAGCTTTTGTATAATTTTAGACAATGTTTCTCATTGAAATAGGTATATGTAAAAACAAAAAAGCTTACGGTTTTATTTTCCTTCTTTCACTTGATTTTGAAAGTCAATTTTAGAGGACTAATTAATCAGGGCTTATCACTTCGGCACATACAGTCAAAGGATTAGGCTTTGACGAAGTAATTGCCCCTGTTGTAAACAAATCGAAATAGATCGCAGCACGTTTTATGTTGCTCTTACACGAACTATGCACCGGTTAAGGCTGATATGTGAGGAAGATATGTCGGGGTTTTCTCGTATAATTTACATAGTTTGTTTTATTTAACAATTCTACATCGCTCAATAAAACAAACTATGCTCAATGAAAGGGATAGACTAAAATTCAATCTTATAACTAATGTTTGGGATAATAACAGCCTCTCTTTCGGGATCTACCAAATGCGTCTTAAAGTTATAGCGATGACCTTGATAGTCTTTGTAACTAGTTGCATTTAGCACTTTAATAGCAAACTCATGAGATAAACTCTTCTTGTTAATTTTGTAGCTTACATTAAAGTGCAACAGAAATGCCGGGGGTAATTGCTTCGAGAAGGCTTTGTTTTCATCATAAATAGCATCTTCCTCTTTCTGAGATGCATCCAGATTAATAAGCGAGTATCTGTCTCCTCCTTGATAAGATAATCGAATATTAGCATTGAACATATTTTGTTTACTGCGTCCTACCATCCACTCTTTTCCTGCTAATGCATTGAATACAAAGTTTCGGTTATACCTTGTATTTCTCCATTTGTTATCTCCTGCTTTGTAATGAGAATCAAAGAGAGATCCGGTGAACATATAGTAATAACCATCTGACATATACCGTTCAAAGGTTATATCAATACCATAATTGACTCCTTTTCCCTTATTCGAAAGCTTATTGGTTATGAACCAATCATTTTGAAGGTTTATAAACGAAAATGTACTATCACTTATAATAGGAACACTGTATAGTTTTTGAAAATAAGGTTCGATTTTTAGATGATAATCATTTCCAATATTAAGATCATAAGACAGGACTATATGATGAGCTTTTGTAAAATCCATGTTTTTGTTAATAAGTTCACCCTCTTTCGATCTGGTAAAGTAATAATTCAACATTTCAAGCCTGCTATGTAGCCCATATGAAAGAGCTAAAGATTGATTTGGTCTAAATTTCCATGATAATGCTGCTCTGGGCTCTATTGTATAGTTATTATTGAGTGTGAATAATTGCGTATTGATACCAAGATTAAGCGTCCATTTATCTGAAAATTGGAACGACGAGTTCGTATATGCAGATAATAGAGCGCTGAAACCGGACTCATCGGTTATGGTGTTTATCGGTTGTTGATGTGTCGCTTCTTTTAAGAGTAGATTATATTTAAGCCCTGTAACCCTTATTCCTGTTTTATTGGTATGTATCTTACTATATTTCTTATTTAGCGATGAAGCGAATACAAAGTTCCAATTGGTAGACTTGATTAAGTTTTGTGGAATAGGTTTTACATTCGCATCCATTCTTTCAGTATGCATATCAAGTCCACTGACTGTAGTAGCCAAAGATGTTTTAAGGGTTGCATTGTTCCACACTCTTAGTTTGTGATTCAGACCAAAAGCACCCATATATTGTTTTATATCCTGATCTTCTTTATCCTGCATATATTCCCATTTACTAGGATCGGTTTCTGCCTTTTGCCCCGAGCGATCAATCAAGCCTACTCCCCAGATGGAAAATACACCGGTACTTTTGGTTGGGAAGTTAAGCTTGAAAGATAAGTCCTGATATTTTGTGTTCTCTGCATCTTCGGGTAGCATAGAAGAAAGCAGTCCTAGTGTTGAATACCGGTAATTGAATATATAAGAAGAATTGCTTCCTTTCTTGAATGGGCCTTCGGAAGCAACATCTATTCCCACTAAACCGAGTTGCACTGTATTTTCCCGTTTCTGGTTGTTTCCTGTCCGTAAATTCATATCCAATACCCCTGATAAAGCATTTGAGTATTCGGCCGGGAATGCTCCTGTCATAAAATCAGAATTGCCTAGCACAAAACTGCTTAATGCCGATAGCCCTCCACCTCCGAATGTCGTTACTTCTGCAAAGTGGTTCGGATTGGGGATTTCAACATCTTCCATTCTCCATTGTAGAAATTTAGGTGCATTTCCTCTGACAATAATACCATTATTCCCGACACTGCTTGTTACACCGGCAAAAGATGTTGCTAATCTAGCCGGATCATCGAACCCTCCTGCGTACCGGTTCGCTTCTTCTACACTCAACATACGGGCACTGCCTAATGCCATATTATTTAAGGGTTGTGACTTATTTATCTGAGGAGTGACAACAATCTCATCAAGTTGTTTCGAGTTTTCAACCATTGCAATTTCCAGATGCAATTCTTTAGACGAAGACAGTAGCTGCTCTTTTATTATAATAGGATTATAGCCGATTAATGTCACCTGAATATCATAGCGTCCTATCGGAACATTTTGTATTTTAAATTGTCCTAAGCTATCTGTACTTACACCTAAAGGTGTTTTGCTATTTAGTACAGCTACAGTTGCATATTCAATAGGGTTATTCGATTCTTTGTCATATACCACACCTCGTATATTCTGAGATGATTGTGCATATAATATACCTAACGAAAGGACGTTTAATAAAAGAAATAGTAACGTTTTGTTCATGATTTTACCTACTTTTGTTTTGTACAAAGTAAGAAACTGTCCCTTAGGAGATCAATACTGATTTATCATTATATTGCCCGTATGGAAGATTTACAGAAGGAACATGCACGGCTTTTATCATTGCAGAGTTTTAATGAAGCTGATCTTGACTATTCTCTACTCGAATATCATAAGCAAATGCTCTCTCATTTGGCTAAAGTGTCGAATAGCGGGATAACGGTTTTTGATATGTATAAGAGGAAGCATGTATATACATCGTTCAATTTTGGAGGAATATTTGGCGATTGTAAAGAAGGTATAGATGAGCGTGTGCATCCTGACGATTTACGTTCTTTAATTAGGAACGGTATTGCAGCGCTCAAGTTTTTACATGCGAATAAAGAAAACTTACAGGATTATAAAATGATTTCGGAGTTTCGTATTTGCAACGCTATTGGTCAGTATGTGAGAGTGGTGGAACAATACACCTTATTGGAAAAAGATAAGTCGGGAAATGCATGGTTATCGTTAAGTGTTTTGGATTTATCTCCAGACCAGAGCTCTTTTAAAACGGTGAGAGGCCATATCTTAAATGTAAAAGAAAATACGTTTTTCCCTATTGAAAACCTATTGTCTCCAAAAGTATCGGATCTTACCACAAGAGAGATCGCTGTTTTACAGTTAATAAAAGAAGGCTTGCTTAGCAAGGAAATTTCAGAACAGTTGTTTATTAGTGTCCATACCGTTAATACACATAGGCAAAGGATATTGGAAAAGTTAGATGTAAATAATTCTATGGAAGCTGTTAAGTATGCTTCAGCATTGGGATTGATCAGCTAATTTAAATTAAACTGATTGAATATTATTCTTTCTTACCAATAAGCGAAGACGGACTAAATGATATACCAATATTAAAATAGAATGCCGGATCAGCACTCATTTTCAGAATGGGATCACTATATGAATCCTGCTTTCTGAACAGTCTGCCTGACGGAGTGAATCGTACTCCTGTTTTGCCTGTGACCAGAAACGAGTTTGCAATAAGGTGTTCATAAACTAATCCCGAATTGATATCCAATTGCCTGTATTGGTACTTTTGGTCTGTACCATCTATATTATAAAGATAAAAGGTTGCACCGTCCATTTCTGCACCTAGTGAAAGTCTGCCATTACTAAAGACATGCTTTCTCAGATAGACGTTTTTGGGAAGGATAATATCCACTATAAGCCCGTTTCTGAGTTTATGTTCATATGAGAAAGTAGGAATGAAAGGTACCTCAGACAGTGGATCGATAGGAATTGCAAAACCAATACTCATTTTTGTCCGTTCATTAGCTTTAACTATCATTGTTCCTGTAAGTAACCCTCTTAGCCGTTCAAAATGCTTTTCGCTACCATCAACAATTATACTGGAGGTAAAAACTGTCCTTTTTTTGAACAAAGTTGAGATGTAAGCTATATTAGCTGCTGCATGGAAATAATGAAAATCATTATCTATATTCTTTGTCGTTTGCGAAAAAGGCTCTGTCATATCAGCCTTTACCGAGATATAATTGTATCCGAGAGTAGTTCCGAAAAGCCAATTCTTTTTCTGTATAATGTTGATATTGGCATTAATCTTTGCTTGAGATAGCCCTTTGACCTTGCTATCGGGGTATGAATTGTTCCCATCCTTCAAGGTGAAGTTATATGGCATCAATTGGGTGAATTCGATGTTTAAAGGACGGGCTATTGTGAATTTTGCAGCAGCAATAGCCGCAGCTCTCTGAGATGGATTTAAGCCTTCTTTTGCTATTGGAGGTATACTGTCATTGTTTTGAGAGAAAGATTGAATAGAGAAAATCAGAATGCCGAGGACTAAGACCATTCTTTTAGACACTTCCATAAATATACTATTAAATAAGATGAGTATAATGCTTACTAAATATTATCACGAGGCAAAGAAATAGATAATGCTGAAACCTTTTTTTTATTTTATACCAAACCCGCTTCATTTTATACTAAAGTCTTTTTAATCTGCTTTCTAATTCGTATTTTGTATGTCTGTCAGGTTGTTTCGTATAATATTTTAATAAACGGGATGTAATTCTTTTATCTTTGTTTAAAATTTTATTTCGACAGGATATATGGGATACGAACCGATTGTAATAAAGAATACAAAGATTCTTCAATTGATGGTTAATGACCGATATCGATTACTGCGGCACATAGTACTCCTATTGGGCGTTTTCATTCTTATATTTTGTTCCCGCCAGTTTTCAGAGTATTCGGGTGTTTTCCGATATATCCGATTGTTCTTTGTATATATTGTTATGATAATAACATTTTATGTCAATATGAATATTCTGGTTCCCCGACTCTTCTTCAAAAACCAATATGTCGTTTATATATTTCTACTGCTTTTACTTGTAGTCATTGATCTCTTTACGATGAGATATTTCTTAAACCATATTTTCGAACCAATACAGAATGTGTATTATGATAAAACCTCAGGCAACGGAAATATGTATCAAAGTACGATTACAATCGGAGCTGTTATATTGGTGACCACAATGATAAAACTCTTTCAAAGATGGGTGCATGATAATGAAAAAATAACGGAGCTGAATAATATTACATTGACAATGGAACTGAGTGGATTAAGAAATCAAATTAATCCTCATTTCCTTTTTAATATGCTCAATGGTATCAAAGCTTTAGTCCGTACCGATCAGGAGAAAGCTGTTATCGTCATTATGAAATTGTCGGAGTTTCTTCGCTACCAGCTATATGAAAATAATGAAGAAAAAATACTACTTAAATCTGAAATTATTTTTCTTACTAACTTCCTCGACTTGGAAAAACTCAGGAGAGATAACCTATCAGTAGATATTAGTCCGAGCAAAGATGATCCTCTTATTTCCAGAAGTATATTTATTCCCCCGAACCTTTTTACAACATTTGTAGAGAATGCAGTAAAGCATAGTGTAAATATTGCAGGAGATGAATCTTATATTAAGATTAATATAGAAGTAGAAAAGGATAAGCTGTATTTTACCTGTATTAATTCGATAGACCCTGAATATATTCCGTCGAAAGGGAAAAGTAATGGATTGGGGCTAGCAAATATAAAAAGACGTCTGGAGCTTTTATATAGTCACAGTCATTCTCTGGAGATTAATGTCTCAGAGAAAGAGTATAACGTTAAATTGATAATTCCGCTATGAATTGTATTATTGTAGATGACGAACCTCTAGCAAGAGATGAGCTGCAAGCACAGATAAAAGAAATATCCAAAGTTGAAATATTAGGCAAGTTCTCTAATGCTCCAATTGCTTTAGCTTTCTTAAAAGAAAATGACGTAGACCTTATTTTCCTTGATATAGAGATGCCAATGGTGACAGGGTTAGAATTTGCGGCTCAATTGCCAAAGAAAGCTTTGATCATTTTTACAACGGCATATTCACAATATGCATTGGATAGCTATGAGCTGAATGCAATCGATTATCTTCTTAAACCAATTGCTAAAGAGCGGTTGGAAAAGGCCATAAACAAGGCTGAAACCTATAAGAAACTACTGTCGGATGATACTGAGAAAAGTATAATAGAAGGAGGAACAGACGATTTTTTAATTATCAAGTCAGAACGTAGGTTTCATCGAATCAATTTTTCTGATATCAGGTATATCGAAGGTCTGAAAGATTATGTTGTTATGTATACGACCAGTCAAAAACTTATTACGGCAATGAATTTGAAGAATATTCATCAGAAAATGCCACAGAATATTTTCTTGCGTGTAAGCAAATCATATATCGTAAATATAAACTATGTAGAATCATTTGACCATCACAGTATATTTATTGGAGGATACGAAATCTCATTGGGTGAGGTTTATAAGAAAGCGTTCTTTTCAATATATTCAGGGGGAACCCTTAATCTTGAATAAAGATAGTGTTGCTTCAAGATCAGTAATTATATGTTGTCGTTTAGCTTAATAACCAACCCTTCATCTGTTTCCCAATAGCTGATGATATTCTCTTTTGACAGCCAGCCAAGAACGAGGCATACATAGTCATTTCTGTATTCAGTTATTTCTTCTAATTCTTCAATTGTCAAGCCTTCGTTAGAGGAAAGTAATTCTTGTATATATTTTGCATCAATACTTATCTCTTCTTTCAACATAGTGCAAATAAAAACTTATTCATGTAATACAATATACTGTTAAGATTGTCGGTAGAACGCTAAAGTAGTATATATGATAATTGATATTTTAACTATTATACATATGCTTCTATTTTTTATACCAAGTTGCTATTTGCCGCTACTTAAAAGTAAAATAGGATAAAAATGGAGCTTTGTTTATTGAATATCATTTTTCTTTTCGACATATATCTTTTTTATTCAATGTCTTGGTGTAAATCCGAGTTGTGGTAATGTTTGTATGTCCAAGCATTTTGGAAACGTTTTCTTTTGATACTCCATTTGCTTATCCAAAATGTATGCATAGTTCTTTCAATCCCTCAAGTTTTTATGTTGATTCTTTTTTAAGTTTAAGTCTGACTTTAAAAACTATCGAGGAATAAAAACATAAAAGACTTACAATTTCTCGTAAGTCTTTTTTGTTTGGTCGGCGTTGACGGATTTATTTTTATCTATAATCCCTCTGGAGCGGGTCTTATATCTTCAACTCAGATGTACAAGCTAGTTTACTTGATGTCTAAAAAGGAATCTTTGACTAAGGCTACGATTGTATCTCTCTATTATTCTGATTCCTTCACAACTTGTTGTGATGACTGTACAAGGATAGAGAATGTATTTTTGTCTATAAATCTGTAGGGCTATTTAGAGCGAGGCAATCCATAAATTAGTCGATTATAATCAGGCATCAACAAGCATATTCCCAATTCTTCATATTACCATCTCGGATGGTAACCTATATTAAAAAGAGAAGCCAACACCACCTGTAAACCTTATTCCACTCCAATTGACCATTGCTTCCTTAGGTTTAAAATTGTCAACTTTTGCTTTACCTACAAAATCATAACCTAAGGCAACATGTAAATTAATATTTTTAGTTATGTAATATTTCGCTCCGGCTTGGAAGAGAAATGCAAAACTTGTCTTGGAATATTTATCATCGAATGAGTCTAACTCTTTATCTTGAACGACAAAAAAGCCATTATTTTTAATTTCAGAGAAATAAAGTCCTGGAGAAATCTCTCCAAAAAAAGAAAAAACAGCCTTGTCATTCTTATTTCTATAAGTATAGAAATAATTTTTATAATATATTCCAAAGCGAACGCCATTTACTATAAAACGATTGGAATACTCGCCTGAATAATCCTTCAATGACAATTTTCCTCCAGTTGAACTATATCCACCTCCTTTTAGTCCGAATTCATGCATATCAAGTCTGTAACCTATATCTACAATATGGATAAGTTGATTCGTGGAAAAATTATCGACATTTTTTGCTCCGATAGTAGATGCGGGAGGTGTTTGTTGTATATCCTTCAGTAAACTTTTCATTCCATCCAAATCATGAGTGGCGTAACCTAAAGAGTAGCTTACAGTAAACTGTGCTTGAGCATATATACTACATAGTATAGTAATAATTAAGAAAATATATTTTTTCATTTTTTCAAATAATTAGTTATGTCTAGATAATAAAGATTTTTTTGATTTCCCCATCCTGATTTCAGGAATAAGTTATTAATAAGGTAGTCTGTTTCTGAATTCTTTAAAGATAAACGCTCTTTGGTTAATGTTGTGTCAAAAACAGTACAAGTTGCACCATACGTAGCTACAATATTCCCAGTATAAGGGTCAGAGCATCTATAAGAATATCTTTTCTTCTCGGATTTCGAGTTGTTTTCTATATCTACAGTATACATCTCATTACTGTATGTCCCAGGAGAATATGTTACGATCAGCTGATTAGATATTTTTTCATTAAAACAAATACTTTTAGAATCGTAACTCCCCAATCCGTAACTAGGAAACTCTTCTGTATAGAGTAGAGAAAAGACATTGTCCGAAAACTTATAAACTAGAGCTCTAATATCATTGTATAAACACACATATTTTCCGTCTCGAGAGACAACAACATTACCCCACATATTATCTAAAGATAAAGAAGAAATTAATTTTCTTGAATTTAAATCGTATGCATAAAGCTTTGGAGATTCTTTCGAATATATAAATACAATATCATTAGTTCCAAGATAAGCATACTGATAATTCAGTGCTTCTGTAGACTCGAACTGTATCTTTTCATGATTTTTTAGGTCGTAACTGATCAAGTCAATACAATCATAATTCGGAATAAATATTGTAGACGATTTTTCAGAACAAAAACCATGGACATTCCAGTTTGTAGTCATTGTATTTGGTAAATATCGATTGTCAATCACCTCAAGAGTATTACTATTATAAGACCATAATTCATCTTGATTTTTTATAAATAAAATATCTTTGGTTGTATCTATGAACGCAATATAATTTTCATAATCGCTGCTCCTTGTAATTAAGCTCTGGCTATGTAGTTCATCATAATGTATGGGCATATTTCGATTAACAGTATTAGCACTCATAGGCAGAACATAAATCTCCACCCATTCTCCGGCGTAACTGATAGGAAAAATTCCAACACCATGTTTTGTTGAAAAATCAGCTAAATCTTCAATTTCAAAATAGTTATTTGTCCCTTCGTAAATTATATCACCATAGTATCCTCTGGCAAATGCATATTTAGACTTATACTCATTCTTTGGCCAGGATATTCTCCCCGAATTTATGCCCGTGTATTCAAACTTAACGGAATATTTGGGAAACTCAATAGAAGTAGTATAATTATCGACCCAAGGTTGTCGATAACTTTCTTTGAAAAAGGTTTCTATCCTGTAATGTAAGTAACCAAATACCGCCCGTGTATCAACAAAAACTGTTTGATCCGGATTTAGTATTTCTTCTATATATTCAGTACGGTCATGATAATATGTTATTCTGTATTTCTCTACCGTATACTGCTCCAATTGAGGCTTACTCCATGTTAGTTCGAAATAATCATCTTTATTTTTGTGATGAGCAATATTCTGTAAACCTAGTACGGCATCAGGAATAAAAACAATTTCATATTCAAATATCCCAATATAATTTTCTAGACCGAGTTTTCCTGCAATACTTTCTGAACCGGAATTTACTTCGACATCAAGAGTAAGCTTTTCCACAGTTCTACTATTATAATCCTTCGGATCTAATACAATATAACCATCAGTAGATAGAAGTTCTCTACCTCCTAAAGTTAATTTTCGTTTTAATATATCCCCTTCGGGTAGATTCAGGTCATACATTAAATTTGTTTTCTGATAAATATAAATCGTTGTTCCTGAAGGCAGATCTGCAAGATTGAATGTTATTCTTTTCTCTACCGGTTTTTGGATATCAACAATATATATATCATTTTTATCGTATTCACACCCGGTGAAAACGGAAAAGATCAATAATAATATTGATATTATATTAATATTCTTCATATTATTTGATGTACGGATTTAGATCAAGGTAATAGAATTTGCCACTCTTATCTGTCGTAAGTATATTGTTAAACAACCCTAAATCCCATGTCCTACTTACCAGGGTCGAGTATATTTCTTTATTCATTTCATGATTAAGAATAACAAATGTATTATCATCTTTTATATATGCTATATTCCCGGTAAAGGGATCTTCAGTTATAAATCTTCCGACAATATAGGATGTTCTGTTTTTAGTCAAAGCATTCATCCTATAAAATTGTTCTTTTTCTATTACATAAAGCTCCTCATCGTCAATTTTACTAAAAATACATTCTTGAAAGTTTATAGGATAAGTAGATATTGAATTTATATTGAACATTTCTATATTATTAAAACCGAATATTTGAATGTAGTTATCTTCTGATACACAAAGATAAGTGCCATCTTTTGACATAGATCTTTTCGCATAGTTACGAAGGACATCCGGACCTTCACGATAGATTAATCGGTTGTTTGTAAGATTGTATACATTAGTCCAATGTCCATTAGGATCAACATATCCAAAAACTAATATTCCGTCTTTTCTGGCATGCAAAACTGTAAATTTACTCAATGCTGTCTTCTCCCAGTTTATATAAGATTGAATCTTAAGATTTCTGTCATATATATTAATCTTGTAGTCACTTGCAATATAAAACAATTTTTCATGAAATTCGGAATAATACATATATTGGCTCCACCAATCCCAATCATAAGGTCTATCAATAACTCTATTTGGAATCGCATCCATTGTTGACAGATCAAGTGCCAAAAGCTTATATTGATCTCTTATATACAATTCTTTATGTTTTATGTCATACGCTATTCCTCCTGAGACATAAACATCCTTAACTCTGTTAGATTGTAACACTTGGCTAGAATAGGGTGTTGAAGAAAGATTTCCGGTGTGGTCAACCGGATAGATATGTAATTTTATGTCTTTGTATATAGGAAATTTATAAGTGTGGCTTATTTCTACTTCTGTGTTTCCTTTGCAATCAATTATGGTTCCATCTTCTAGCTCCAATGCATAGTAACAATTATAAATATGTTTATCCCACCACACTTTCATTTTATCAAGCCCTATTGGTTCAGAATCTAAGCTTTCTGAGGGATATTCGATCTGAACTGTATGATAGTCCCATAGTTTTTCTATTCTATCATCCTCAAAATATGTAAAGATCAAATAATCCTGTTTGCCTAATACGTGCGATTTGTCAACAAAAAAAGGATTCTCCGTGTCAGTTATAGTAGTTAACAACTTTTGTTCATATCCATTGTAACTATAGACTTCGTATTTGTTTACTCTCAGTTGTTTCAAATCGAGAGGTTTCCAACTGATTTTCAGATTTCCATCTTGAGTAATACTGTTTTCAAACTTTAAGGATAAATCAGCATTATGAATAAATCTGATTTTGTACTTAAATGACCCTAGATATTTTTCTAAACCTAGATTCTCTGCTATGCTATTTGTCCCTGTCTTTAACTCTACATCTATCGTTAAACTTAATTCATCTACTCCTCTGTAATCGAATGGATCGAAATAAAGGATTCCATCTTCTGGTAAATATAAGTTTTTATCTCCTAATTTGACTTCATACTTAAGAAAAGCCTTACTTTTGAAATCAGCATTGTATGAGATCTTCGTCTTTCGGTAAATATATAGAGTTTCTCCATTTTCTAAACCATCCAAATTTATATCTATTGATATCTCTTCTGGCGGAGTAATATCCTTCTGATAAATCTCATCCTTGTCATATTCACAGCCAAAAAAGAGTACAATCACAAATAGAGTTAAGAAAGTGCTATATTTATTCATAATTTAAGAATTTCTATAAGGGTAAATCTAAACGATATGCCAGCACATCATTGAAAAATAACCTGTTATTGAAGAATGAATTATTACCAGATGTATAATAGTTAAATGGAACTCTAATTAATTTTTGAGATAATGTTTTATCGTATATATTTAAAAGAAAATTTTGATTATAATGCTCGTCCATACAAGCGATGTTGCCGGTAATAGGATCTTGATATAAAAATTTACCTTTTATTGAATTTTTATTGGTAAGTGACTCAACATCAAAAATTGCAGTTTCGATATCTCCTCCTAAGATCAACTCTTTCGGGTTAGAATAGTTAAACTGACAAGTTAAGTATCTATATTCGGTATTTGTATAAGAGTATATTTGTACAGCTTTGTTGTTCTCTATTTCATAGATAATGAGATGTGCTTTATAATAATCGCATAAAAATTTTCCGTCAGGAGATACGGTAAACTGAGATTCTCTATTTTGTAATACTTGTCTAAAGATTTCATTTCCTGTTTTACTGTTCAATACTATACAAGATCTTTCGTAGTTAGTATCCCCCAGCCAAAATAGATCACTATAAAAAAGAGTATAGTTATCACATAAAAATAGTGGAGTAGCGTTTCGAGTTACATTTTCTATCCGCAACGGATTCGTGAAGTTATTATTCTCATATATAAATAGATCTGAAGTGCTTATTGGCATCGGGAGAGTCCATTTATAAATTGCAACTTGCGAGGTTTTGTCTGACACAGAAATATTAAAGAAATCAGCACCGTCCACCTCACGAAGGAAAAGATTATTCTTCTTTGTGGAATTAGAAATTGAAAACACATTTAACTCTCCATTGTTGAGATTATAATATTCATTTTTTGCAATATTCCAAGCATGAGGAATCGCTGAATATTCTCCTATATTATACCAATAAGAATCGCAATCAATAAATATACCTTTATCATATTCACTATATGGCATATCAAAGGGTAGTATGTAAAGCTTGAAGCGATTTCCATCAGAAGGAAATCGAAAACGCTGCATCTTAACTTTCCGTTGCTTCTGTTCACATTCTGTTTTCGTCCCATCTGCATCGATAATCAAATATTTGCACTTGTACCCTGTATCTGCCCACGATACATTCATGAATTCACTGTCTAGGTATTCATAGGTGAATTTAGGGTTACTTTTAAATCCATAATATTCCGGACTAAAGTAATCAGACTTTAGAGACTCGTAATTCACATCCTTGTTTTTATAATAGGTCAGTAATTCATAGGTCTTATAGCCCCAGATATAATTTTTGTCAATAAAACTAGTCTGCTTAGGGTCTGTTATTTCATGTTTTACTTGTTGTTTTGTAATGTCGTCCGTATAAATTAGTTCATATTTTACAAGATCTGCATTGTCAAATACAGGTTTATCCCAATTCAACTGTAAGTAGCCCTCTTCTGATTTGCTGCCACGTAGATTAGTCTTAAAATTCTCTTCAAGTTTCACAAATTTTATATTGTATTCATACCTTCCCACATATTTCTCATATCCCAAAATATCAGCCATACTTCCTGTATGTGTTTTAAGTTGTACGTCAAATGTTAATTTTCTTACCGAGTTATCTGCTAAAGGGTACAGGTAAATACTATTTTCATGAATCTCTGCAGAACCATCAAAAGATATCTTAAAATCAAGTATGTCTTTACCTTTGGAATCTATCGTGTATGTCAGCTTGGTATACTCATATATATAGATTGTATTATTGGGAAGAACATGTGATAATTCAATATCTAGCTCTACTGAATCTTTAGGAGGTATTAATTCTTTTATATAAACTATATCTTTATCATATTCGCAAGAATATAAGAAAACTACAAGAAAGGTCAATAAATAAAATATAGTGTTATTGTTTTTCATAGGAATAGTTAGTTATTTTATTCGGGCATAAATGTAGTATTTATTTCAATATATTAATATAATTTAAGTTTTTAATTTTTAATTTTTCACCACATCGCTCTACTTCTAAATTATTCATCTTTTCTCAATTTTCCTGTGTATTTCTTTAGCGAATATTCTCAAAGGAGAAGACACCCTTAAATCAGTAAATAGAATATTATTTATATCGAATAATTATCTAAAAGTCTGACTGTTAGTAATTGTTTTGAGAAATTGTAATTAATATTGGATTAGGCTACCCCCCTTAAATTGATCTTTATTTTTTTTATTATCTTAGTAATCCCATATAACTATTAAACTTATCAATGAGTTGCAGAATAGGAAGCATTAATGGTTTTACATCTCAATTTAGAGGACTCAGGCATATGTCGTTCTTTATCTCTAGATTGCCTACCGTTTTTGTTTAAAATAGTAAGACCAATCTAGTTTTACGATTTAGCCCAACTTTTGCGGTTGAGTTTCTTTGGCTCTTTCCTAAAAGTTGTGGAGATATAATTTTTCCTAACTTTGTTTAATGGAAAGTGGCTATGAATTATTATTACCCGAAGG
>NZ_MKVC01000036.1:0-71051 GCF_001899125.1 Dysgonomonas sp. 37-18 | reverse complement strand
AATATGCGATTCATTTTGTTATTCATTTAAAATTAAACCAACCGCCCCCATTATATACTTCCTGAAAACCTTTATTTCTTAGAAATGTTACTGCACTGCGGCTACGCATGCCACTCGCACATACAGCAATAATCGGTTTATCTTTTTGCAGTTTCGATAAATTACTGCTTAAACTATCCAACGAGATATTAATAGAATGGGTAGCTGCCCCTTGTTTATACTCTTCTTTTGTACGAACATCTAAAAGTATAGCACCATCCTCTAAGAGTGCCTTAAAGTCAGCCTTATCCTCTAGTCCGAAAAATCTGCTAAGAAATCCTGCCATATTATTTATTTTATTACTGTTTCTTTACTTTATTCTTTTTAAATATTCCACCGAATAAACCGCCCAACAATACTCCGTATAGAGTACTGATAGTAGGTGATGAAGTTATGGGACAAGTACCGGTACTACAGCCGATATACCTCCAGTACATATATCCGCCTATTGCTCCGATGAGTGCACCTAAAAGGTATGTCCAATTGTTTTTTATAATTTGCATATTTGGTTATTCTTATATTATGATGCTACAAAGGTAGTAAATAATTTCCAATAGAAAATAATTCTAAAAGAAATAATTAGCAGAAATTTAATAAATAACATTAAATAACAAATAAATAAAGATTAGTTCATAATGAGCCGCAAGAATATCCTTTATTGTCAATATTTATATGTAAATTTGTTTTATCTCTGTTAGGGGTGTTCTTTTTATAAGAGCTGAGATTAAACCCTTGAACCTGATATGCTGTAATTGGCATCGTAGGGAAACGGAATGAATAGAAGATATAAATAATACTATATATAGAGTATTAATCAAGCCGTTTCATAGATATGAAGCGGCTTTTTTTTATTGTAAAAACAAAATATCTATACATAAAATAAATAATTATGATAAATATCGAATCTCTTATACGAGATCTGGATCTTATCCGAAAACAATCACCGCTTATACATAACATAACGAATTATGTAGTAATGAACAATACAGCCAATGCCTTACTGGCTATAGGTGCATCTCCTGTAATGGCACATTCTGTGGACGAAGTGGCAGAGATGACAAATATAGCCTCATCACTGGTTATCAATATCGGTACATTAGAGGCTCTGTGGGTAGAGGCTATGCTTATAGCCGGGAAGACAGCGTTAAATAAATCTACACCGATTGTCTTCGATCCGGTTGGAGCAGGAGCTACGTCATACCGCTCGAAAGTATGTAAACAATTGATAGAAGAATGTAAACCGTCGATTATACGTGGTAATGCTTCGGAAATAATAGCCTTGTCAGATACTCAGGCCCAGACCAAAGGCGTAGATAGTACAAATGCTTCTGACTCTGCATTAGATTCAGCTAAAACATTGGCTTGCAACACAAAAGCAATAGTTGTAATCAGCGGCGAAACTGATTATATAACCGATGGTATAACTGTTGAAACTGTAAAAAACGGTAATCCAATGATGGAGAAAGTCACCGGGATGGGATGCACAGCCACAGCTATAGTTGCAACCTTTGCAGCTGTAAATAAAAATCTGCTCGAAGCTGCTACACATGGGATGTCGGTGATGGGAATATGTGGAGAAGTTGCCGCTGCATACTCGCAAGGGAATGGAAGCTTACAAGTAAACTTTCTCGATACATTATTCAATATCAATGAAGAAGTGATAAGAAAAAACATCAGGCTATGAAAGACTTTGATCTAACCTTATATTTGGTTACCGACCGTTCATTATCCCTCGACAGACCATTAGAACTTGTTGTGGAAGAAGCTGTAAAAGGAGGTGTAACGATGGTTCAATTGAGAGAAAAAACATGTTCTTCGAAAGAATTTTATGACCAAGCCTTGAAATTAAAAAAATGTCTAAAACCGTATAATGTACCTCTAATAATCAACGACAGATTGGATATTGCACTAGCTTGTGATGCTGAAGGACTGCATATCGGTCAAGAAGATATTCCATATCATATATAGCACGTAAAATATTAGGCAAAAATAAAATTATTGGTCTATCGGTAGAGAATATACAAGATGCTATTGAAGCCAACAAGTTGGACATAGATTACATTGGTATATCCCCTGTTTTCGGAACTTTAACCAAGACCGATACCGCACAAGCTTTAGGCTTAAGCGGAGTACGTGATATAACTCAAATATCGAAACATCCGAGTGTGGGTATAGGAGGAATTAATAAATCAAATACACAAGATATTATTCGTGCCGGAGCAGATGGGATTTCGGTCGTATAGGCTATTATGTCTGCTGACAATCCCCGACTAGCAGCATCGGAATTATTAGAAATCATAATTAAATCAAAAAATAGAGAATCAAATGAAGTGGAGTGAAGAAGCATGGGTTTCCGCAAAACCTGTTTATGATAGGATACTGGAGTTACCATTTATAAAAGAATTAATAAACGGAAAGTTAACAAAAGAACGATTTATATTCTACATCAGACAAGATGCCTTATACCTCGCTGAATACGGGAAGATATTGATAGGCATAGCCTCAAAGCTGGACAAAACAGAGCATACTACTGCGTTTGTCAACTTTGCCAGCGACAGTATAAATGTAGAAAATGCATTGCATGAATCTTTTCTGCAAGATATAAAAGATGAAAAGAGTGAAGCATCTCCTAGCTGTTTGCTATATACATCATTCCTACATAAACAATTAGCCCATGCTCCTATAGAAGTAGCATTAGCTGCTGTTTTACCTTGTTTTTGGATTTATAAGAAAGTGGGAGATTACATATTAAAAAATCAAACTGAAGAGTATAATCCATATCAGAGTTGGATAAACACTTATGGCGGAGATGGTTTCGAAGAATCTGTATCGAGAGCTATTTCTATTTGCGATGAGGTTGCTGCACAATGTACCGAATCACAAAGACAAGCTATGACCGAGGCATTTGTGATGTGCTCCAAACTGGAATGGATGTTTTGGGATAGTGCATATAAACAAGAAAAGTGGATAATTTAAACAGCAAAGGAAAATGAAAAGACAATATAAGCGAGTGTTATCTATAGCAGGAAGCGACCCTAGTGGAGGAGCCGGCATTCAGGCAGACCTCAAAACTTTTTCTGCTTGCGGATGTTATGGAGCAACAGCAATAGTGGCGGTAGTAGACGAAAATACGGTTGGTGTAACAGGTGTACACCCTATTCCGGTTCCCTTTGTAGCAGGGCAAATCAAATCTGTATTAGACGATATTGGTGCGGATGCTATAAAAATAGGGATGCTACATTCCTCTGAACTTATACGTACTGTAAAAGAAACATTATCGTATTACAATATAAAGAACATTGTATTAGATCCTGTTATGGTAGCTACATCAGGCGATAAATTGCTTCAAGATGAGGCCATCCAAACATTAAAGAATGAGCTTATTCCTTTTGTGCGGGTAATAACACCCAATATACCCGAAGCGGAGATAATATTAGGGAAAAAAATCCAAACACAAGAGGATTTACCTTTAGTTATCAAAGATTTATCTTTTGACAGATCTGTTTCTGTACTTCTAAAAGCCGGACATTTGACAAATGATGAGTTAGTAGACGTTTTTTATAACGCTGAAACAGATGAAATTACACATCTGAGTTCTAAGCGAATTAAAACACAAAACACACATGGTACAGGCTGTACTTTCTCGTCTGCCATAGCGGCTTATCTAGCTCATGGTATCTCGCTCAACGATGCTATAATAAAAGCGAAGGAATATATAAATAAAGCTATACTAGCCGGCGAAGAATACAAAATAGGGAAAGGACATGGCCCGGTACATCATTTTTTCAATTTTTGGCAATGACTTAGGGTTCTAAAACTCAAAAATTAAAAAATTACTGAATTAAATTGATATCGGCATAAAAGAATTGTTCGTAGATATACGAATTAAAATATTATTCGTATATTTGCGAACATAAAAAATATTAATTCAATGCCAAAAAAAGAATTAACAGCCGATCAGGAACAACTTGCACGCTTTGCGAAAGCATTAGGACATCCTATTCGCATTGCTATCCTTGAAATGCTTGCCAATCAATCATGCTGCTATCATGGCGATATGTCCGAGGTATTGCCAATTGCCAAAAGTACACTATCACAGCATTTAAACGAACTAAAAGATGCAGGATTAATTCAAGGAAAAATCACATTACCTACTGTAAAATATTGTATCAACAAGGAGAATTGGAACAAGGCCAAAGGCTTATTTTCAATATTTTTCATAGATATTCGCAATGAAGATAATTGTAATGCGAAGTAAAAAATTTATCTGCAACATTCGTATTTTCACGAACAACGAACGGATTAACTTCTAATAAATATAAAATATGAAAATACTCATACTTTGCACTGGCAACAGTTGTCGCAGTCAAATGGCACATGGCTTTTTACAATCATTCGATCCGTCTCTTGCTGTCTACTCGGCAGGGACAAAAGCTAGCGGAAAAGTAAACCCAAAGGCTATAGAAGTCATGTATGACGCAGGAATAAATATTTCGCACCATACATCCGATAGTGTAGACAAATACATGAATGATGAGTGGGATTATGTGATTACTGTTTGCGGAGGTGCAAAAGAAAGCTGCCCAACATTCTTAGGAAAAGTAAAGAACCGCTTACATATTGGTTTTGATGATCCGTCCGAAGCTACGGGAACACCTGAATTTATTCAATCCGAGTATATCAGGGTAAGGGATGAAATCAAAAAAATATTTTACGAATTATATATTGATAAAATAAAAGGTCATGAGTAAAAGGAAGATGAATTTCTTAGATAAAAACTTAACGCTTTGGATTTTCCTTGCGATAGCTATCGGCATAGGATTGGGGTATCTTATACCCACCTTCAGCAGCTACATAGATTCTATGTCGAGCGGTACAACAAACATTCCTTTGGCAATCGGTCTTATTCTGATGATGTACCCGCCATTGGCAAAAGTGGATTATAAACAACTACCGAAAGTATTTTCCAATATTAAAATATTATCTATTTCCTTAATCCTAAATTGGATTATCGGACCTGTCTTAATGTTCTTACTGGCCATTCTCTTTTTGCACGATTATCCTGAATATATGGTTGGGGTTATTCTGATAGGTCTTGCACGGTGTATAGCGATGGTGCTTGTATGGAACGACCTGGCAGAAGGGAATACCGAATATGGTGCAGGATTAGTTGCATTAAACAGTATATTTCAGGTATTCTTTTATAGCTTTTATGCTTGGTTATTTGTAACAAAGCTACCACCGTTATTTGGCTTCGAAGGAGTAATTGTTGATATATCCATAGAAACAATTGCCGAAACAGTAGCTATTTATTTAGGTATTCCTTTTCTAATGGGCATTCTAAGCCGTTTGATATTAGTTAAAATCAAAGGAGAACAATGGTATAAAGAAAAGTTTATCCCGGCAATCTCTCCCATTACTTTAATCGCCTTACTATTTACCATTGTATTAATGTTTAGTCTCAAAGGGGAACTGATCGTACAAATACCATTGGATATGGTACGTATAGCCATACCCTTATTAATCTATTTCGTAGTCATGTTCTTCCTCAGCTTCTTTGCAGGAAAATTAATGGGAGCATCTTACGATAAAAATGTTTCGATAGCATTTACAGCTACGGGCAATAATTTTGAATTGGCTATTGCAGTTGCTATTGGAGTCTTCGGCTTACATAGCGGGCAAGCCTTTGCTGGAGTAGTCGGGCCATTGGTTGAAGTACCTGTACTCATACTTTTAGTGAACATTGCTTTTTGGTTAAAGAAGAAATACTATAAATAAAATAACTACAATACTTTCATTATGAACACGAACGAAGAAAAGAAAGCTTTGGTAAAAGAAAGGTATAGCGAACTAGCATTGAATAGTAATGCTCTAAAATCTGGTTGCTGTTGTGGAACGAACCCTGCAACTCCTTCAAAAAAGGTCTTTACAATCATGAACGAAGACTACAGCGGGCTTAAAGGATATGAAGCCGATGCGGATTTGGGTGTAGGCTGTGGATTACCTACTGAGTATGCAGGTATTAAAGAGGGTAATACCGTTTTAGATTTGGGCTCAGGTGCGGGCAACGACTGTTTTATAGCCCGAGCAGAAGTCGGAGAAACAGGGAGAGTAATCGGCATTGACTTTTCTCCACAAATGATAGAAAAAGCGCGAAAGAATGCAACTAGGCGAAGATATACCAATGTCGAATTTATTGAGGGAGATATAGAAAATATGCCTCTACCCGATAGTTCTATAGATGTTGTAGTAAGTAATTGTGTTTTAAATTTGTTACCTGAAAAGGATAAGATATTTAAAGAAATATATCGGGTATTGAAACATGGAGGCCATTTCTGTATTTCCGATGTGGTGCTGAATGGTTTATTTCCAAAAGAGTTTACGGATAATGCTTCTATGTATGCAGGCTGTATAGCCAGTGCCATACAAAAAGACGATTATTTAGGTGAGATTGAAAAAGCTAATTTTACTAATATAAAAATTGAACGGACAAAAACGGTAATCATTCCTGATGATGTTTTACAGGAACATCTCGATGAATCGACAATTGAAAAATATAAAAAAGGAAATGTCGGTATTTATTCCATTACTGTGACAGGAGTAAAGTAATAGAATTCATGAATAGCTTAAGCCATCATAAGGTGGCCTAAGCTATCAAATTTGTATTTCTCTATAACTTTATTTATTATTCAAACAAAAATGGTTTCGTATCGATAAGTTTATGACGGTCTTCTTCAAAGAAGAATTTGTCTTCACCGAATGCAGGTTTAAGCTGATTAAACCAAGTTGCTTTAGGATCATATTCAGCAAAAAACGGAATATGCACCCATTTAGGATTACGTCCCTGAATAAAACGAAGAACAAACAGCTTTTCTCCTTTAATTTCCTGTACACCTAATACCTGTATCTTACCGGCATGATCACTCATACTCGGTCCTCTTACCGTCCGGCATAGACCACTTACTTGCTGATATGCTCGGCGAAAGATATTCCAACATCTTTCGAGGGGAAGTTCAAAGTATTGCTTTGATCCTGTATCTCGTGCTATAAACATATAATAAGGAATACAGCCCAAATCAACTTGATTACGCCACATCTGCGCCCATATTTCAGGCTTATCATTGATATGCTTTAGTAGAGGTGATTGCGTCCGTATCTGTGCACCGGTATTCTTTATTCGTAAAATCGCTTGTTTAACAGCATTGGTAGAAAGCTCTCTTGGATGGTTAAAGTGTGCCTGAATAGATAAGTTCTTTCCAGATTTGTTAATTTCTTCAAATAAACGGATAATATCATCACTATCAGAATCGGTAAGGTATCTATATGGCCAGTAGGCTAATGACTTTGTTCCAATACGGATAGAACGGATATGATCAAAATCAGAAGTCAATAATGGTTTGATGTAACTACTGAGAATAGCAACATTCATTACCATTGGATCTCCACCCGTAAACAAAACATCTGTAATCTCTTTATGAACTCGCAAATACTTAAGCAACAGATCAACTTCTTTCATTGCAAATTTCAATTCGCTCATCCCTGAGAATTGAGGCCACCTAAAACAAAATGTACAATAAGCATGGCAGGTTTGTCCCTGGCTGGGAAAGAACAATACCGTTTCGGGGTATTTGTGTTGAATACCTTTCAGCTTTACTTCTCCTAAAGACGGAACATTGTGCTCCTGCCCCGCAGGATTTGGGTTCAAAGAAAGGCGGATTTTGTGTATTTTATCTTCAATAATAGATTTTTCGACATTGTCATCTAGTAGCTGTTCAACTATAGCATAATGCTTTTTATCAAGCATTCCTTTTCTTGGAAAATTTAATGTAAATATCGGATCAGTGTCGATATTATCCCAATCTATCAGTTCATCTATTACATAATTATTTGTTTTGAATGGTAGCACTCTTCCTACAACTTCAATATCCTTCACAAACTCCTTTGGAATATTGGCTATTTGAGGTATAGATTGATAATTGTGTAATGTGAACGTTTTTAGTTGATTTCGGGATTTATTCATATTATAGTTAAGTTTTTAAGCTACACTTATTGATAATCTAAGCGTAGGCCATTAATATATATTGCAGAGACATAAATATCGCTAGCTGAATAATTACAATCAGTTAAGAGGCAAAAAGACAAGCTTAAATTATAATTAAGCTAAATTAGATAAGACTCAAAAATTTGTCTTATCTGTTTGTAAAATATGCCACAACGATATTTGTCTAATCATATCCGGAGCAAACACAGGTACAGCTAAAAGGATGCTATTGCGTTTGTATAAATGATTCCGGTTCGTAAATATATAAAAAATAATCGGGATACTGATCTTAAAAAAGCAGAAAATGGGTAAGAGACTAACTCCATATATGAATGGAAACAATTGATTTTCTAAATAAAAAACCCCTCCCCTAAACAAATTCAAAAAATATTTTCCATTCTAAGGTAGGGTTTTCCTCAACATATGTGTCATAGTTGTATAAAGCATTAGAAGATGGAGATTCCTTACGAAATATTGATTAAATATTGCAAAAATGAATGCAATATCCAAGAAAAGCGATTTATTGAAGACTGGCTTGCTGCTGATGACAACAACCTAAATACCTTTCTTGACTTACAGAAAGAATGGATTTACATAAATCATCCATCATATGTTATTCCAGATAAAGAAGCTGTATGGAAGCAAGTCTGTAATAAAACAGATTACAAACAAAATCTCGAAAAAGGCACAGGCATAAGAAAGAAACATTCTATTCCGTATACTATGTGGGCACTTACTGCTGTATTAATACTGTCTTTGCTCACTATATCGGGGTATTTGATTAATAAAGCTTACAGGCCCAAGTCTTTTACTCATATAAGTACTCAATGGGGCGAGAAGTCTCAAGCAATACTTGCTGATGGAACAAAAGTATGGCTTAATTCTAAGTCAGAGCTATCATTTGCTAGCGACTACAATGATGAAAACAGATCAATAGAAGCGCATGGAGAACTTTTTTTCGATGTTGCTCATGATCAGGATAAACCCTTTATTGTAGACATCGGTAAGGTCAAAATCCGCGTACTCGGCACAAGCTTTAATGTTTCCAATTACGATGGTGATGATTTTTTTGAAATATCCCTCATCGAAGGTGAAGTAGAAGTATTAGATGCAAAAAAGAACAAGCATATGTTTAATCTGTCACCATCTCAACGAGCACACATAAATAAACACAATCTGAAATACGAAATAATAAACGAAGATACAGAGGAAGCAAAACTTTGGACTGCAAATAAGTTACTGATTCATAATGCGACACTATATACTGCAGTAAAAAAACTCGAACGATGGTATGGAGTCAATATCTCTTACTCTCAATTAGATGAAAGTAAAAGATACACATTCCTTTTGAATACCGAATCGCTGCGAGAGTTTCTCGACCTATTTAACAAGATAACACCAATAGAATATGAAATATATGACAACTCAGTGAAAATAAAAGGGAAATAGTTACTAACATTTTATTTAATACCATGAAAACAATAATCAGAAAATTGCTATTTACACTCATTTTGTGTCTAATGGCGCACTCAGCAATTCTAGCTCAAAAACCAATTAATATCAGTGTAAAAAATATCTCCATCAAAGAGCTATTTAGCGACATCCAGAAAAAATACGGCTATTCGTTTATATACAGCAACAGTGATTTGGACGACAAGCAAAAAGTAATCCTGAATGTCCAAAATGCGTCTATACAAGAAGTATTGACAGAAGTCTTTAAGAACAAAAGCGTTGGCTACGAAATAAAAGGCAACCAAATAGTTTTGAAACCCATTACGGTTCACCAACAAACCGTTCAAAAGAAAATATCAGGAGTCGTATTAGATTCAAATAATGAACCTATTATTGGAGCCACGATAAAAGAAGTGGGAACAACAAATGGTACAATTACTGATATCAACGGAAAGTTTGAACTATCAGTAAACGAAGGTTCAAAAATTAATATTACATCCATCGGCTTTCAAACAAATACCGTAACGGTGGGTTCAAAATCTGCATTCGACATTATTCTGATAGAAGATGAAAGAGTACTTTCAGAAGTCGTAGTTACGGCATTGGGTATCAAACGTGAAGAAAAGGCTCTTGGCTACGCTGTACAAGGAGTACAGGGACAAGCCTTGCAGACAGTACGCCCATTAGATGTTGGAACATCACTGACTGGTAGAGTGGCAGGATTGAATGTACTAAACAGTACCGAATTTGGAGCTGCACCCGAAATAACTCTTCGTGGCGAAAACCCGTTAATCGTTATAGACGGTGTTCCTTATACAAATATGACATTGCGCGATTTGCCGGCTGACGACATAGAGTCTATGAACGTACTAAAAGGCTCTACCGCTTCTGCCCTTTATGGATCTAAAGGTGATGGAGGAGCTATCATGATTACAACAAAGAAAGGTTCGGAAAGACAAGGCTTATCCGTATCTATAAATAGTGGAACAATGTTTACAGCGGGTTATCTTGCCATACCCGAGATGCAATCAACTTTCGGACGTGTTGTGAATACTGCAACGAATGCCTATGCACGTACAGGCGATGGTTCGTGGGGCGTACCGATGGAGGGGCAAGAAGTAGTACAATGGGACCCTATTTCAAAAACAATGACGCCAATGCCATACACTGCTAGAGGAAAAGACAACTTTAAAAACTTCCTGGTGCAGGGCTATATACTAAACAACAATATAAATGTTGTACAACAAACTAAAAATAGTAGTTTACGAGCATCTGCGACATGGGTACAAAATAAAGGTCAATATCCCAACTCTTTATTCAATAAATATACCTATAGCCTTGGTGGAGAAATGAAAGTTGATAAGTTTACATTGTCTTCGAGCTTAGGATTCAACAAACAAACCTCTCCCAATCTAGGATTCAATGGATATGCCGGATATGATCCTATGTACAGTCTATTGGTATGGTCGGCTCCAGACTACGATATCAGAGACTATAAAGACTATTGGCTAATAAAAAACGAGAAGCAAAATAGTAGTTATGAAAGTGCAAATAACAATCCATACTTCGACAGATACGAGAGATTGCATACATTAAACAGAGATATTTTTAACGGGACGCTTTCTCTCAACTATGATGTTACTCCTTGGTTGAAAGCTACATTAAGAACTGGATTCGACAGTTATAGTGACCGTCAGGATGTACGCATATCCAAAGGTTCGTTCACAGGAGGAGGTACATCAACCGTAATAAAAAATGGGACAGAGATATGGGGAGAATCAGCAAAAGGTTCATTCAATATGGGCGTAGGCAGAGGTTACAGCATCAACAACGACCTAATCTTTGCTGCAGACAAGGCATATAAAGATTTCAGATTCGACGGATTTGTAGGAGGTTCTATTTTCTACAACCAAGATGAAGGAATGGAAGCCCGCACACAAAGCGGACTCTCAATACCGGGATTCTACTCATTGAAGGCATCTATTAATTCTGTACTTACCAATTCAAGATTGTATAAGAAACAAGTAAACAGTGTATTCGGACGTGTAGGTGCATCGTGGCGAAGCATGGCATATATAGAAGCAACTATGCGTAACGACTGGAGTTCTACCCTTTCAAAATCAGAACGTTCTTATTTCTATCCATCGGTAGCAGGTAGCTTTATTGCTTCTGAGCTTCTACCGGAGATGAATTGGCTATCATTCTGGAAGCTTCGCGGATCATGGACAACATCCAAAAAGCCCGCTAACATATATGATATTAATTCAGACTATGCGATCACACAAAATGCTTGGGGAAATCTAAGTTCGGCTACATATCCTACATCTATCAGAAGTACAAGCGTAAGAGCAGAGTCTACATCAACATTCGAAGTAGGTACAGCCCTCAATTTTTTCAAAGGTAGAGCTTCGCTTGATGTCGCATATTATAATAAACGCATGTACGACTTTATAGTACAAGCGCCTATAAGCCCAGCCTCTGGTTATAAAAGCAACTATATCAATTCGGGAGAAGAAATCACACGTAGAGGTTTTGAAATTACAGCTACTGTAACACCAATCAAAACAAAAGACTGGGAATGGGATGTAACGCTAAATTGGTCGAAATATGCCCGCTATTATACAAAACTGGATGAAACATTTTCGCAAGATAAACCTTGGGTAAAAGTTGGAGAGAGAGTAGATCATTATATAATCAGAGAGTATCAAAAAGATCCACAAGGTAATATAATACATAGCAATGGTCTACCGCTTTATTCTGCATACGATTCTAAGTTTGGGAATTACGATCCTGATTGGATTTGGGGTATGAATACAAGTGTAAGGTATAAAAATTGGCACTTCAGAATGACGGTGGACGGACGTGTAGGTGGTATTGCTCAAACAACTACCGAAATGTATATGTGGCGTGCCGGATCACATCCTAACTCAGTAGTTCCTGAACGTTATCTGGATGCAACCCAGCCAGGAACGAAAAACTATACAGGGCAAGGAGTAAAAGTAATATCGGGGAAAGCAACGTACGATACATACGGAAACATTACAAGCGACACTCGCGAATATGCTGCTAATGATGTAGCCGTTACTTACAAAACATATATCGAAAATCTACATAAAGGAACAGCATGGGGAGGTTCTCCTTCTTCGTTGGATGCTTACAGCACCACATTCTTCAAAATCCGAGAAATTGCTCTGACCTACAATCTTCCAAAAACACTATCGGCTAAACTAAGAGCGAGAGATATTGCAGTATCGGCTGTAGGGCAAAATATGCTATTATGGGCTAAAGATTTTAAATATTCAGACCCCGACGGAGGTATAGATAATTTTAGCGACCCGTCTCAGCGTTATATTGGATTTAATGTGAAAATAGATTTTTAAAACTTTAAACTGAAACGAAATGAAAACCATAAATAAATTCACGATTATAGCAAGCATCCTTCTTTTATCAATATTTATAGGATGTAGCAATTTCGACGATTTGAATACTAACCCCGACTCTACATCTCAGGTTAGTGCATCTTTGCTATGCACAAATGTAGTGTTACGTGTAGCCCGATTTGATGGACGAGACGCAAAGGTAATGATCTCCGATAACGCATTATCCAAATATGTAGGCTATGCTAACGAAGGACAAATGAGTACGCAATACAACACAATAGGAAGTAGCAGCTTCGAAATACTGACAGTACTTCCTAACATAGATAAAATGCTAGGCTATGCGCAAGGCAGTCCGATGGAGAACTCGTACAAAGGTGTGGCAAAGTTTGTTCGCGCAGCTGCATTTTTCAAACTAACAATGGAATTAGGGGATATACCGTATAGTGAATCGAATAAAGGTGCATCTGGTGTTTACAAGCCAAGCTATGACACACAAGAAGATGTATTCAAAGGTATTCTAAACGAATTGAAAGAGGCAGATCAGTTCTTTGCGAACGGAACAAACTTCGATGGAGACCCAACTCCGTATAATGGAGATCCTGCTAAATGGCGCAGAGCATCAAATGCACTCGCACTAAAAGTCTTGATAACATTGAGCCAAAAAGAGAATGTGGCATCTTTGGAAGTAAAGAAACGTTTTGCTGAAATCGTTAATAGTGGCAACCTACTGGAAGCCTCAACAGGATTTTTCGGGCTTAATTATTCAAGTCTAAATAGACACCCACTATCAAGTACCAATGATTTGTTTACCAGTAAAACAATTGTAAGTTCTTTACTCGTCGACAATTTGAAATCTTTGGGAGACAGAAGATTATTCTACTTTGCAGAACCTGCAGGAGCAGTTATCGCTGCAGGTAAAACAGAATCGGACGAAGAAGCCTATATCGGTGTTGATGTTTCAATGGATTATTCTGCAATGAATGCAGGTCATAGCGCCAATAAATATTCGCTATTAAACAAGCGTTACTTAAAAGAAGATGCTAGTGAACCACGCATGGTATTAACTTATGCCGAGCAACAACTAATCATTGCAGAAGCAAGAGTAAGAGGCTGGATAACAACTGGTGATGCAAAATCTTATTACGAAAGCGGTGTAAAATCTGCTCTTGCCTCTATTATGGCTACTAAGGCTGAATATGCGCACGGTAAAGCCATTACTCAGAGTTATATTGACAATTACTTCACTGGTGACGCAGAATTCAAAGGCTCTACCAACGAGCAATTGAAACAGATATGGATGCAACGCTACATTCTTAACTTTATGCAAGAAGCTCAAAGTAGTTTCTTTGAATACAGACGTAATAACTATCCTGACTTCCCTATCAACCCTGAAACAAGTTTGAATGAGAATAATAAAAACGGATTACCTATGCGTTGGTTGTATCCAAGTTCAGAAACAAATTACAATCGTGATAATTTAAAAATAGCACTGGATAAACAGTACGAAGGCTATGACGAAATCAATAAATTGATGTGGTTGCTTAAATAACATGCAATTGTTATAAACTTTATCAATTATCCAGCTTGTTTTTGTATCTTCATCTATAATTATTATGTGCTCTATGGTTTTCTTATAGTTATCAAACGAGACTAAAGAAGATTGTGATAAAGGAAACCATAGAGATACATATATTCGCTAAAAAAAAGATTTAGTACGACGAGTAAAAAATCTTATAGTGGAGAAAGGAAGTATAACTAAAAAATTAAAGAAATGAATCATTATATCCAAAAAGGAATAATCTTAATCGCCTTAATTTTATTTATTTTACCCAAATCGTTATCCTCTCAAAGCGGTGACTGGAAATTAGTATGGTCTGATGAGTTTGAATATAGAGGTCTACCTGACTCTACAAAATGGAGTTTCGATACACATGGAAACTCATATGGCTGGGGAAACAACGAGTTACAATGGTATACCGACAGAAATATAAACAATGCTCGTGTATGTAACGGTGTATTAAGAATCACTGCCGTGAAAGAAGAGTCTAATGGTAAACAATATACTTCTGCAAGACTAAGGACAAAAGGGAAAGGAGATTGGCTATACGGAAAGGTAGAAGTAAGTGCAAAACTACCGACAGGTAAAGGTAGTTGGCCTGCAATATGGATGTTGCCTACAGAGAGTAAATACGGTGGTTGGCCCAGATGTGGTGAAATAGACATTATGGAACATGTAGGTTTTTCACCAGACAGTGTGTTTTCTACAGTTCATACCGAAACATATAACCATACGAAAGGTACACAGGTAGGAAAATCAATTCACGCTCCGCTAGTTACGGATAGGTTTCATGTTTATACTATGGAATGGAACGAGCATCAGATCAGATCGTATATCGATGGTATTCATTATTTTACATTCAACAAACAAGAGGGAATAGACGCATGGCCTTTCGATCAACCATTTCACTTATTGCTTAACCTTGCCATAGGCGGAGGATTAGGTGGTATAAAAGGTGTAGACAATACGTTGTTTCCGCATTACTTCGATATTGATTATGTACGTATTTATCAGAAAGAATAGTGACTCCTTCTACAAATAAGAATATAAGATATGCGTAGTTATATAGAGTCTGAGTTTGAGGAAATATTCAACACATATTATGAACCAGTATGTTATTTCCTAAATCTTTATACTAAAGATGAGCATGTTATCAAAGATATTGCCCAAGATGTATTTTGTAGCTTATGGGTAAATAGAGAATTGCTGCAAATAGATGATATAAAAGCATACCTTTATACCGCTGCCCGTAACCGTATATTAAACTATTTTAGAGATATAAAACTTCACGAAGAGTTGCTCGCCAAATGGATATCTGAAGAAAAAGAACTGGATGAAGCATACGATTGCGTAGACAGGACTGAATTTGAAAAAAGTATAGAAACAGCCATTGAAAGTCTAACTCCAAAATGCAAAACTGTATTTAAACTCAGTCGCTATAGCCGTATGAGCTACACTCAAATTGCAGAGCAAGAAGGTATATCCCAAAAGATGGTGGAAAAACATATTTCGGTAGCCCTGAAGAAGATAAAAGCGCATATACTCAAATCCATGTTCCTCTGGATTATCTTTTTCTCTTATGTGGAAAAAAACACTTAATAGGTATTAGACTGTGTATAAATATTAAAGTCTATTTTATTTCGAAAGTAATAAAAACTCCTTTGTGGTCAGTCGGCCAAACATCCTTGAATGGTTTAATAACCCGATCTTTTGTTTTATCCTCATTTCTCTTTCCCCTTACTATATAGCCTTTTGGTCCAAATAACGCTGCTCTTTTTACCGTCAACCGTTTATCTGGATAATAGTATACAAAATCAATACGTTCTCGCTCATCTGCATCTGGAGTCCAAGTAATAGCATTCGGGACAACATCTTTATTGTTAGCCGGAAATGTAAATCCCGGGTATTTTACTACATCGGGATATGTCTCTCGGTATGCATCTTTAAATCCATTCTCATATAATAAAGACGATACACCCCAATTTACCACGCATCCATTATGATCGAATAAATTAGCTGTTCCAGCTTGCCAATCGAGATGAGACGGTTCGTTGAAATCTCCGGCATAAATAACTAATCCACCTTTGCTCATTTCGGTTTTAGCATCATTTATAAAGTCTTGAGCAGACTCTATACGTCCCGAAAGGTTACATACTTTCAATATTGTAGCCACATCAGTAATAGGCGAGTTTAATTTATTCCAGTCTTTACTGCCATCGTTATAACCTCTCGGGTAGTAGCAAGTGTAGTATCTATACTCGGAATGGGCGGGATAAACCGCAACACGTTTACCGTCTACATTCAGCACAGCCTTAAACTGCCATTTGTTGATCCGCTGCTGTTCTACAATCGGATATTTGCTTATAATAGCTCTACCATCTATACGCGCACTATAATAATTAAGCCCTTGTTTTTTTAACGCGTCTATCAATTGAGGCATAACGGGATCATCTTCCTCCCCTTTATACAATTCACAGAATGTGGCGACATCGGGTTTCAATCCTGCTATCTGATCTATTAGTCCCTGAACCGCATTGGGCACTTTGGTACATTCTACCCAAATATTAAGCTGTAACAGAGTAAGCTCGATTGTTTTCCTTTTTTCTTCTTTACCGGTATCAGGTTTAATTGATTTTGAACAATAAGTATTCGATAAGAAAAAAAAGGGCAATAAAGAGATTAATAGCATTTTACATATTGAAGAGAACTTCTTATACATAGTAGTATTCTTTAATTAGAAATAAAAAGATAGTACCATCATGAATCATTATCAAATAACAATTATTCCGGTACTATCTTTTGCAATAAATATTAAGGCTTTATTTCAATCTTCATTAAAAGGCTAGAGCGAGGTTGATCTAACGTAATCTCGAAGCCTTTGGCAAGCTCACTTCCCTTTTTCACAAGGACAGCTCCTGTATCTTTATTTGTTAATGTATATTCTCTATCCAACTTTAACCCTTGCAACTTTACCTGATAAGTTTGGTCGGGAGAATTAGCTCTACGAAATCCAACGATATAACCGCTGTCATCGGACGGGCGATATAATTGGTATACCATCCATATATTATCGGCTGTAATATCCACATCACCCGATCCACTTAATGGATAATAATCTTCATAAAAGTAAGGACGTACTTCGTTAAACTCAGCCTGTTTGTTGCGCATATCAACTACATTGTAGTTTCCTTCTGTTACTTTCCAGTTATAAATAACAGATGTTCCCAATCCTGAGCGGAAGGTATAGGAGTCAGCCTGCTGAATACCTGTACCATGTAGAGGTAAATAGAGTTCGAGTCCGTAAGTATGACATTGAGATCCGTTAGGTTCGCCATAATTATAGTCTGTACGCCACAATGCGGCACTTCTGGATATACTTTCCAAGTCGATACGACGTCCGCCACTTGCACAATTATCAATTATTGTATTCGGAAACCTATTCAATAAATATTCCCAGAATTTATAAAGACCCTCGATGTAGCGTATCTCGCAAATACCACGTCGTCCTTCCTCATCATTATTATACCAGAAGCCGGCCGGTTCGATATTAAAATCCTGACGATAATAATCTATTCCGTTCGTTTCCATAAAATCACCTATAAATTTTCCAAGCCATTTACAAGCTTCCGCATTTCCCAAATTGAAAAGTACAGCATCATGATCACCATCTTTCTGCCATTCTTCTTGCTTCACTGATCCTTTTGCATCGAGCATCCATTGCGGGTATTGATTCGCCCAATCCGAATTCTTCATCACACGTTCGGGTTCAAACCATACCATAAATTTAGCCCCTTGTTTGTGTACCTCATCCGCTATAGGGCGAAATCCACGAGGAAATCTTTCAGGATCGATAGTCCAGTTACCGACAGTGTTAGCCCAGTTTTTTTTACCGGCAACATCTGCAGCTTTAATATACCACCCTGCATCAAGCCAGAAAACATCAGGTACCAGTTTATATTGTGCATAGCGCTTGATAAGAGCAATAGCATAATCCTCTGTCATGCATGTATATTCATTACATGGAGCAGGATCTCCGTAATTGAAGCTGGTAGATACGGGATATACCGTAGGCTTACCATTCTGTTTGCATGTATAATGTTCGAGAACAAGTCGCCGGAAGGCGTTGTGTCCTACAAAGCGGTTCTCACCGTTCCAAAACAATAAGCATACTTTTGGTGTGCGGATACTCTCTTTTGGATAAAGGTATGTTTTAAGATTTACCATACCCGATTTCAGATTTGTACTCTTGCTCGTCTCTGCCTTTACTTTGGCAAACCATGTTCCAGTCCATCCTATGGCTGCCAATACGCCTCCCTGCCCTTTGGGTGCTTGCATATTAAAGAACGGAAAAGCATTCTGAGAAGAACGCCCTCCGTATGGCTCCATATACAGGCTGTCGTGAGGCTGCATCACTTTTAGCCTTTGATGAAAGTCTTCTTTTGACACATGGCTACCATCCGCATAATGCATTTTCAAGGCTCCGCCCTCTTTATATGTGAATGTAATATCAGAGGCATTCACCGATGAGATCTCGGGAGTATTCTTATTTCCTGTATTCACAAAACGAAGCACCCATTCTACGGCGTTATAAGCATTGAAGCCTTTTACTTCGCATTCTACAGTGAGTCCCGACACCGGGTCTTTGTAAGAATAGATACGCTTAATAACGGAAGGGTCACTTTCCGCAATATTTTTCACACTATAGCTCCAATTCTTAATGAATGTGCCCGAATGTTTTCCGCCATATACAAACGAAAATGGAGGAGTAACTCCCTTTCTGAAATTAGCGGAAATCCATTTGCCGATATCATTTTTATTACCTGTTATTTGTACCGTCGACTGCCCTGCGACAGACAAAGATCCCAATAACAGTAGGATTAGATAAACTATGTTTTTTTTCATTATATATTTTTATCAATTTATTGATTATCAAAACATCATTGATAAAAGGTGACAAAAGTAACACCTTTTTACACTTTTTATTTCTGTCACTTTTTCTATACTATCAGTTAAAAGCTATTCTAGTATTATTATAGATAAAGTATTCTGCTTTTCATATATCTGCCCTACTCCACTGCCTTATATTTTATCAGCAGCGATTGATTTGGCTTATCCAAAGTCAAGACAAATCTATCGGCAAGCTCTCTTCCCGATATAATAATGGATTCGTTTTTATCCAGATCTGTTACTTTATATTTCTTTTCGGGTTTGATGCCGGAGAGTTTCACTTCAATAGTGTTTTTCTCTCAAGCCTTTCGACGGAAAGCAACTATAACCCCGCTGTTATCAGAAGGTCGGTTGAGTTGATATGCCAACCAGATATTATCGAGAGTTGTATCGTCTATCCCCGTTAATGGATAATAATCCTCGTAGTAATAAGGGCGAATATCTTGAAATTCATTTAATCGGGCTTGCATTTCATATATCGAAAAACTTTTGTCTGTTATTTTCCAGTTGCAGGTCAAACAGGTGCTCATGCTTGAACGGAACGCATACGGGTCGGTCTGTAAAATTCCGGTACCATGCAGAGTAAGGAAAAAGTTCAATCCATAAGTATGACATTGATAGCCATCAGGATCATCGTAATGATAGTAATCGCTTCGCCATAGAGGTGCACTCCTAGGAATAGTTTCCATATCGATCCGTTTTCCTCCACTGGCACAATTATCTATAAACAAATTAGGGAAACGCTTGAGCAGATAGTCCCAAAACTTATACAAATTTTCGATGTGGCGTATTTCTTTCATCCCTACTCGTCCTTCTTCTTCGTTCGCAGCCCAATAAATATCGGGATGCATATTAAAATCCTGACGATAATGATCTACTCCGTTTTCTTCTATCATGTCTCCGATATATTTACACAGCCAGTCGCAAGCGTCAGTGTTTCCGAGATCAAACATGAGATAGGTATCATCGTTATGTTCCGGGATATCCAGCATCCATTCGGGGTGCTCTACAGCCCATTGTGTACCTCTGATTACTCGTTCGGGTTCGAACCACACCATAAATTTTGCTCCTAGCTTATGCGCTTCTTCCGAGATCGGCTTTAATCCACGAGGAAATCGTGTTGTATCTACCGTCCAGTTACCAACTGTGTTAGCCCAACTTTTACCCTTTTCCCAGTCTGCAGCTCCGGTATTCCATCCGGCATCTAACCAGAATACTTCAGGCATAATGTTGAATTGCTTGTAACGTTTCATCATCGCAACTGCGTATTCTTCAGTCAAACCCGAATACTCAGTATAAGGAGCAGGGTCTTTATAATTGAAGCCTGTAGCTAATGGATAAGGAGCATTTTTTCCATTTATTTTATGTGTCTTATGATTCAGCACAAAGCGACGAAACTGATTGTGTCCCTCCATTCGGTCGTCGCCGTTCCAGTACATTAGTGTAATGCTTGGCGTGCGTATACTTTCTTTTCCATACAAGTAGAGATCCATCGTTTTCATTCCCGACTCTATGGATATTCTTTTTTGATTTTTACAGCTGATATCTGCATACCAGCTACCACTCCACCCGATGCCCACAAAAACACCTTGGGATGAAGCTGATTCGATATTGAATATTGGCAGATAATCGCCTTCGGATGAACGCCCGTTTATTGGCTCCATCAATTTACTTTCACCGGGCTTTAACGTAAGCGTACGAGGATGAAAGTCGTATTTGGATATATGATTACCATCTGCATAATGTAGATTAAAATTGCCTTCGACAGGATAATCCATCTCCATATCTATGGCTTTTACCTGTTTCAGATTTTTCGAATTGGCAGCAGCCATATTTGTGAAATGAATCGTCCATTCCAAAGCCTTGAAAGCCGGATATCCTTTTATTTCACATTCAACTTTCAGCCCTGTCTCGGCTTCGGTATAAGTAGCAAGATATCTGACAACTCCCGATTCTTCTGTCTTTTGTTTCTCAATAGTATGTTTCCATTTGCGAATAAATTCTTTTGAAGAAACACCACCGTATACAAACGAAAACGGAGGAGTTTTACCTTTGGCAAATAGTGTTGATATCTGATTTTCTACATTTACCGGTGTTTTGGTCATCTTAGTAACAGTTTGCCCGCGAGAACTCATTGTCGCACAGATGAAAATAAGAAACGTGATGATTGCTTTACTGCAAATATTTTTTATCATAGAACTTTTATTTTATTACAAGAAATCTGCAATGCTTTAATATAGGTTTCAATGTTTTTATTTACTTGTTTTTCTGACAATGCTTATTAGCCACAATAAGTAGCACCATATAGCAGCGATGAGAACAATGGCAGATATCTGCGTCTTGAAAATATCGGTAACAACGCCAAGCACAGGAGGCAGTATAGCACCACCCGAAACTCCGACAATCAGCAGAGCCGATATTTCGTTTGCTTTCTCAGGAATGCGTTTTAATGCCAACGAAAATATGATAGAAAATAAATTGGCATAACCTAAACCAAATATTGCAACACAAGCCAGCGTTATCCAAACATTCGTATTGAAGCACAGTAAAAGCAGTCCTACTAATCCTATCCACACACTGTAGGTAAAAAACTTCGACTCGGAGCTCTTCATCAACAATATACCCCCTAAGAATGCTCCCACGGTACGAGACAGAAAATATACACTGTTGCCCATACCTGCATCTTCTACTGAAAGCCCGGCCTTTTCCATCAATAACTTAGGAAATGTCATGTTCATTCCTACATCAACACCCACTAACACCAATATTCCGATAAAAAAGGCTACAATATACTTATCCTTGAAAAGTTCAAGAGTATTTTTAATTGAAATATTAGAATCGTCATTTCGCTTATCTTCGATCTTGGTTAAGCTCAACCAAATAAAAGCAAGAAGAGAAAGAGCCGCATATATCGGAAATATCATTCTCCATCCCAGTGTAGTACCGACTACCGACGCTGCGAGAATAGGTCCTACAAAGGAGCTTATCGCTTTCACAAATTGACCTAAAGTAAGAGTGCCTGTTAGTTTGCCCGAGCCTACTACGTCTGCCACGAGCGGGTTGAGCGATACTTGTAGCAATGTATTGCCAATCCCTATCAGCCCAAACATAATTAGAACAGTGGTGAAGTCATAGGTTGCCAGAGGCAAGCACATAGCTAATACATGGAATCCAAAACTAATTAACACTGTTTTTTTTCGGCCTATCTTATTCATCAGCATCCCCGTGGGGATAGATAAGATAAGAAACCACAAAAAACAGGATAGTGATACCAGATTTACCATGGAATCGGTAAGATGACTAAAGTCATTTTTTACGTAATTAGTAGAAATCCCTATGATATCTACAAATCCCATGATGAAAAAGCCAAACATCACTGATAATATCTTTATGGCGGAAGTATTATTTTTCATCCTTTACAAATTCGTTTGATTAAAGCTACCCCGAACCCTAATCCGGGATAGCTTACTGTGTTTAATAATCCTGTTTAGTTGACCGTTTTTAATAACTCTCCATAGTTGCCCGTAGCCGCATTTGTCCAGTTATAGTACTCTACACGAACACCTGCATCAATTGCTTTCTGAATCGGGTTTACACCTGAGTTCCAAACACTACTCCACCCTCCGTTTTCTGCGGTTTCTACTTTCAGCGTCCGTGATTTAGATGTATCGGCTGTAAAGTCGAATGCCAACTTATCACCACTTTGTCCCCATGTAGACCAAGCATAACCATTACGTAGATCAAGATACTCTATCGGACATCCTGTAGCAATGAAACGAATATTATAGTTACTAAGTAATGAAATACCCCGCATGTCAATATATTTCAATGAAGTATTGTTAATTAGATCTATATCTCTCAACCATGGTTGATCCTTCGTTTTGAAAGAAGTTAGTCCTGCATTTTTCGCTGATATCGTTGTTAGATTGTACCAGCCTGTCATATCAATCTCACTTATGTTATTGTTATCACATACCAGATACCAAACATCATCGAAGTATTTCAAACCATCTAAAGATGTAATATTTTTGTCCGAAAGATCGAGCTTATTAGCCAGATTGGTTGGTAACTTAGCATTTCTGGCTTCACTGATTATGATGTCATTCCCACTGAAAGCCTGAGGACAATAACCTTTCATTATGGCACGCAGATTTGCATCCGGCATGGATGCTGTACCTGCATTAGTCCAATTAATTTTATCAAATACAACTTCTTTGTCAAGACCTATTGTAGTTACCTTCACTCCCGAAAGACCTGCTGTTCTTACAGCACTCGATCTGTTGAACATATCCATGTGCCAGAACCAGATATTGCTCACTAGTAACTGACATTCCTGATTTGTATCGAAGTCGAACTTGAAATTATCGAACGAACCAAAACACATGCAGTTGCTGATATCTAATTTACGGAATTTGATATTATCCAATACAATGTTTAGTAATGCCGGACATTTGCTCAAGTCTAGTTCTGTGAGAGGATTATTGCCCATGTATAAAGTTTGCAATGTTTTAGACTGTATATTCATACTTGTAATATTGCTACTCCATGCAAAGATGCTGACAATACCATCCATTCCCACTAGTTCAATGTTGCCAAGATTATTATCTGTAGCCCAAAGAGTTTTCAATTTAGGGAATTTCTCTAAACCACTCAAATTAGTAATTCCTTTACCCGAAATATTCAACGTTCCATTTTCGAATTCGAAATCGGCTGCTACAGAAAGCTTCAAACTATCCTGAGCATCAAATAGCTGAGGCCCGATTACTTTAAGTGTATTACGCAAATTTATATCTGCGACCCATCCCTTAGGTAACCATTGCTGCATACTACCCAGTGATATCTCTTTGTCGCCTCTGACAAGAACTAAGGAATAGCCACTCTCTTTTGCATTGAGAGGAAACAAGAATGAGAGATAAGAAGATGTAACCTCTTTTATTTCAACATCTATATCAAAAGAACCGTCCAGAGGTTTCAGTAACGGACGTAAATGCAGGTGGTCGGTAGACTGAAAACCCCGTCCTTCTATTTTAACTTCCGTTCCTTGGATACCTTCTTCATATTTAGGTATAACAACGCCGGATATACCAAATGATAAATCATACTCAGTCACATCATCGCAACTCCAGAAGCAAGTTAGCGAAACCAATAATATTAATAATTTAAACTTATTCATTTTATTAGGCTTTAATTACTGTTTATTTTTGAACTAATATTAAGACACTAGAGCGCGCAATACTAAGCGAAGTTTTATCCTTAATATTTATAGTTTCTGTAGATTGAATGAGATTATCCCCGGTAGGAAGATTTCCTTCTACATATTTGTAAACCTCATATTCTCCATTTGCCTGAGACTTGTCATTGATAATTTCTACAGGTTTATTGTGCTCCGAGCCATTTGCAAAAATGTAAACCCATTTATTATTTTCATTCAGAATGGCTGTTCCGGCAACAAGATTTTCGTTTAAATCTAATGGAAATACTTCTGCATTTTTTTTGATGAAACGAGTCAACAGACTATATGCATAGTAATGAGGTCTGACCTCATAGTCTTCCTTTATTGCATTATAAATTTCCGGATCAGGCTCATATGCTTTTTTTACATATTTCCATAGGCCGAGCTGTTGCATTTCCGAATAACTTCCATTTCTGCTATAGTATTGATCTATCAACGACCAGTAACTTACACCTGCAGCACCTCCGTTAAGTAAGTTGATAGCAATACGAGTCAGGAGGACTCCTCGTTCGTACTTATCGATATCTAACTGACGTGAAGAACCCGAAGTTTGATTAGATCCAAACTCCCCTACAAAGTGTTTCTTCCCGCTCGATAGAGTCACATTATTTTTTTCCCAATTAACGATATCGGCATTCGAAGTAGTGTATCCAAACTTATAAGTATGAGTATTCAGTAAATTTGTTTCTGCTTGTAGAGCTTCTGCACATGATTTTAAATAGTTAGGGCTACCATCTGTATTGTCAGATAGATTGAACTCTACTTTATCCCTAAGTCCCATTGCCTTAAATTTTGCATCCAAAGCCTTTACCATAGGTGCATACTGATCGGGATGGCTGTCAGGCTCTCCTTGCCACATCGTTCTGCCGTAATTGGGGGTATGGCTATCAGGCTCGTTGAATGGAGTTACTGCTTTTACACATGTAAAACCTTTCGTTTCGATCAGATATTTGACTAATACCGAGAAGTTTTCGGCAAATTCTTCATACTTATCCGTTCCGCATACCCACGGAGCATTCGGTCTGCTATCGCAAAGAAAATGCTTCCCTGTTGGTGTTCCTGCTATCAAATCCATGTTTACAGGACATCCCCATAGCACAAGTGTTACTTCTCCATTATTTTCCTGTATTAATTCCAGTACTTTATATAATGATTGCATTTCCTGCGAATCGAAAGTAAACTTGCTCATATCCGCAACATTCGGGTCATCATTATCATTTAGCGGTTCCCACCAATGCGGTTGTACCATTACCCGGAAATTTTGGATACCCATTTTCTTTACACGCTCTTTTACAATGTTCCAATCTTCAGCCTTAGATCCGTCTTCTGGACGGGTTAAGTTTTGTGAGAAGAAATGAGGATCTAGTTCGACTCCTATCCCTACCAATTTCACACCTGTAGATTCTTTTACCTGAGTGGGGTAAAAATTGGATGGAATACGGTTATAACCTTCATCTATATTGGAACAGGCACTAGAAATAGTCATCATGCTAAAAAGAAGCACAATAACAAATATTTGTTTGAAATATTTCAGTGTTTTCATTGATTAACTTTTTTATAAAATCCAATTATTCAAAACCTAGTTGTTTTTCTATCGCTTGAATCAAAATATGTATTACTTGAATATGTATCTCTTGCACCCGGTCGGAAAAATCAACTTTCGGTGCAGCAATTACAATATCACTCAATGCAGAGAGACGATTATCGCCGGTAGAGGTTAGTGCTAAAACTTTCATTTTTTTTAGATGAGCACTTTCAACTGCCTTCACTATATTGCTAGAGTTACCACTTGTACTGATAGCCAATAATACATCCCCTTCGCATCCCACACCTTCAACATAGCGGGAATATATTTCGTCGAACGAAAAGTCATTTCCAACACATGTTATGTATGCCGGATCATTTATTGAAATGGCTGGTAAAGACGTTCTGTTTTTACGATAGCGTCCCGTCAATTCTTCTGCAAAATGCGTAGCATCGCAAAGAGATCCTCCATTACCACAGCTAATAATTTTATACCCCTTCTTCAATGAATCGGAGAGTAATATCGCAGCCCGTTCAATAACTTCTATTGTTTCAGGATTGCTCCAAAAACTATCGACCTCCTTTAATATTGCTTGCGAGCTTTCTCTTATCAAATTTTTCATAATATCGTTTTTAATCGATTAGATTGGCAGCTATAGAAAGAGCAGCATAATCTCCAATATTTTCGCCAAGAGCCGCAGGAACTATCTTGCAAACATCTCTTGCTCCTTCCAGAGCTTCTTTCGATACCTGATCCAAGACATAAGGTTCCATCATATCCTTGTTGCGGGCATATATACTGCCTATAGCGATAAGCTCCGGATTTAGAATATCGATTAGCATAGCAAGACCTTTCCCTAAATAAGTAGCTGATGTTTCGTACACCTTCAGGGCAAGTTTGTCTCCTGCTCCGGCAGCTTCTGCAATGAGCTTCGCATTTATATTTTCCATATCATCGAGAGATGGGCACCATGAAACATGGCCTCCTTTTTTTATCTCTTCTGCAGCTAAACTACGAGCCAATTGAGCTATTCCGCCACCACTGGCATATCCTTCAAAAGAGCCTTCTTTTCCGTACCCTATCGGTCCGTCATCTGTTAAACGAATATGCCCAACTTCTCCGGCATTGTCGTTCGTTCCCGAATATAAAGAACCATTAAGAATTATTCCCGCACCAAGTCCTGTTCCACATGTCAGAAAAATCATATTTTGAGTTCCCCTCCCGGCACCGAACTTCCACTCGGCTAATGCACACGCATTGGCGTCATTCTGTAATCCGGCTCTTACACCAAGCTCTTCCTCAATGATTTTCACGATAGGTATATTATCCCAGCCCGGCAAATTAGGTGGGGACATTACTGTTCCCGACTTACTGTCGAGCGGTCCGCCACAGCTAATACCTACAGCACGGACTGTTTGAGCGGTAAGATTGAAGCGTGCCATCATTCTTTTTGCTTCACTCATTATATTTCTGATCGTTTCTTCAACTGTAGTAGTCTCTATTTTTGTTTTATCAACTATCTGCAAATCAGAGCCTATTCTTTTTCCGTAAACGATGGCACATTTAGTGCCCCCTATATCAATTCCTAATAAATTATCTTTCATATTCCTATTTAATACTAGGATACAATCCTGTCTTTTTTAATAACTTTTTATATTCCTGCAAATTGAAAGGAGCTTCTCCATATAAATAATGATTGCTATATTCTTTTTGCCCCACTTTATATTTGATGAGAAGTACCCCTTGCCCTTTTTGCAGAGGTAATGAAGCTATCTTGTTCATACCATTTGCCGAAACCTCGAAATTTCCTTTGTATATTTCTTTATTAGATGCCATGTCAGACACAATCACCTGTCCCTTTTGCAGATTACGGGTGTCATTGGCAACAATCAAAGGATAGCCATTATCTACAGGATCATTTATGAGTACACAAAGGTCTGTTTGTGCATTTTTAATGAAATAATACGCCATTTTCTTTGAGTTGTAGTAATCTACGATAGCATCCGAAATTATTGGCCAGCCATCACGAAGATTCCACCACACTATTCCTGTTTTAGGACTAAATTTCTGCCCACGCCACAACTCTACAAAAAACTTCATAGCCTCGGCCTGCACTGCCTGTGATGCAAAAACAAAATCGTCAAGTTTGGTTGGTATTTCGCCAAAAAGCAAATTCACCTGATTCAACATTAGATTGTTGCGATCGAAAGTTTTTCCTTGAGAAGTGAACCGACGTGTCGACTTTGTAACCCACTCATCGTTCCATTCTTTGTCTTTAGTCCAAGGGTAAACACCTTCCTTAGTCATCATTTTGTTTAGACTTTCGACATTCGGACATCCATGATACCCTATTTCGCTAACAAAACAACAGGCTGCCTTTGTATAATATGGTTCTTTATAGTATCCTCGTGGCCCCCAGAGATGATTCTCGGGTAATAATTCGTCACCACCGCCATGTTCCCATACTGCTTGACTGTAATATGGAGAACTTGGTATATAAGGTCGTGTGGGATCAAATTCATAGAGTACTCTAGCAATAACTTCACGAGTTATCACATCCTTATTTGGATTGATATTCAGTGGTTGCAGCGTCCAACGCATAGCCAAATCGTTCTCATTATTGCCCGACCAGAGAATCAAAGAAGCATGATTTCGAAACTTAAGCACAACAGACGTAACCTCTTCTTCAATCATCCTTGCAAAATCATCACGCTGTGGATAGAATGTACACCCCATACCGAAATCTTGCCATACAAGAATTCCATTTTGATCACAAAGATCAAAAAAGTCGGTATCTTCATATACATTGCCACCCCAACAGCGAATCATGTTGCAATTGATGTCTACGGCCATATCAATCATCGTATTCAAGTGAGATTTATCTCTGCTATGCAATGCATCCATTGGTACCCAGTTAGTGCCATGAATAAAGATCGGTTCATTATTAACGATGAATCGAAATTGTCCGGGTTTTCCGGGAAGATTTATATCATCCATATCCAGCTTTACAGTGCGAACCCCAATTTTACAATTGTTGACATCCAGCTCTTTTCCATCCGAATCTATCAATTGCACACTTGCATCGTAGAGCACAGCTTCACCGTAGCCCCTAGGCCACCAGAAATCAACATTCTTAAGTTCGAATATATGACGAAAAGCCGGAGTGCTTACAATCTGCGAATTCTGATATACGATTTTCCCTTTACGGCGAAGGGTAAATTGAGCCTTCACTTTGTCAAACTTATCAAAGGGGATAACCATCTGTACATCTGTAAAAATACGTGCAGTATGAGCCGTTGTATCGATGTTGATGGTCATCCAATTTACATCTTTGAGACGAGTAGGATTGAGTACCCGAAGTTCAACATCTCTCCACAATCCGGCACTGACCAAACGCGGCATAATATCCCATCCATACATGTGCGGAGCCTTTCGAATATAAACAGCCTCCTCTGCCGGAAAATTACCAATACTAATCGTACCAAGTGTATGTTTCTGAGCTTCCATAACAGCCGAACGGATAATTACTTGCAAAGTATTTTCTCCTCTTTTCAGAAAATCTGTCACGTCATATTTATGCTCGATTAACATATTTGCAGCCTCTCCCACTTTCTCTCCGTTGAGCCAGATATCAGCAAGACAATCTATTCCTCCAAAAAACAATTCGACCCGTTGACCTTCTTGGACTAATGGAGCTTCGAATGTTTTTGTGTAACACCATTGATAGTTTTCATACTTTCGTAATGTATTCACATTACTACCTATCATAGGGTCGGGGATCAAGCACGCAGCCATCAAGTCTAATTCAACATTTCCGGGAACAGAAGCGTCTATTTTTTCCACTTGCATATCATTGATAGCTTGTGGAGTAACAACCGGCTTAGAAGGCTGTTTCCAGTACGAGAGCTGCCATTTCCCATTCAAAGAAATATTCCCGGACAAGGCCGTTATATTTCCCAGAAATAGGGCTGAAGTCAATAAGATTAATAATCGATATTTAATTATAGTCATAATTCTTCTCTTTCTTATTCACCCGGTTGCAACATAGCATCATTGGTATTCCAACCCGGTGTTTGAGTCAAGACTCCATTAGACAATGTTATTTCGGCTTCCGGAATAGGTAAGAATCCTCCGGTTTCGGCTCGGAATTTTATCTTATAGGTAGCATTCTGGCTATTATTCTTCAAGGTTATACCGTTCATTCCGTTAACAGTAGATTCAGCATCTCCCCATCTTAATACGTCGAGCCATCTTATACCTTCGAATGCTAGTTCGTATTTACGCTCATTCTTGATATTTTCCAATGTTGCCGGAACTGATGGTAGATCTACACGTTTACGTACCCGATCCATATATTCTTGAGCTTTAGAACCACCTAACTCCGCACCCATTAAAAGGAGGTCAGCAAAACGGATAAGCACTATATCCTGAGTGCTATTAAACTGAGGATCATTTGGCATATTCCATAAGATAGAACTGTATGATACAATATTTCCTTTGTCGTCATACACATTCACCGGCATATATTTCTTTGACCAATAACCCGTTTCATTCCATTGGTAAGCTTGCCCCCATTTATATTTTGAGGTAGAACCTTCGCCTTCGTGTGTTGCATCAGACACATCGAGAACCGAACCGCGTTTGCGTAGATCATTATTAGGCCATTCGTTATAGAATTTACTGTTGACAGGTCCTTTTCCCCAACCAGACCCGAAAGGCAATAAATCCTGATTACCTCTGAATCCGAAGTGCAAGTTTACAGTATTTCTACGATCATAGTTATTTCCTTGGGCAGCAGTGGAACATTTGATAGCAAACATGGTTTCGTTATTATCTCCATTTTCCCCTATCCATTTTAAATTGTTATCCGCTGCGTACTTGTAATCAGATTTTGTTTTTCCTGACATTACAATCGAATATGGCCACAAGTTTCTGAAGTCAGGAATCAAATCATGTCCACTGTTAGCTATACAGTCGTCAACCCATGCTACCACCTGCTCTTTTGTAATATCACCCATTTGGGCTTGCTTATAATAATCAGTATAGAATAAAAATATACGAGCCATTAAAGCCTGGGCAGCCCAACGTGTAGCCAATCCATTCTCACTTTTAGGAATATTCTGAAATTTAGTGGCGGGTAATATTTCAATTGCTCGCTTCAGATCGGCACCCATTTGTGCATATACATCCTCTGCCGAAGCACGAGGAAGGTTTACAGGTTCGGGAGTAGTAATCAGCTGTACGGGTCCAAACATAGAACACAGACGGAAATAGGTAAAAGCGCGTAAAAAAAGTACCTGACCCTCTATTTTGTTTCTTGACTCGGTAGTTGGCCACTTTATATTATCCAAAGAACCAAGCAGTAAGTTTGCCCGATAAACCGAACGCCATGTACATTCCCATAGATCGGTGTACATCGTTCTTGATGTAAGCTTGAACAAATCGATAGCATGAGCAGTGAGGTCGTCTTTCCCTCCACCTCCCAGCATATCATCTGCCATGAGGTTGAGAACAATAAAAGAATGTTCTGTTTCGCCCCCACCCACACGTGATCCAAAAGCATTATATACACCCATAAGAGACGTATATGCTTCTTCAGGAGTTTGAGGGTAATTTGATGAATCTTTCTGCGTTAATTGATCTGTATCCAAAAAATCGGAACAACTAACTGTAAAAACAGAAATTAATATTATAATTATCTTTTTCATTTTGCCTTAGATTTTTAAAATTTGAGATTAAGACCAAATAAGAATGTACGGGAGTTTGGATAAAATCCATAATCTATACCACTCATCCATCCTGTAGGCCCTGCTCCAATTTCGGGATCAAGCCCTTTGTATTTTGTCCAAGTAATTAGATTCTGTCCGGTAATATAAAGACGTACTTGAGAAAAGATATTTTGTTTCTTTAGCAAGGTTGCAAAATCATAACCAATAGTAAGGTCATTCAAGCGGATATAGTCACCATCTTGCAAGTATAGGTCGGAAACAATGTTGGTATAAGACGATTGTCCTAGTCTTGGCCATTTGTTAGATGTGCCTTCTCCGTGCCAACGATCCATCGGATCATGTTGTCCTCCGTATATCTGGTTACCATATACACCCGAGAACGAAGCGCGGAAATCAAAACCTCTCCATGCCCCACCGAATGAGAATGAAAATATTCCATCAGGGTTAGGGTCACCAATAAATACACGGTCTTGCTCGTTGATTTCACCATCGTCGTTCTGATTTACATATTTGATGTCGCCCGGTACTGCATTTGGCATAACGAGTTCTCCTTTCGAATTGCGATAAGCATCTATCTCATCCTGATTTTGGAATACGCCATCGGTTTTCAATCCCCAGAAGTAACCGATAGGATATCCTACCTGCGCTCTGTAAAACTCGGGACTCCATGTTCCTACAGTTCGAGCACTACCATGAATAATTCCTTCCTGGTTAGCGATACGAGTCACCCTGTTTTTATTATAAGCCCAGTTGACATTTATATCATAGCTGAAATCGCTTATCTGATCTCTCCATACTACAGCCAGTTCCACACCGGTATTTCTGATATCTCCTCCGTTTATATCGGGAGCATTAGCTCCGTATGAACCAAGAACTGGTGCTGCTACAAGCCAATCTTTGGTTGTTTTGCGATACCAGTCGAAGTTGAATGATAATCTGTTCTTGAGCAATAAAGCATCAAAACCCACATTTAACTGCTCTGAGGTTTCCCAAGTTATATTCGTATTGGGCAGATTAATCGGGTATGAAGCAATTGTATAACTGTTTTTATCTACTCCCGGATAATAATAGCTATATTCTACACTTGAATAATCTCCTGAGTTCTGACCTCCGACACGCATTTTTGCGAGATACTGGAATGGTGAAATCGCCTGATTTCCGTTCTGTCCCCAACTTGCTCTCAGTTTAAACATATTGAGATGACTCTTAAAAGATTCCATAAAGGACTCATTACTAATAACCCACCCGGCCGAAACAGAAGGGAAGAATCCCCAACGTTTTCCCGGAGCGAAGTTTGACGAGCCATCCGAACGCGCAATAAGAGATAACATATAGGTTTCTTTGAAGTCGTAATTGACACGACCAAAATATGAAAGTAATGCTGATCGACTCCATGGTGAGCCACCTAAGCGAGTGGATGTTTCACTCACTTTTGGAGTATTAATAAGGTAAGCATATTTAAACCCTTCGAAAATAGAATTGGTATTGAAACCCGAAATACTTGAACCTAAACCACCTTTTTCTGCACTCGTACCAGCCAACACATCAAAGTTATGCTTGTTTTCGTCTAATGAGAATTTATAATTCAACGTATTTTCGAATGTCAAACGACTAAATCCTAATGAAATATCCTGACTTACTTTTGTTTCTTGGCTTGTATATTCAGGTGCCAGATTATATTTAGGTATATAAGCCCTGCTTTCTTCGGCATCCATTGTTAATCCAAAATTTGAGCGAAATACTAAATTTTTAATAGGCTCGATTGTTATGAATGCATTTGTATTTAATTGGTAATTCTTTTTGTTGTTATTACTGTTATAGACAAGATATGCAATAGGATTGGGCGCATATGGAGCATACGCTATCGGCCCATGATAATCTCCATTGTCATCATATATAGGCATAAACGGGCTTCCCCCCATTATCATGCCCAATGCACCAAGTCCTTCGGTAGACCTTCCGCTTAAAGAACCATCTTTATTGGCATATATAAAATTGATTGTCTCCCCCATGCGTACAATGTCACGTCCTTTTGCCGAAAAGATCGTTTGATCGGCATTGAGACGAAAAGTATATCTATCTTGCTTCGTTTGAACGGGTTTCCCCAGAGTGCCTTCCTGAGATGAATAAGAAAAGCTGGTAAAATAAGATGATTTTTTGCTCCCTCCGGAAATGGTAACCGAATGGTTTTGTGTGGGTGCATTTTTATTCTTTATTTCTTTGTACCAATTTGTACCTTTCCATTCTCCTGAAAGAACTTTATCCCAATTAGGAACCATCTGAGAAAAATTAATTCCATATCCGTAAGTGTTTTTTGAGTATTCGTCATCCAACATCGCCTGTGTTGTTGCATCAACGTACCATTTGTAATCAGGTGCATTTGAAATCCCTATATATGTATCGTAAGCAACACGTACTTTATCTTCTCCTTCTCCACGATGTGTTGTTATCAGCACCACGCCGTTTGCAGCACGAGCTCCATAGATTGCAGCAGATGCAGCATCTTTTAATACATCTATAGATTTGATATCTGCAGGATTTATATTCGATATATTCCCGGGTACACCATCCACAATGTAAAGTGGATCTGCATTGCCGATTGTACCCATCCCTCGAATATAGACCTTGTATGATGATCCGGGTTCTCCTGATGTCTTTGTAATTTGCATACCCGGAGACATACTTTGCAAAGCAGTCAGTGGATTTGGAGTATGCAACTCCTTTATTCTGTTTCCGTCAACTTGTAATGTAGCACCTGTTACAAGTTTTTTCTTCTGTGTGGCATATCCGATAACAACGACTTCATCCAATAGCGAAGCGTTTTCTTCTATAATTATTTTATATTCTTTTTCAGTTCCTATCTGAATCGTCTTCGGTTTAAAACCCACGTAAGATACAACTAGCGTTGAACCGGGTTGTGCGGCAATAGTAAACAATCCATCAAGGTCTGTAACTGTACCAACCTTCGTCGTATTGTTCATTATTGTTGCACCAATAATTGGCTCTCCTTTCTGGTCAAAAACGGATCCTTTTATATTGCCATCTGTCAGTATGTTTTGAGCATGTACAATATTTATGAATAAAAGGGACATAAACATTATCAAAAATATCTTTTGATAATAATTAAGTTTGTTTTTCATTGATAAAGATTATTTAATTTATTTTCAGTGATGTAATTTGCCTTTAATATTTATGCATTTACAATGCTTATTCTGTCATGGTCGTTCCTCCTTTCATTGATTTATTTTAGGTTGTATTTAAAAGTTGAATTTATGCTTTCCTCCTTCAATAGAAATCGCCTTATCTCCTACTAGAACAGTAGCAGTTGTATTGATTGGAATTTCGACATCTAATTGAATGCTACCTCCTACCCGCTTCCATTCAGATCGTATAAGTCCTTTTACGGAGTTGTAATCCCCTTTCACCCAATCCAGACCTTCTACAAAATGAGGTTGTATGAGAATATGCTTGAACCCGGCATTGTTAGGATCAAAGTTTATACCGGCTAAAACATTATACATCCATGCATTGATATCACCCAAAAACATGTGATTGATAGAAGCATCTCTGAATTCGGGAGACAAAGTCCATGTTTCGGGCATTGTATTAAAACCTTTCTTTATCCATGCACCCCACGAAGGTTCATCTTCTTTAGATGCCATTTGATAAGCCATATCTGCATAGCCATATTTCGACAGCATTCTCAGTACTGTCTTGCTTCCCAATACTCCGAAATCGAGGTATCCGTTATTTTCTTTTACTAACCGATATAAATTGTCGGCTACTTTTTGTTCCATTCCTTCGGGAACAATTCCTAAATAAAGTGCTATGGCCAATGATGTTTGCGATCCGTTAGCATATATATTTTTTCGGTAGTCAAAGTATTTATTATTAATCAAATCCTTAAGGCTTTTTGCTTTTGCTTTATAAACTGACCCATCGTAACCTAGTATTTCAGAAAATTTAGCCATATAAAGATTATCCAGATAATAATAGCACGAAGTAGTATATTCGGTAGGCGTTTGAGTTTTGTAAGGTACCCAGTCTCCTATACCATAGGTTACACAGCCGTCAGTATCTTCTCTGGTTGCCAAATATGCAAGATATCTCTCGCATGTGCTATATATTCTGTTTATACTTTGTTTGTCTCCGTAGTAATCGTACAGAGCCATTGGGACAATAAACATCGCAGCATCCCATACAGGACCAATCCAGTCATCATATCCCCAACCCGAGCTTGGTATAATTCCGGAAATACGACCTTCTGAATTCTGGTTGTCAACCATATCTTCGATCCATTTTTCATAGAATCGGATACCATCGAAATTTAGTAATCCCAAATCCATTGTAATATGGGCATCCGCTGTCCATCCATTTTTTTCTCGTTGAGGACAATCGGTAGGTATACTCATCACATTCGATAAATATGACCGGTTTGCAGCCTTCCATATCTGATTCAGCAGGTCATTAGAACAGCTGAAATGACCTACTTCTTTTAAATCAGAATGAAAATTAAGTGCTGTTACATTTGTTTCATCAAGTTTTATCGGACGGCTTGAACGGATTTCTACATATTGGAATCCTTTGTATGAAAATCTAGGTGTAAAGACACACTCCTTGCCATCAAGGATAAGTACATCTGTTTGGAAAGCCAATCCCGGAAGAGGCTTATAATAGATGTCGAGATTTCGCATCTCTAATCGCCCATTTGGCTTCAGTAATTCACCATATTGTATCTCTACTCTTGTATTTTTCTCTCCCTTTATTCTTAGTTCACATCCACCTGTCATATTCACACCAAAATCATAGACAAAAACAGTATCGCCAAAAGACTTTAGTGATATCGGGTTTATATTTTTTATTTTCCTTATTACGGGCTCTGTTTCTGCAACCAGACGGTTAGACGGAGCATTCATTATTTTTGCATTAGCCCACATAGAGTCGTCAAAGGCTGGTTTATCCCATCCTTCAATTTCTTTATTCGCATCGTAAGTGTCCCCACTGTAAATATTGTTTTGCACATAAGAGCTCGACGAAGAAACTTTCCATGTGGAGTCTGATATTATAATATCCTTCGTATTATCTTTATAAGTGATATGTAATTCGCTGATCATAGAAGCGCGGTTGCGCCAACGGGCTTTTTCGAAGCTCCACGTTGCCACAGGTGCAAATGCATTGTAAAACCCATTTCCTAAGATAGATGTTATAACATTTTTACCGGATTGTACCAATGACGTTGCATCATAAATGTTATACAAATTCCGTTTATCATAATGGGTGTAGCCCGGAGCCAGAAAGGCGGAAGAATCAACAGACTTCCCATTAATAGAAACGTCATAATATCCGGCGGCGCTAATATATAACCTAGCCTTCGCTATTTGTTTACTACTATTTATTTCAAAAGATTTACGTAGCATGGGTGCTCTAGGACTGTCTATAGCCTCATTGTCTGATATCCATTTTCCTTGCCAGGCTGAAGGTTGCATAAAAGCTGTTTCGAAATGACTGACAGGTGATACAATCTTCTGCTTTTTATTATTGTCCCATACTATAACTTGCCAATAATATGTAGTGTGCGGTTCAAGCACACAACTGGAATCAGGGGTAATGAACATTTCGTTGGTAGAGATTATTCCCGAACGCCATATACCATTAGAAGTCTTTTCTGAAAGAGCTTCCTTATTACTTGAAAGTAGAAGTTGAACGCTTCCTTGTATAAAGTCATGTCCTGAAATTGCTTCATAATTCCATGTAAATCGAGGAGAAACAGCATCAATTCCAATAGGATTGTGCATATACTCACATCTTAAGTTGTTAATCTTGACTTTCTTTGTTTCACAAGATTGTGCTAGAATAATAAAGAGACTTGTCAATAATAAAATGGTTATGGTTAATCTATATTTATGCATGGTGATTATTATTTTATCACGAATAACTTTAACGGTTTAGTAAAATATTCAAAAAAATAGAAGAAGTTTTCGGTAAAGCTGTTTGCAAAAGTAGAAACTACATATTAACAAACTATTACATACGTATAAAATTATGGTTTCATTATATTTTCATGTATATTAATTTGGTTATTCCGTATTGATTAATCCAATAAGTTTATATTTAAATATCGTTTTTTTCATTATAATCATGCCTGCGCCTCTATCTTAAGAAAGGGAATTTGTTATTTAAATTAATCCAGGCATATAACAAAACCTCATTTAAAGATACTTAAACACAACTTAAACGGTTAAACAATACAAATTTAATTCTTATTTTAAAAACCACAATAAAAAGTTCAAATATCTTTCATAATTAACCATTGTTAAAAAATGGAACATTTAGAATACAGACATCAGAACAATACATAAATATATTATTAACAACAAATTAAAATTAATAAATAGAATCTAATATACATTAAACGAGGAAAAGAATAAGAGCGAAGATTCTTATATAAGATAAAAATAAAGTATTATTATTTTAACGAGAAAGTAAAATAATATACATTTGTAGAAATATAAATAGTATATTATATTTGAATGATAAAAAGGAATTGGTATCCTTATATATACTTTTAGAGACATAAACAGGTATTTATATGTATAGATGAAGCTAAATAATACTAAAACAATTATCTGTAGATATTCGAACCTAATCAGAGTTAAGATAATGTAGATGTAGTTGGCAATAATACTAAACCTACTATTGCACATATAAATATCTAATATACTTATATATCATTCAGATCAATTAAATATTTAACCGTTAAATATAGTAAATTACCAATTTGTGTATTATATATGAAAACAAGGGTTTCACTTAAAGATATTGCAGAAAAATTAAACTTGTCTAAAACCACAGTATCATGGGTACTGAACGGACAAGCAGAGAAAAAAGGTATAAGTAAAAATACACAAGAGATTGTACTGAATTGTGCAAAAGAATTGAACTATCAGCCAAATTTAATAGCTCGAAGTCTTAATATTGGGCAGACCAAAACCATTGGGCTTATCCTGCCTTCCATATCCGATTATTTTTATTCCTCAATAGCCAGAGAAATAGAAAATCAAGCCAATATGCATGGATATTCACTGATGATAGCAAGTTCCGAATCGGACTTCAATAAAGAAGATCTTGTAATACAGATGTTCAAATCGAAAGGTGTGGATGGTATAATTATAGCACCGACAAAGCGATCGAAAGTTGAAATAGAGCGGCTTATATCTGAAAAATTTCCTTTAGTAACATTCGACCGTTATTTTCCTGAACTGCAAACAAGTTATATAATTATCGACAACAAGGAAAGTAGCTACAAATTAACAAAACATCTCATAGGTATGGGGTGCAAAAACATTGCACTTATTACTACAAACTCTCATCTTACTACAATGGGTGAAAGAAATGAGGGTTATAAACAAGCATTGTCAGATTCTGGTATCAAATTTAATCCAGCGCTTGTGGGAAATATAGAATATGAAGATTATGATAATAAAATTGTAAAAGTACTAGATAATATATTTGAAAAAGTACCTGATGTAGATGGATTCTTCTTCACCACACATATTCTAGCAGTAGAAGCCTTCCTTTATTTTGATAACAAAGGAATTGACTTTAATCGACAATTTCAACTGGCATGTATACATGGCGTATCTTTATTCAAAATTTTAGCACCAAAAATTAATATTGCAAAAATGCCCGTTGCAGATATAGGTAAAAATGCTGTAGATATTTTACTCGGAGAGATTCAGGAAAAAAGCAAACAAGCTGGTGAAAAAGGACAATATAGAGTTATTTTACCATGTACTCTTTATTTAAATAATTAAGAGTACAACATAAATATAAACAGGATTAAAAAATAGTCTTGTTTTAACCTATATCTACTAAAAGATTGAATCTTGGATTCCTAACAAGACCTATCCTTAAACACAAACTACGTAAATAATAAAACAAAAACAACAGGATATACTACAATATTCTCCCTGTCTGCATTCATTTCAATAGATATAAAATAAAGATTCGAAGTTTTATTTTCCATCCTTTTTGAAAATAGATCAAATTAGACATAAGAACTCTTAATACATGTTTTAAAACATATCAAAAATAAGTGTATATTTTTACACTTATTATTAACATTGTACTCATAAGTGTACAGTGAACACTTATGATTTAAATAAGCTTTTAAACCATATATAATATCATGCTAGAATCATTAAAAAAAGAGGTGTTCGATGCTAATCTGGATCTGGTAAAACATGGATTAGTCATATTCACATGGGGAAATGTTAGTGCTATCGATAGAGAAAAAAATCTGGTAATAATCAAACCTTCAGGAGTATCATATGAAAAGATGAAAGCTGAAGATATGGTTGTACTCGATTTAGATGGAAAAATTGTAGAGGGGCAATTGAAACCCTCATCCGACACTGCAACTCATATAGCTTTATATAAAGCTTTTCCAAATATAGGGGGAATTGTACATACCCATTCTACTTACGCCACATCTTGGGCTCAGGCAGGCCGTGATATACCTAATATCGGCACTACTCATGCCGATTACTTTAAAAATGAGATACCATGTACAAGACAAATGACAAAAGAAGAGATTGAAGGCAAGTATGAACTCGAAACAGGCAATGTAATAATCGAGCGTTTTGCAGCGCTAAATCCGGATTATACACCGGGAGTTCTTGTCAATAATCATGGTCCTTTCTCGTGGGGAAAAGATGCGCATAATGCTGTTCACAATGCAGTAGTATTGGAACAAGTCGCTAAAATGGCTTATTTGGCATATAGCATCAACCCACAACTAAAGATGAATGATGAGCTTATAAAAAAACACTTTTTCAGAAAACATGGTCCTGATGCATATTACGGACAATAAAAGTATTACACACGTTTAAATATTATACCATGAAAAAAGTTATTCTTTCCATACTATTTCTAAGCGGTGTCGCTGTTATTTCAGTAGCCCAAAATAAATTGGTTATTAATGCCGATCAGGGGAAAGATGTTATCAGCAAACATGTTTATGGACATTTTTCTGAACATCTCGGACATTGTATTTACGGAGGCTATTGGGTAGGTGAGGACTCCTCCATTCCCAACACGCGTGGTATCCGCAACGATGTGGTAAAAGCTTTACGCGATATCAAAATTCCTAATTTGCGTTGGCCCGGAGGCTGTTTTGCCGACGAATATCATTGGATGGATGGGATTGGCCCTCGCGATAAACGTCCTAAAATGGTGAATACTCATTGGGGAGGAGTTGTCGAAGATAACAGTTTTGGCACGCACGAATTTCTCGATCTCTGCGAACAGTTGAACTGTGAGCCCTATATCTGTGGAAACGTAGGGAGTGGCACAGTGGAAGAAATGTCTAAATGGGTAGAATACATTACTTTCGATGGAGAAAGCCCAATGGCAAACCTGCGTCGTCAAAATGGTCGCGAGAAACCTTGGAAAGTATCTTTCTGGGGAATTGGAAACGAAAACTGGGGCTGCGGAGGTAATATGACTGCCGAATTTTATGCAGATCAGTACAAACGTTATTCCACTTATTGCCGAAACTATGGCGACAACAAACTCTATCTTATTGCCGGAGGCGCTAACTCAGACGACTATAATTGGACAGAGACTTTGATGAAAAATGCAGCACGTCAAATGCAGGGATTGTCTTTGCACCATTATACAATTCCTAAGAATTGGGAAGACAAAGGTTCCGCTACACAATTCGACGAAGCGGAATACTATGTGACTATAGAAAAAACGCTCCAAATGAATAATTTGTTAAAAAGACATTCAAACATTATGGACCGATACGATCCGCAAAAAAGAGTCGCCCTTATCCCCGACGAGTGGGGTACTTGGTATAACGTAGAATCTGGAACCAATCCCGGATTTCTCTACCAACAAAACACGATGCGCGACGCGATTATTGCTGCTATCAATTTGAATATATTCAATAGCTATTGCGATCGGGTAAAAATGACTAACATAGCGCAAACAATAAATGTATTACAAGCTGTAATATTAACCGACAAGGAAAAGATGTTGTTGACTCCTACTTATTGGGTCTATTATCTTTATAAAGTTCATCAAGATGCAACTTTGCTTCCTATTTCACTATCTTCTGCTAAATACGAGCTGAATGGGAAAAAAATTGATGCCATCAGTGTATCAGCATCAAAAGACGCTTCAGGAAAAGTTCATATTACATTGGTAAATATAGACCCCAACAAAGAACAAAGTATAGAAGCTGATTTGCGGGGAATAGAAGTTAAAAACGTTTCGGGACAAGTATTGACATCAGGCAAAATAAATGACTACAATTCCTTCGACACTCCCGATGTTGTTTCTGTGAAAGCATTTACAGGAGCGAAATTATCAAAAGACAAAATATCGATAACATTACCATCCAAATCGGTTGTAATGTTGGAACTTAATTAATAATTCATTAACAATAAATAATATCATGGATTTTAAAGATTTAGAAATTTGGTTTGTTACAGGAGCGCAATTACTATATGGAGGCGATGCTGTAGTTGCTGTGGATTCACACTCTACTCAAATGGTAAAAAGTTTGAACGACTCAGGCAAACTACCTATCAAAGTTGTTTATAAAGGAACTGTCAATTCATCTAAAGAAATAGCAAAGGCTTTTTCTGATGCCAATTCTGACAATAAATGTATTGGAGTAATAACATGGATGCACACTTTTTCTCCTGCAAAAATGTGGATACAGGGATTAAAGAATTACAAGAAACCTCTACTACATTTTCACACCCAATTCAACAAAGAAATTCCTTGGAATGAAATCGATATGGATTTCATGAATCTAAATCAGTCAGCACATGGCGACCGTGAATTTGGGCATATGGTAAGCCGTATGCGCAAAAACAGAAAAGTAATTGTCGGACATTGGTCTGATGAAAAGGTACAGGCTAAACTAGCTTCTTGGATGCGTGTATGTGCAGGATGGGCAGATGCTCAGGATATGCTTATCATTCGTTTCGGAGACAATATGAACAACGTCGCTGTAACAGATGGAGATAAGGTAGAAGCCGAAATGCGTTTGGGTTATCATGTCGACAATGCTCCTATCGCAACATTAGTTCCGTATATAGAAGCCGTAAAAGAAACTGAAATAGATGCATTAATTACTGAATACGAAAAAGTATATGACTTTGCTGCTGATTGCAAAAAAGGAGGAGAAAAACATCAATTTGTACGTGATGCAGCAGCTCAGGAAATAGGGCTTCGTCGTTTTCTTCAAGAAAAGGGAGCGAAGGGGTTCACGACCAGCTTTAATGAACTTGAAGGCATGAAACAATTGATGGGATTTGCATCTCAACGCCTCATGGCGGAAGGCTACGGATTCGGAGCCGAAGGCGACTGGAAAACGGCTGCCCTTGTCCGTACAATGTGGGTAATGGGAAAAGGATTGCCCGGCGGTCAATCGTTCCTTGAAGACTATACGCTCAATTTCGATGGAGAGAACAGTACTATTCTGCAATCGCATATGTTGGAAATCAATCCGGATATAACCGGAACAAAACCTCGCATCGAAGTTCATTTCCTTGGTATTGGCGATGCTCGCACTTGTTCGCGCCTCGTATTTCAAGCACACAAGGGTGAAGGTGTTGCAGCTACAATTGTAGACATGGGCAATCGCTTCCGTATGATTGTAAATGAAGTAGTAGTAGAAGAACCAAAACCACTACCTAAATTGCCTGTCGCATGTGCATTGTGGAAGCCAATGCCTAACCTAGAAATTGGTGCCGCTGCATGGATATTGGCAGGTGGGACTCATCACTCAAGCTTCTCATATTCTGTCACTACCGAAATGCTGGAAGACTATGCAGATATAGCTGGTATAGAACTGGTGACTATAGACAAGAATACAACCATAAATAACTTTAAGTTTGAGTTGAAAGTAAATGAAGTATACTACTTATTAAATACAGCGTTAAGCTGAGTTAGATTGTTTCAAGTATGGGGAGTAGTGATATTCCCTATACTTATTTTATTATTAAAAAGTTAACTACCTTATGAAAGGAACATATACTATAGTTACCAACTATAATGGAATGTGAATTTCATACTATTTATGAAAAATAAAATATATGAAATATACAATAGGGCTTGATTACGGTTCTGACTCTTGCCGAGCAGTAATCATAGAAGCTGAAACAGGAAAGGAAATTGCATCATCAGTCAAATATTATAAAAGATGGATACAGGGGAAATACTGTGATCCTCAAAAAAACCAATACAGACAACACCCTCTCGATTATATAGAAGCTTTAGAAGAATCCGTAAAGGAGGCTCTGAGTAAGTCTCCGGCAGGTACAGCAGAGCAAGTAGTAGGCATGTCATTTGATACTACAGGCTCTACTCCTGCCCTGATTGATAAAGACGGACAAGTGTTAGCATTACGACCTGATTTTGCAGAAAATCCAAATGCAATGTTTGTCCTTTGGAAAGATCATACAGCGATCAAAGAAGCAGCTAAAATAAATGAGGTAGCCAAACGCTGGCCTATCGACTATACTGCCTATGTAGGTGGTATATACTCCAGCGAATGGGTTTGGGCAAAAGTGGCACATGTTCTGAAAGAAGATAAAGCCGTAGCCGGAGAAGCTTACAGTTGGATAGAGCATTGTGATTGGATGCCCGCTCTAATTACAGGCACAACAAAGCCATCAGATATAGTAAGAGGACGTTGTGCTGCAGGACACAAAGCCATGTGGCTGAAAGAATGGGATGGCTTGCCAACAGAAGATTTTCTTGTAGAAATAGCACCCGAACTGAAAGGGTATAGAGAAAGACTATTTCACGATACATACACAAGCGAAGTTAAAGTAGGAAACCTAACAGAAGAATGGGCTGGCAGGCTTGGATTAACAACAAATGTAGCTGTTGGTGCAGGAGCGTTTGACTGTCATATGGGAGCTGTAGGTGCCGAAATAGAACCGAAGGCATTTGTTCGTGTTATCGGAACCTCTACTTGCGATATAATGATTGCTCCATATGAAGATATGCACGGAAAGTTAATTCCTGGTATTTGCGGACAAGTAGATGGGTCTGTTATTCCGGGAATGGTAGGTCTAGAAGCCGGACAATCTGGTTTTGGTGATATTTATGCATGGTTTAAATCTGTGTTGGCTTGGCCTTTGGAGAATATACTAAAAGAGTCTGCACTAATAGATCAGGAAACAAAGCAAAAACTAATAGACGAAACTCTTGACAAGATAATCCCTACCCTATCCAAAGAAGCTGAAAAAATTCCCGTATCAGAAAGTTCTATTTTAGCAATCGATTGGATGAACGGACGTCGTACGCCTGATGCCAATCAAATGGTAAAAGGAACAATAACAGGATTAAACTTAGCCAGTTCTGCTCCTCTAATTTTCAAAGCGTTGGTAGAGGCCACAGCTTTTGGGTCGAAAGCAATTGTAGATCGCTTTCTCGAAAACGGAATTGAAATCAATAGCGTAATTGGTATAGGGGGTATCTCCCTGAAATCGCCATTGGTTATGCAAACATTGGCAGACGTATTGGCAATGCCTATAAAAGTTGCTAAATCAGAACAGGCATGCGCCTTTGGTGCAGCAATGTTTGCTTCTGTTGCAGCTGGAGTCCATCCTGACATTAAAGCTGCTCAGAAAGCAATGGGACAAGGATTTGTACACGAATACAAACCTAATATGGAGAAACATGAGGTATATATGCATATATATGCAAAATATCAAAAACTAGGAAAATTTACTGAAACAGAATTATTCTCTTAAACATAATATCATACTATGAACTGGAATTCACACGAATTTATTTGGCTCGACTGGGTGATTATTGCAGTTGGGATACTGGCAGTAACATGGGCTGTCTGGCGTTCGATACAAAAAGACAAACGCCTGCAACAAGGTGCCAGTAGCGAAGACTATCTGTTCGGAAAAGGCGAACCATGGTACATAATAGGTGCTGCCATCTTTGCAGCAAACATCGGATCGGAGCATCTTGTAGGACTTGCCGGAACAGGTGCTAAAGCCGGAGTGGGTATGGCACACTGGGAGATGCAAGGCTGGATGATACTTATTCTAGGTTGGTTATTCGTACCATTCTATCAACTGATGAACAACAAGATGGGCAAAATCATTACAATGCCCGACTTCCTAAAATACCGTTATACACCTGCTACAGGTTCTTGGTTGTCTATCATCACACTTATAGCCTACGTACTTACCAAAGTGAGTGTAACCGCATTTACAGGAGGTATCTTTATGGAAAGCCTTCTAGGTCTGCCTTTCTGGTATGGGGCAATCGGCTTGATAGTACTAACGGGTATTTTTACTGTTTTCGGTGGTATGAAAGGAGTTATGACTCTATCTGCAATCCAAACACCGATACTTATTATAGGTTCATTCCTTGTGCTTTTCCTAGGATTATCTGCTCTTGGAGGAGGTAGCATCCCTGAGGGTTGGACAGCGATGATCGACTATGCAAAAACATTGAATGTAGGAGAAGATGGTGTTGCATACGGTACAAACCACATGTTTCACTTTAATACCGGAGATCCGTTATATGATGATTATCCCGGCTTTTGGGTATTTATCGGAGCTTCAATAATAGGTTTCTGGTATTGGTGCACCGACCAGCATATCGTTCAACGTGTACTTGGACAACGCAAGGGCGAAGACAACGATGTAGTGATGAAACGTGCGCGTAGAGGTACTATTGCTGCGGGTTATTTCAAATTGTTGCCTGTGTTCATGTTCCTAATACCGGGTATGGTAGCAGCGGCATTGGCTGCACGTCCCGATAGCGGATTTACATTGGATGATCCGGATACTGCGTTCGGTTCAATGGTTAAATTTGTATTGCCTGCAGGTGTGAAGGGAATTGTTACCATAGGTTTTATATCAGCTTTAATTGCTTCTTTGGCTGCATTCTTCAATTCTTGCGCAACATTGTTTACGGAAGACTTCTATAAACCTATGTTCAAAAATAAGAGTGAATCTACTTATGTTTTGGTAGGTCGTATTGCGACAATTGTAGTCGTTATCCTCGGTATTGTTTGGATACCTGTTATGATGAGCCTTGGTAGTCTTTACGACTATCTGCAAGGTATTCAATCATTACTCGCTCCTGCTATGGTAGCCGTATTTGCTCTTGGTATCTTTTCTAAAAGAATTACACCTAAGGCCGGAGAAGCTGGTATGATAGTAGGATTCGCCATTGGGATGGTACGCTTATTAACCAATATATTTACCAACACCGGTAAGGATGCAATGAGCGGCTGGTATTGGGAATATACAAGTTGGTTCTGGCAAACAAACTGGCTTATTTTTGAAATATGGCTACTAGTATTCATTATGTTGCTAATGGTAGTAGTGTCGTTCTTCACTCCGAAGCCAACAGCCCAACAGATAGATGCTATCACTTTCTCTAGCGATTACAAGAAACTTATTAGCAAGAGTTGGAATAAATGGGATGTTATCGCATCACTGGGAGTTGTAATTCTTTGTGTTGCATTTTACATATACTTTTGGTAAAACAATAACATACTTATATATAAATTTTTAACAACAGAATACTTTTATAAAGGAATAAAGCAAGAGGCTGTCTTATTGGACAGCCTCTTCTGTGTTTATGCAACTTTCTTTAATTATATTTATAAACAGACAAAGAGAACAATCATAAACAATTAAATATAAAAACTTTACAAAAAAGCTTTTATAAAAAGCTAAAAGCAGTTTCTTATACACAAGAGAACTAATCTTATTTAACCTAATAAAGATACAAAAGATACCTCATCTCCTACCCCTCTATATCTATCACAATATTGTGAAAAGATATGCATACATCTGCTCTGCCTATAAATGAAACTTCTAAGATCATTTGATAGTAAAGAGAAACAGCGAAATCCTTATACAAAGATTTCGCTGTCTCCTCAAAAAAGTACGAATCACCTAAAAGCCTATATGATATTATCTCATATCATTAAAAAACATTAGATTATTATTTACCAATCAAACCTTCTGCAAATCCAGCATAAACGGGCTTACGGTTATAGTTCAAGCTCCATAGCCCAATAGGCTGCCCTTTTCTCCAGCCGCTGTCGTCAGGACTGTCTGTCGGACTCCAATGAGTAATTCCATATTGTTGACTCACAGGAATAATTTCAAAGTATTTTTTCACAATAAACTTATAATACTCAGACATCAATAGCTGTTGCTCGAAAGTAAGGTTTGCTGTCTTAATTTCATTACCATTCTCATCTACTATACCCATATCCAACTCAGATATTTTTATGAGTTTTCCTGAAGCTTTTAATAGTTCAAACATCTTCACGACATGGTCTTCTTTGCTCTTTTGTGTTGCAGAGTTTAGATAATAAGAGACATGCATTTGAGTACCGATACCATCAATCTTAGTTCCGTCTTTCTCCCAACGTTCAATCCAATTTATCAAACTCTTCAGTTTCATGTTATCATCCCAGTCTGATTCCAGATTATAGTCGTTGATGAACAACTTCATATCTTCAGGTCCATATTTGCGGGTAAGTTGGATAGCTGTACGCACATAGTCATCACCCAAGTAATCTTGCCAATAGAAATTATTCTTAGCGTCTTCTGCCGATACATTATTTACAGATTGTAAATCATACCAACCATCGCCATCTTTATCAGCACCGGCCAGAGGCTCATTCACTACATCCCATGCTTTCACATATCCGCCACAAGCTTCCATCATACCTTTTACCCAATTTTCCATCGCATTGGTCAAAACTTCTTTCTTTTCTTCCGGAGTCAAAGGAATGGTATTGCCTGATTCTTCTATCTCAAATACGATATCATCAAAATAGAATGTAGTTGCCAGCTTGTTTTTTGCAAGATTAAAAGCTATAGTACTCATTCCTTCTTGTGATGAATTGATAGAACCTGAATTAGTATATTCCTGCCATTCTGTAGTTACATCAGGACTGCCCACCATAGCGTAATGCAAATAACCGCCCGGCTCTTTATGCGCCTGAGAATCAATACTAACATTTCTACTAGCCTTGACCTTCATACTGAAACGATATTTTTCACCTTCCTTAAATACGTGAGGAACCTTTACAAAGAATTGTGTGTCCCAATCCTGAGTAGCATTATCGCCTGACTGAACAATAATTGCCCGTCCCGTACCACCGGCACCTGTACCTGCAGCGCTAAATGTAGCCGCTTTAGGGCCATTAGATACTTCAGTAGCATAGAAACAGGATACATCATTGTCTTCACAATTACTATTGCTTACAAGATTTTTCCACCAACTAGCTGGACCTGCTGCAAGCGCTTCAATATTGAAGGAATAGGAATGCCAGCTTGGTTTTCCCCAGTTTGATAAATCTTTACTGTCAAAGGCGCCATTATTGATTACATTATCCGTAGAATTAGCTGCTGTCAAAGTAATATCGTCAAAATACAAATCGCCACCAAATTTACCAAAACAGAACTGAAGTTTGTTAAACGCATGACTTGGTGTAAACTGAATAGTAACATTACTCCATTCTTTACTTGCCGCAAGAGATAAACCATAAAGAACATTACTGCCATCTGTAGGCCAGAAGTCAACAGTAGCCGCGGCAGATGCCTTAATTCTCATGCTTAATGTATATGTCACACCAACCGTTAATGGACTTGCCGGTTCGTAATAAATTTGCCAATCCCATGTATTAGCCTTAGCTTCGGTTGTATTTATATGCAAGCAATTATTTGCATCGTTAGGGTCGACTTCAATCTCCTTATCAGCAATCAAATTATTCAGATATTTATTATTTTGTTGAGAATGCCACAATATTGTATGTCCATAAATACTAAGACCTGCACCTTTAGCAGCATCAACAAATTTTACTACCTGAGAAAAATCCATTGAACCATCGTCTTTTACAATCGAACCATATTTCATCGCATTACCCGCTGTTAATTCATCGAAATTGGAACAGGCAAGACTATAAACCATGTCTCTCTTCAAAAAATCGCTAACAGTAATGCCCGATCCTAATTTGAAATTTGGATTAGCCTTGCGGTCTACATACGATTTCAGAACATCATATTCATTCAGATATTCATATTTCTCGAGATCTGCCGGCTTATCAACATTAAAGTTGCTATCAAAATTATCGACACAAGAGACCATTGCCATCATAGCGACAATAATCAACAAGAATTTATTATAATACTTCATCATACTCATCTTTAGTAAAATTAAAAATGATTAGTTTTATAAGTTGGAACAAACAATTCAGAATCGATCCCTCGGGTTTGTACCACCAAAGTATCTTTAGTCACATATTGCTTTGATCCGAAGTTTATATTGTACTCCAAATACATAGCATTACGGTCTTTATTACCCCAACTATTTTTCTCTCCGTTTTTTACAAATTTACCTGAGCCACTAGCGGTATAGCCTTGCGTATCGGTAGAGATAGTACACTCATTATTATCATTAAAAGTTAGGAGTAAATCACATGTAAGAGTTTGTACACCTCCTAAACCATCAGAAACAGTAGTTTTAACCGGAAACTTAGTCACCTTTAAACTTGCAGTCGTTAAACTACAAAGTTCGTCATTTTCTACATGTGGTTTACGACGTACATTCGTTGCAGTTGCACCATTCTCGGTTACAAGATCTACTCCTCTGCGCAGATATTTTGCATGCCACGGATTGATAAATTTCAGTGCATATAAGACATAGTCTTGAGGCTGAATATCCCACGCTTCTGAATAAGTACGAGGTGCGTTCTGTATCAAGTGACGACCGCTCAAAATACTGTCTGCATTTTGTACTTTAGTCATTAATAATGGAATTACATACGTTTTTTTCAAAGCGTCGGGATCGGAAAAGAATGCATCTTGCAATTGGACTCCTACCGATCCTTGAATCTTCTTATCAAGAATAATCTTACTACCCGCTAAAGTGTAGTAATTGGATGGCATAGCTTGAACCGGACTACCGTCTTCGAAGAATAAGTTATCACATAATCCATTATCGACGGCAATATCTATGCTGATATTCTTTTGGTTTTTATATACACCTCCCATTGTTGCGTATATTTCGCAACGATGCTCATTATCTAAAGTCGTATCATAAGTATCATCTCCCAATACGATTGTACGCACGGGATATTGATAGGCAAAATAAACAGTTGTTCCGCCTTCATAGTTTGGGAATTCAACACCTTGATTTTCGCATGATGTCATTGATGCAATCAAAATTCCGGCAAACAATACAGGCAATAATTTGAATCGTTTCATATTTTTCAATATTTAGATATTTTTTGATTATTCATTTACCAGCCTTGATTCTGCTGTAGGTTGCTCCATTTTATAGTTTCACTATAAGGCACAGGTCCATGATACATATAATCTTTGTAGCTTCTTGCTTCTACAGGAATTACCTTATATACCAAAGCTCCATCGACTTTATCTATCTGTATACCTTTAGCACCCTCATTCAGGTTGGCTTTCCAGCGACGCAAATCCCAAAAACGTCGGTTTTCGAAACAAAGTTCAATACGACGTTCATTACGTATCAACTCTCGCATTTTATCTTTATCGTTTTTAATACTTTCAAGATAAGCATCTCCTCCATTAGTACCTACACCTGCACGGGCACGGATAGCCTTGATTACGTCGTAAGCGCTGTATGAATGTCCGTTGCCATTAGTTGGCCCCCAAGCTTCATTTGCTGCCTCAGCATAAGCTAAGAATATTTCAGTAAATCGTATGCGTACAGGATAATGGTATTGTGCCGTATTATATGTCGGATCTGGATTACAATCGTCACGCAATAGTTTTCTCAAATAATAGCCGGTACGTGTAGATGTGCTTTCTTTATTTAATGCATCTTCATTTGTACCGTATGTTCCGGTAACAATTTTCTTCGAATTTGTACCATACGTAGTTTCATTATACAATACATAAGCTGTCAAACGCGGATCTCTGTTGGTATACGGATCATTTGAAGAATATCCACTTGCAGGATCAGATATTGGATATCCGCTTGCCATAGGAAAAGCATCTACTAGATTTTGAGTTGGATTTATACGTCCACTTCCATAAAGCGATGGTGGATAATTACTCTTCTCTTGCGAAAGCCCCATTGCATAATCTTCGGTGCTATTATCTTTGTCCCCTCTCCATAGAATCTCTTTAGGAACAGCTCCTGATCCCAATGAGTTGATTTCAGTTTTGTTCATATACCATGTCCATCCTGTTGGATCTATTCCGCCTAAACCATTGATACGATCTAGTACGATAGCTGCGTTATCAGCAGCATTAGCCCATGTTACGGTTGTACCCGTGTTATATGCAGGACTTGCTGCAAGCAAAGCTGCCTGTGCCCTAATAGCTTCTGCGATACGAGCAGTAAGGCGACCTCGTATATGAGTACCATTTACGCGATTATAATCACTGGCATTGGTTACACCGATTGCTTTATATTTAGCAGGAATATTTGCATCACTGATATCATTATAATCAAGAGGTAAGTATTCGGTTGCTTTTTCTACATCACTAAATATTTGATCTATACAAGCCTGAAATGTATCTCTTGGAACATTGAAATCTGTACTCATATTATCTACAGTAGTTATATTAGGTATTCCCAATAGTTTTCCATCCTCAGTCCAACCACCATGAGCCATCAAGAGATAGTACATATTTAAAGCACGCAATCCATACGCTTCGCCTTTAAGGCGATCGCAATACATGATATGTACATTCGGATCTTTTGCCCATGCCACTTTGTCGGCATTTTCTAAAAAGATGTTGAGATATTGAATAGCAGCTCTACAGTTCTGCCACTTAGACATCGGGTCGTTACTAGCTGTCCACGATCCTGTTGCCATACTTAAATAGCTACTAGCTTTATCGTTAGTCACTGCATCATCTGTCGCAATGTCTGTTTCAGATTTAGTCTGATAGGGAAGCATGGAATAAGCGTATCCTAATATCCCTTGTGCATATCCCGGTTCATTATACATATCATCTAACTCTCTATTGTTCTCTAAAGCAGGAGAAAACAGATCATCACAGGATGTTAAGAAGAGCAAGATAATGACCAGAAATTTTGTTATATTATTTATTGCTTTCATACTGTTGTTATTTATTAAAATGCAGCTTTTATACCTATATTATAAAATCTGGTTTGTGGAGAACTACCTACATTCATTTCCATATGTTTGCGTTCCTTCGATATAGTAAGCAGATTAGCGCCACTTACATATGCGGAAAGTTCGCGGATGAAACTATTTTTCAACAGCTGCTTAGGTAAGTCGTATGTAACCTGTATCTTAGCCAGATCAAAGCGGTTAGTTTTATACATCCAGAAGTCTGAAGTACGGAAATTATTGCTTCCACTTTCAGTAGTTAAACGAGGGTAAGTCGCGGTTGCCTTTGTTTCCTCTGTCCATCGGTCACGAACTACTGCAGAGTATTTACCATCTCCATGAATCCAATAATAAGAACTATTTTTCAAACTATTCGCCCCAAAGCTACCTGTTCCTAAAGCAAAGAATGTAAAATCTGACCATTTAAGTGTCATGTTTATACCCAAAGTAAACGGCGCACCATACCAACCGCCTTTACCTAGATATATAACATCTTGATCATCGATGACTCCGTCGCCATTTTGATCTACATATTTAATATCGCCTGGTTTTACTGTTCCTCCAAATTTTTGTTCCGGAGAATTAGTTATCTCATCGCTACTCTCAAACAGGCCGTCACTTTGTAAACCCCAAATACCATCAATCGGCTTACCTGTTCTATTTTGATAGCTAAATTCATTTATCTCGCTACGCTTGGTTGCTTTAGTATCGTAATAAGTACCAGCTACACCTAATGAGAAGTCTACCTCTTCGATTTTCTTGTTGAAGTTAACATTGAAATCAAATCCTGTACGCTTATTATTATTATAGTTCATATATGGAACAAATGACGCTTCGGGATAAGCTGTAGACAAATAATTAGGGAAAAGCGAACTTGGTGTTATTATATTACCTTCCATAGAGTTTATAAAGAATGACAGATCTGCAGTTATCATTTTCTTCCACAAAGAGGTTCTTAGATTCGCTGATATTTCTTTGCGTTTAATAAATGTAAGATCATCATTATTTCCACGGAGAGACATTGTATATTTCTCTAAACTACCGTCATACCAACTCCAACCGTACGCTTGAGACCAAGCTGACTTGTACATATAATAATTTTGAATATCAATATCTTGATGTAAGATACTACCTGAAACACTCAACATTAAATCATCTATAATAGAAGATCCCGATAGGAAGTTTTCATTGCTCATTCTCCAACCTAATGTAAGAGATGGAGAAAATGCATTACGCTGCCCTTCGGCTAACTTTGCTGAGTGTATTACGGCTCCCCCAAAATCGGCATAATATTTCTTTTGATAATTATAGCCTACTTGTAATGCCAAGTTTGCATTAGAAGTTTTGTGATATTCAGACGATAAGGTTTGCTGGTAGCCCGAAGCTATTAGCATAGCCGACAAGTTATGACCATCTGCAAAAGTATTTACGTAATCGAATTGACCCGAGAATGCCATAGTTTGATTATCAGCACTCTCACTAATATTCTGTACACCAGACTTCTTATCATTGTTATATTTTGTTAGACCTACAATAACATCCTTTCCGTTAAAGTTACCCCAAGTTGGAGCATATACCGAATATGTGTTGTCAAAAGACGTTGTATAACCTGTAGCATAATCCACTGCAAATTTGGTATGAAACGAAAGCCCTTTCAAGAAGCCTTCCAAATCAATATCAACTCCGGTATCAAATTGAAAATGACGGCTTGTATATTTGCTACTTCCGGCAGCAAATATATCTGCAAATGCATTCTTTTGATCAATCTGAGATCCTCCTAGAAAATATTTACCATCAATGATATTATTGGTATTATTAACCAAATCCCAAGCAGCTAAAGCATTCTGATCAATCATATCTAATGAAATCAACGGCGCTACACGATTGGGACGAAATGTTGATGCAGCATTCCAATAATCTCCTTTTGCATTTTTAGCGTCATAGAAAGTTGCATTCGCATTAATATATGCACTAATAGCATTACTAATCATAACATCCACATTACCACGCACATTTAGACGATTGATACTATTATCCTTCGCTTCACCGATCTTAAACAAGTCATCTTGATGATAATAACCTACATTACTATAAAAATGAGCACGTTTACTTCCGCCTGTAATTTCTGCTGTAACTTCTGAACGATTAGATACTTTCTTCAAAAACTCAGAAGAATAAAAATCTACATTCGGATAACGATACGGATTTAAGCCCGAAGCAGAATGATAAATGTCATTATCGTTATATAAAGCCGATAGCCCATCATTAGCGCGAGCTTCATTATAAAGAGTCATATATTCAGCAGATCCTAGATATTCAGGATAGCTTTTAGATATATGAAAACCCGTGTTAGCTCTTACGCTTATCCTAAGATCTTCGGTCTTACCTCTTTTGGTCGTTATATATATAACACCTTTTGCTGCGCGGCTACCATAAAGGACAACAGCCTGCGCTCCTTTTAGAAATGTTATTTGATCAATTTCGCTAGGCAAAACATTGTTGGCTACACGGGGAATTCCATCAACCAACACTAAATATCCTGCATTGTCGGCATCCATACCCCACAGCGAATTTCCATTCCACCCCCCGATATAGGCCTGCATATTATCTAAACTATATGTGTTATAGTTCTTTTTTGACAGTTCCTCTACATTAACAACAGATACACCACCCAACAAGTCGCTTTGCGCTACTTTTCGAAAAGCAATCTGTACAAGCGATTCTTTATCACTTTTGAGTGTGTCCGCCTCATTTTGGTCAAATGTTTGAGCTTTAGTTGCAAATGGGCAGAAGACAAACATGGCACACAAAATGAATATTGATTGTATATATTTCATCTTTTATTCGTTTAAATTACACATTCATTTACTCTATTTGGATTTACCAGCCCGGATTTTGCCCGAATTCAGGATATAGATATACATCATTGTCAGGAAGAGGGAACCAATAATGTTTGGTACCAAATACTCGTGTAAGAATAACTTCTTCTTTGAATTCTGATACCCTTGCATCTTTTGGGTCGTTATTCTTGAAAAAGTCATTGTTTTCTACACGCTTAAATTCCTGTGATGTTTTTACTGTATACGGATATTCTGTTAGTAATAACCAACGTTGCAAATCATTGAAACGGAATCCTTCAAATGAAAGTTCTACGGCACGCTCTCTACGAATTTCGTCTATAAATTTATTTTTACTTGCTGTATAAGAGCTGCCTACATGTCCTGCTTTTACACGATCTCTCACTGTATTGATCGCACCTTCTGCCGTTTTTGAGAAATTAGAAGATTTACCACTAGCACCACCAAATGCAGCACATGATTCGGCATACATCAAATAAATATCAGATAAACGCATATATGGCAAATAGCAGTGATAGTTTCCTCCCCAGTCATATGTTCTATCATACTCGTTGCAGGTATGAGGTACCAGCTTTTGGATAAAATATCCTGTACGGCTAGCATTAGCTACGGGTCTCATTGCACCTCCTGTATAAAGACTACAATAACGCAGATATTCCATATCCGCAGGCATAGTACTATTTACATATTTGAATCCATCAAATACAATATCATGATAGAAGCGAGGATCTCTATTTTTGAATGGGTAATTAGGATCAAAGCCTGAAGCTGGATCATTTAGAGGAAGTCCATTATCCATACCATACATATTAACATAGTTTGCTGTTGGTTGGTGAATCACGTTATCATGAGCAACCAAACCGCCAACTTTAGGACCAAATACCTTCGCAGTATTCCAGTTACTGGCATTGAAGTCTGGAGATGGCCCCCTGAAAATTGCTTCAACAGATCCCGGTTGTAACCAGTTTTGACGAGTGGTGTAAAAAATATCCGAGTAGCTAGATGTAGAACCTTCAGCTCTCTCATGATTATAAATATCTTTGTAGTTGAACTGAGCTAATGCATATTGAGTTTGATTACCTTCTACAAGACTTAGTAGTTCACCAAAGGCTTCAGCAGCTTTTTTACAGTATGCCTCATCATAGTCATAAGTTTGACTTCCACCTACTTTAGGACCGTTTTTCATCAATGGGCTACCTGCCCAAAGATAATTTTTACCCAAATAACCTAATGCCATTATTTTATTAATACGCAATTGGTTTTTGCCCACTGTATTTTTCCCTACTGTTGTGTTATCCCAGTCGATAGGAAGTAGATCGGCAGCTTGCCTAAAATCAGCAGCAACTTTATCTGCACATTCCTGATAACTCAATCGAGGAAGAGTCAATGTTCCGGTAGCATCTAATACATGGTCTACATAAGGTAACCCACCAAAGAATGTCATGAGTTCAAAATGCCACCATGCACGAAAGAAATATAGTTGCCCTGCAATCAGATTTTTTTCCTCAGCTGTGGCTGTTGTTAACTTGTCCAGATTAGCCAATCCTTCATTTGCTTTACTTATGCAATACCATGCATGAGGCCATAATGAATGTCGTTTAGGAGATCCGTCTCCGGTAGCTGTAGAACTACTATTACTGTTATATAACCAATCACCTGCGCTTCTCCATGCGCGGTAGTTTCCAAGGTCTACTTGGTGAGTCATACGACCATCAGCCTCGGGGTTGAAGATTTCATCGTCACCCCAATTCCAGGAAGGAGCCCAATTACACTTCTGTTTGTCAGGTATGCAATTGTAAATCTCTTCTATGTAGCCCTGAAAATTCATGAAGTTCTTAAAGGCATCATCTCCTGATATAGTAGAATCAGGTTCTTTATCCAAATAATCTTCACAAGAAGCTAAACTAGTTCCTAATATTAAGAACAGGATACAACTCTTTAGAAAAGTTTTATATATATTTTTCATCATCTTTAATCTTATAATGAGAATTTAATACCTAAATTGTAACGTCTTACAGTAGGATAAGCACCTAAATAACCTGCACCGGATAAATTTGCTTCACGGTCGTCAGGCATTCTTGTCCACAACCAGAGATTATTTCCGTTCAGATATATTTTCATATTTTTCACACCTAATTTCTTAATCCAGCCATCAGTAAATGTGTAAGCAACCTCAGCATTCTTCAAACGGATATATGATCCGTCATATAAAAACTGAGTACTGGTATTATAGCTCGGACTAGAAGACCATCGTGGCACTACAACATCGGCAGATGTATTATCTTTCGACCACCATGTTCCGATATCGTATACAGTGTTTAGTTTATTACCGAAGCTTGTTAATGATACATCTCGGGTTACATTTGTCACACCATAGAACTGAACGAAAGCACTAAATCCTTTCCATTCGAAGCCAATAGTAGCATTGAATGTATTCTGAGGTGTACCAGAATATCCGTAAGGAACTAAGTCTTTATTGTCAATAACCCCATCTCCATTGAAGTCTATTATGTTATAATCGCCGGGTAATTTTTGCGAATCGTTAGTGTCATGTCGAGTACTTCCATATAATTGGTCGTAGGTATTGACATATCCTGCATCAACGTAAGATGTATATTGTCCAATGCTATATCCGGCAGCTTTCTGATAAGCAGGTCTTAACGCCTGGTCATCTTTTTCTAATATTTTATTTTTAGAGTGTGTCATGTTGAAATTACCCCAAAGTCTCATGTCATTAGAGAGTCGTTTATTTATACGTAATTCCAATTCATAACCATTTGTACGAACTCTACCAATATTCGCTGTAGGAGGCATAGCTCCTAAATACGACGGAGTAGAACGTTGATCACCCCATACCAAGATATCTCTACGGTCATCTCTAAAAACATCTACGCTACCAATAAATAATCCGTCCAAGAATGAATAGTCTGCTCCTACATTTATCTTTCTTACGGTTTCCCATTTCACATTTTCATTTCCAAGTGCTGATTTTCTGTACCATGTATAAGGACTATTTCCATGATTTAAATCCATTGCTGTAACCCCTCCATAAGCCCACTGGGTCATATAAAGCCAACGTCGGGCTGAATCGAATTTGTCACCACCAAGATTATCATCTCCAATTTCTCCGTATGAAGCTCTGATCTTAAGCATATCTAGGAATTTTAATCCTTTCATAAAATTCTCATTGCTTAACATCCATCCTATTGCTCCGGAATTAAAGAATGCAAAACGATTTTCTTTACTGAATTTATCAGAGCCATTATAAGCACCGTTGTATTCTATAAAGTATTTGTCTGCGTAATCATAAGTAGCACGGAAAGCCCAGTCTTCACGGAAAATAGGCATTACACTACCTCTCGCCTCTTCTTGACGGCTGAAAACCCCCATGGCTGTTATGCTATGCGCATCAAATTTACGAGCCCAATTCAATTGTGCCTGATAGTATAAATTACGTAATGTTGCTCCATTATTTACAGATCCTCCTGATGTAGCCCAGTTAACACCTTGCATCCAGTCGAACTTATTATTACCATCAAAATTTTGTCTATAAGTTACTTGACCTGTTTCCGGATCTATCCATTTTCCCTGAGCCGAATTATTTAAATCATTTATTCCTCTTTCGAATTCAACAAAAGTATTATCCCAAGAAACAACTCCTCTAGCAGACAATCCTTTTGTTATAAAGCCCAAGTCTTGCTCTAAAGTAAAGTCTGTATTGATACGAGTTGTTGTTGTCTGCATTGTACCTCCCAAAGAAAGAACGGCAGCCGAGTTACTCACATTCGAAATATTTGGATAGAATCCCCATGAGCCGTCCGAATATTGGGGAAGGAAAACATCCGGTGCAATATTATAGGCTCCAGACCATTGTTGAGCAACAGCCCATGTGGAGTTATCGGTTTGTCCCCAAGGTGTTTTCTTGATAGCATTAGAACCCGCTAGATTAACCTTAAACAAAGTTGTCTTTGTTATTTGAAAATCCAGATTACTACGAACATTTAGCCTGTCGAATCCATATCCGGCATTATAATTACGTCCATTATCATAAACGCGGAAAAGGTCTCCTTCATGCACAAAGTCGGCAGAAGCAAAGTATTTTACAACTTTTGTTCCTCCCGATACATTAATATTTGCATTATAAGACATTGCTGTCTTCTTGAATAGAGCATCCTGCCAATCTACATTCGGATAGCGTTCTCGTTGCTCTATAGTAGTCTGGTTCCGATAATTGTTGATGAATGCTTGTGGTCGTATATAGGCCCAAGAATCAGGCGTTAGAGCTAATTCATGCTCAATAGCCCTGTTACGAGCCATTAATGCATCATAAGAATCCAATTTGTTAGGTAATTTAGACGGAGCTTTTAGTGTTGCGTTAAAACCAACATCTATCTTTGCGCTTCCGTCACTACCTCTTTTGGTGGTAACCAGAATAACACCATTCGCACCTTTAACTCCATAAACAGCTGTAGCAGAAGCATCTTTCAGAACAGATACGCTTTCTACCGAACTAATATCTACGGAACTCATTGGACGTTCGATACCATCGACTAATACTAGAGGATCGCTATTGTTCCACGAACTAGCTCCTCGAATTACAATCTTTGGTTCCTCTTCTCCGGGCATCCCTGTACTCTGAGTAGTAATTACACCCGGCAAATTACCGGTAAGAGCAGCTCCAATATCGGAAATACCAGCGGCACGCTCTAAAACTTTACCTGTAGTTTGTGTGATTGCTCCTACAACACTGGCCTTCTTCTGTTGACCATAACCTACCACAACCACTTCACTTAAAATCTCTTCATTTTCGGACATAACCACTCTTACATTCTGTTTGCCTTGTATGTTTATGTCCTGTGTTGTCATGCCTACATAAGTAGCTACGATGGTCTTTGTTCCGGTTGGAACAGTTAATGAAAAATTTCCATCAAAATCTGTTACAGTTCCTACTGATGTATTGCCCTTTAAAGTAATATTAACTCCTGTAAGAGGCTCATCATTTTTGTCTACGACATTTCCCGTAATAACAGTTCCTTTCTGCGCATATGCTGCAAAGCAAATAAATAGCAGGAGTAAACTTACGCAGGGAATTTTCCAAGCTCGTTTTGTTTTATTATTCATTACTATTAGTTTAATATGATTAACAATTTTAATTTATCATAATATGATCGATTCTTAATATCAATCTAATAGGATTATAAAAGTCAGCTGTCATCAATATTAGTTTTCATGGATTAAAAATTAAATAATAAGTTAATGCCTATTATTAAAAAATACATTTGCATACTCTCTTCGAGAATTTGTCAAATCAGCATTTAGGTCTAGGAGATTATTGATCATAGAAAACATAACATAGAGTATTGTCTAGCTACATTTTCTTCAGTTTATTGGTATTTTTTCACAAAAGAGTTTTTTATCATATGGTATTACAATTTAAGGTTATTTTAAGTGTATTATTTACAATTATTATCTCAGACAGTATTTTTTATCACCACAGTTTTGGTTATCGTTTTCTGTTTTTCTAATAGTATTTGCTGCAGTAAAATGCCTGGAGAGATGGTATTAAATTTTTCAGGTAACTATCGACGTAGTGAATAATCGACTCCAAATGGAATGTTAGTTCTCCACTACGCCGAAAAAAGTTTATATGCAAATAAGCAAAAGCTTATGGTTGAAAATCATTTGAAGATGTTGAATATAAACCAATCAATGCTCCAGTAAACCCACCGGCAACATCTGTGGAAAGAATATCACCGGAAACAGTTCCTCCAACATTTATGAATACCTGATTATCAATAGAGTAGTTAAATCTATAATTATCTTCGTCTGCTTCAACCTGCAATTTTATTGGTTTGCTTACATCAATTTTTTCACTAGCAACAAGGGTAGACTTATTCTTATCTGTTCTGACAAGCAAGATATAAGAGTCGCTTCCTTTTTGTGTAATACCAAATACATAGTTAAATGATTCTTTTTGATAACAAACGATTCCGGCTAAATCAGTTTCAGAGGCAGGTACATAGTTCATGTTCACTGTTGTTGAAAATGTTTTATGCTGTTGTCTATGAAACAAAGCTGAAATAGGCTTACGATCTTTGATATTTGTCTGGAATGGCTTAATCTGTAAACCCTCTTTCGTAATATTCACAAAATCTTCACGAGGACCTCTTACTGCTATCCATCTATGATCTAAACTCTTGCTTGAAAAATCGTCATTAAAAGTAAAGTTTCCATTAGGGAAGAAACCATTCATTCCTGTTTGATTTTGTACACCTTCCGGCATTTTCAACTTAGGCGATAGAGGAATAAGCCCATTCTCGAAAACAGGGAATTCTCCACTCCAGTCTACAGGTAATATAAATGTTTCTCTACCCGAATTTACTCTTTGTTTATTATTAGGACGAATTGCTAAAAACACGCCGTAATACTTACCATCAGGAGCTTGTACTAAATCGGCATGTCCAGCCCAATCTACTTTATCTTTTCTATCTTTTGCAAAATATCTTTGAGTCAATATAGGATTATTAGCAGCCGGCTTAAATGGTCCGCGTGGATTTTCGCTAACAAAAATCACTTCACTATGCCAATCACCAGTACCTCCTTCTGCACACATCAAAAAATAGCGACCATCTTTTTTATATATATGAGGGCCTTCTATCCATATAGGTCTTTTTGTAATATCCACCCCCCCATCTACTATTATTTTATCTGTACCAGGAATAACTCTATCGTTTTCTACATCATATTCCCATTGTTTAATAACCCTGTGGCCAGAATACAATTCTTTGCCATGATCGGGAGCATCATTATGTACTAAATAAGCTTTACCGTCATCATCAAAGAATAAAGCCGGGTCAATTCCATTAAACTCTAGACGGATCGGGTCACCCCATCCTTGTCGAGGATCTTTAGTTTTAACAACTATATTACCCAAACCTCCTCCAATATGAGTTGTGATCATATAAAAGGTATCATTATGAGGATTGTATGCAATGTCGGGAGCATATACTCCTGCACTCATTTCTATATCTTGTACTTTTAGTTGAGTTGGTCTTTCTAATACATTTCCTATTTGTGTCCAATTAACTAAATCTTTACTATGAAAGATTGGGACTCCCGGAAAAAAAGCAAAAGATGAGTTGACCAAATAATAGTCATCTCCTTTACGAGTAATACTCGGATCGGGATAACACCCTTGCAAAATCGGTGTATAAAATTCATTGCTTTTTAAAGGGTTTTCGTTATAAACCTTATCATTCCCTTGATAAATAAATTTGGAAAAAGTAGGAACCCCTTTTTGAAGTTTTTTGTTTGCCTTAGTCTGACTGCTCAAACTAAAAGGACTAAATAAGAGTATACCTGTAATAATAGCAATTACATTTTTTTTCATGATATGAATTAAGTTATTATATGGTTTTACGCTTTAGCGATAACATTACAAAGCTATATATCTAAAAAAATTAAAGGATAAAAACTTGTTTCTTTTACAATCGCACAAGTAATTACAACCCTACGGATTGTTGCATTTTCAATCTTCTATGTTGCACACCACATTTCCTTTCACTAAAAAGAATCTCTTTATCAGATAGAAAGCGAGTAATTGGCTTTTTTATATTATTTATAATCGATTGCATAAAAACAGAGTCATCGTCCCTCGTATATCAAGCAACTAATTAAGTGTACCTTCAATCGTTTTAATTTTACCGTTGCTGTCATATTCCAGTTCTACCACCTTAAGGCTACGCAACCATGTTTTCCCTCCAGATGGTACACAGTCATGGTAAAATAAATACCATTTCCCTTTGAATTCGGCAATTGCATGATGAGTAGTCCAGCCGATAACCGGAGTAAGAATTACTCCTTGATACACAAAAGGACCGTACGGATTATCTCCGGTAGCATAACACAATAAATGTGTATCACCAGTGGAGTATGAAAAGTAATATTTACCATTGTATTTATGCAACCATGATGCTTCAAAAAAACGTTTCTCTGTATCTCCTGCCGTTAATGGGTCTCCGTTCTCATCTAGGATTAGAACATTGCGAGGCTCTTCTGAAAATCCAAGCATGTCAGCACTCAATTTTACAACTTTAGGACATAGAGCTAAATCTTTTTCTTCGGGTAGAACGGCACATTCTAGAGCTTTGTTGTTGCGATAACGTTGAAGCTGTCCACCCCATAATCCACCAAAATACATATAGTATTCGCCATTTTCTTCCCAAATAGCAGGATCGATACTATAACTTCCCTTTATTGGATTTTCCTCTGGAGTGAATGGCCCTTCGGGCTTATCGCTAATAGCTACACCTATACGAAAAATATCATTTTGATCCTTTAGTGGAAAATACATATAATATTTGCCATCTTTACAGGCTACATCACAATCCCACAATTGACGACCAGCCCAAGGGATATCAGCTGTATCTAACACAACACCATGATCTGTAAGGACACCATTTTCGATATCATCCGTAGAAAACACATGATAATCCTTCATATTGAAGTGATCGCCATTATCATTTTCTTCGATTCCACTTTCCCAATCGTGTGAAGGATATATATACAATCTCCCGTTAAAAACATGAACAGCTGGATCTGCCATGTAAGCATCAGGAACTAAATATTTAGACGTTTTCATATTTCCGCTATTTCGAAGTTGATATTGTTTTTTATTTTCTTCTAGACATTGCCTCATCTATAATACTCTGAACAACAGGTTTAGCTTTATAATTCCTATCAAATAACAAAGGATAATCTGTACGTCCTCTCATTGGAAAATTATTTTTCCACGAATCGCCATCCGTAACACCCCACATAGTTACCCTACTTACTTTATCAGAATTATCCAGAAAAAGTGTAAAGTATTCCAACATCCGCTTACTCCAAACATCTGAAACAGAATCGGGCAAAGCTTCAACATAAGGATTCATCTCCTTCCTATAAGCTTCTGTATCCGATATATTAGCTCCCACATTAAAGCGAGGAGAAGGCAATGCACTCAATTCAAACTCTGTAATCATAACTTTCACACCCAATGCTGTATAGGCATCTATCGCAGCTTTATAATCAGCTAATGTCGGGGAATCTAATCCCACATGACCTTGCATACCAACACCATCGATACGAATACCTTTTTCTTTTAAAGTTTTAACTAGATTCACAATTGCATCGCGCTTCTCATTAAGCCATTCATTATAGTCGTTGTAATAAAGCTCTGCATCGGGATCAGCTTCATGAGCATATTGAAATGCTAACGGAATGAATTCTTCACCTAATATCTCATAGAATTTACTTTTGCGAAACTCTCCATTATCTAATATCGCTTCGTTAACAACGTCCCAGCCTTTTATGCGTCCTTTATAACGGTTTACAATTGTTGTTATATGATTTTTCATCCTTTCTTTTAATACTTCAGGCGAAACGTCTTTTCCTTTATCATCAGTAAAGAACCACGACGGAACCTGAGAATGCCAGATCAGGCAATGGCCTGTAACAAACAGGTGGTTCTGCTCACCTAATTCAACAAACTTATCCGCATCATCAAAAAAGAACTCTCCTTCTTTGGGCTGCATATACATGCTTTTCATACAATTTTCTGCTACAATGGCAGCAAACTGATCTTTTACAATTTTTAACGAAGCTGTATCGCGACCTTGTATCTGATTTAGATTTAAAGCCGTTCCGATATAAAACTTTCCATCTAACGCGTTTTTTAAAGATGGATTTTTGTCATCACTTGTCGATTTAGCCTGAACACAGCAGAGCAATAAAAGCATCAAGCTAAAACTAAGAATAGGTGTTAATAATTTCATGATAATGATTTTTCTATATTATATATTTATTAATTTCATTTTTAGAGCGACATTATTTCTCATCCAAATACCGTTCTTCGATTTCCACATTAATCTTGTTTATCACATTATCTTCCAGTTCATATTTAGATTTATCCCTGTCGATTTTATAAATTAAACTATAAGCACAAGCCATACCAGTATCTTTATTGATTTTGATTTATGCCCCCCTATCTTCACACGTCTAAGGCTAAGGACTTTCTGCATTGTAAAATTAAACCATTAACAAAAGAGAGGTAACTATTATTGATACAGCTTACGCTATCATATGTTCCGCAACAACTCTAAGATGTTTCACTTTATATCTATATTGTTTCTTCAGATTCTTGAAAGCATACAAAGAGATTTCTTGTGCTTCTTTTTCATAAAAAAGCTTGACCTCAAAAAACAGATTATTATATCTAAAAAGTCAATGCTAGCATAAATACCATACATTTGCACTTATAATCGAATTGATTCATGTGTAGATTTAGCGAAAATTATACTAATATTTGAAATTTAAAGAAACGTGCATGCAATTATACCACCATTAATATATGTGCTACCAAAGCAGAAGAAACCGATATAATCCACCTAAACAAAGATATAAAGCACTCCTTACGTTTCACAAACGATAGCTTATGTTGCACATGGAACAAAATATGTTTATTTTGTTCCCTTTTTCATTGTTTAATTCTTTATTTTTGTTTCACATTCTAATACCGAAAATCTAAAATACATGAGCAAACGCCTTTTTTTGTTTATTGCCCTTTCGTGCGTCTCCATTAGCTTAAGCTTAGCTCAACAGGAACGCTTTTATGGATTAGGGAAATTATCGAGCAACCTAATCACCCGAATAACTCAAGATTCCTCAGGATTTATTTGGATAGCTACCCAGAACGGATTAAATAAGTTTGATGGATGGAATTTCACTCATTATTTTTACAATGACAAAGACTCCACATCCTTATCTGGTAATTATATCGAAACTTTTTTCACTGATGACTCCGGCTCTCTCTGGATCGGTGCCAATAGAGGATTAGAATATTACAATCCTTACAAAGACTCTTTCATTCATGTCAAATTCCCCGATAATACACATCCATCAGTCAGAGGAATTATACAACTGCATAGCGGAGAAATCTGGATTGTAACAGGAGGCTATGGCGTATACTCTATTAATAAACAAACAATGACAGCAACTTCTCTCACAGATATAAACAAACTATTGGTAATCCCTTATTCTAACCATATTTTTGAAGATCGGGCACACCAAATATGGATAGTATTATCAGAAAGCCGTATGGCATGTATTTCTCCAGACAAAAAAAGCGTAAAAACTTATGATTTACCTATCGACCCTCAATATAAGGTCTATGGAATAACAGAAGACCACATGGGAAGAATGTTTGTTGCAACAAGCTCTTGTGTTTTTTTATGGGATATAATCCGTCAAGACTTTATGCGTATCAAAAATGATGAACCAAATGTAAATATACGAGGTATCGCTTGTCTTAAAGACGGAATGGTATACGTCAACACTGTAGGGCAAGGACTGAAATATATAGATACCAATACGATGACCTTGGTTACGCCTTCCAAACTTAAAAATGGATATGACAATCCTATAAAAGAACGTATTACAACTTTTTTTGAAGACAATAAAGGGAACTTATGGTTTGGATGCAATCAAAAAGGATTATTAATGGGCTTAAATGAGCCTACTCAGTTCGATTTTTGGTATTTTAAAGAAAATGGAGAAACAGGATCTATTACTTCATTATATGAAGACCGTGAAAATGAATTATGGCTAGGAACGGACAATGGTAAACTCAATAAGATAAACAACAGAGGGAAGATTTTAGAGTCTTATAATATTCAAAAAGATGTTTCTACCATATATGAGGATATCAACGGAACATTTTGGATTGGAAGCTACCAAGGAGGTGTTTATACTTTTGATAAAAAAAGTGGGAGGAGTGCTAAATATCCATCCTTCGAAGGAAAATCTGTTGTTGCTATAGCTGAAGATAAAAAAAAAAATGTATATATATCCGTACTTGGAGAAGGTTTCATTCGGTATAATATTGAAACAAAAAAATGGATATTGATATCTGATAAAACCCGTTTAGCAAATGATCAAGTTTTATCTAACAACTGGATTAATGATATCTTGTGCGACTCCGATGGGCTTATTTGGCTTGCACATAGTATAGGTGTAGACTGTTACGATCCGAATAAGAATATCTTTCTACACTATAGCGATGATACATCTCTTTCTTCTATGATTTGCACCACTCTAATGGAGGACAAGAAAAAAAATATTTGGATTGGGACAAATAATGGATTATACAGATATGACAAAAAAAGCAAAAAAATAGAACACTATGGGATGGAAGAAGGTTTGCCGAACAACATTATATGCGGACTAGGCACTGATGCTACGGGAAACAACATTTGGGGAAGTACACTCAACGGAATATTCCAATTAAATATAGAAACCGGACGTATCGCATGCTACTACACAGGGAATGGACTTGTTGATAGAGAATTCTCGAAGAATATTTTCTTACAAGATAAGATGGGATATTTATATTTCGGTGGGTTATATGGAGTAACCAAATTCCTCCCGGATTCAATTAAGGCTCTAAGTTTAGACTTTCAACCCAAACTAACTCATTTATACATAAATAATGTATCAGTTAGTGCTGATAAGATAATAAAAGGCAAACCGATATCCGAAACTAGACTGTTTGATGCCTCAGAGATAAACCTATCCTATAACGAAAAGTCTTTTTCTCTGGAATTTTCTACAATGAATTATCATAATCCGGAGAATGTTATTTTTGAATATCGCCTACTGGGAATGAATGAAGAATGGATATCTACATTTCCGGGAGAGAATCGTATAACATATAACTTTTTATCTCCAGGGAATTACACCTTAGAAGTAAGAGCTTTCGAGAACAATGCTTATTCTTCTATCAAGACTCTAAACATAAAAATTTCACCACCTTGGTACAGTACTACTTGGGCAACATCCTTATATGTATTACTTTTTATCGGAATATTAACAGGTATTGTCTATACATGGCAGAAACGTCAACAAAGACGTAGAGAAGAACAAAATAATGAAGATAAACTAAAATTCTTCATTAATATTGCACATGAGATACGATCACCTACCACATTAATTATAAGTCCATTATCTGAATTACTAAAAACCGAATATGATGAAAAAACAAAAAAGTTATTAGAAACAATACAGCGTAACGCACATCGCATAATGAGCCTTATAAACCAGCTTTTGGATATTAGAAAGATAGACAAAGGACAGATGAAGATTGCATGTCAGGAAACGGATATGGTCGGATTTATAAAAGACCTAACACTTGTATTTGATTACCAAGCAAATAAGCGAGATATAAAGTTCTCTTTCGAATCAACAGAAGATCGTGTGCCGGTATGGATTGACAGAAATAACTTCGATAAGGTATTGATGAACTTGCTCATAAACGCATTCAAATATACGAAGGACGGAGGAGAGATTAAAATATCCCTTACAACTATTAAATCCGGAAATGCAGGAAAGTATGCTGAAATTAATATCATTGATTCGGGATTAGGATTAAACGAGAAAGAGGTTGAACGCATTTTCGAACGATTTTATCAAACAGAGCCATACAATCCATTAGGATTCGGCATAGGGCTGAATTTATGCAAACTATTAGTTGAGCTTCACCATGGAACTATAAAAGCTTCTAATAGGAAGGATATACAGGGTAGCTGTTTTACTGTTCGCATTCCTATAGGGAATGAACACTTCACAAAAGAAGATATTGTTCAGCAAAGCGAAACAATCCGCTTTGCATTAGAAACACCTATTTGTTGGGAAGAAAAAGATCATCCAACAGTAGCAATAAAAAATAAAAAAAGACAACGGATATTGGTTGTAGATGATGATGAAGGACTACAAGAATATATACAAAGAGAATTAAGTGCGAGTTATAAAGTCGTTACTGCAAATAATGGCAACGAAGCCTTGCAAATATTACTACAAGAACGCATCGACTTGGTCATATCAGACGTAGCAATGCCCGAGATGGATGGTTTCACTCTACTCAAGAAAATTAGAAGCAATGAGAATATAAGTCATATCCCGGTGATCCTCTTAACATCTCAGGTTGAAGCGGATAGTCGCATGATGGGCTGGAATGTAGGTGCCGATGGCTTTATGGATAAACCGTTTCTGATGGAAGAACTGCTCTTCCTTTGTAATAATCTGATATCAAACAGATCTTTATTGAAAGGTAAATTTGTAGGGGTAAAAGAGCTGGAAGAGAAAGTGACTCCTTTAGATATTAAATCGAATGACGATTTATTTATAGAACGACTGATGACTCTTATTAATAAAAATATAGACAATTCTAAATTCAGCATCGAGGCTCTATCTAAAGATGTTGGTATCAGCCGTACACAACTACATCGAAAACTTAAAGAAATAACAGGGATAACTACCAGCGACTTTATTCGAAATGTACGTTTAAAACAAGCTGCAAAATTGTTAGTTGAGAAAAAAGTAAACATATCACAAGTCGCTTATGCTACAGGTTTTTCGAACCCTACCATTTTTGCAGTTGCATTTAAGAAATTCTATGGATGTACCCCTACAGAGTATGCAGAGAGGGGAGAAAGTTAAGATGCAACATAAAAGAACGAATATGCGACATAATAGCAGTCCAAAGCACTATATACGATTGTAAAAGGAATGGATTCTGTAATTATTATTTTTAATGTTTCGTAAATTTGAAATATGATTATTGAGAAAAAACAATTATTGAAAACAAGAAAGCTTCACTGATGAAAATGACAGTTTATATCTAAAAAGCCCTAGTTTTACAAATATAATTTCTCTGATTAAACTTCGAAACATCAAAATATTTAACAATGAGTTCTATTGATTTATTAAACAAAAGTGCAGACAATATTCGTATACTGTCGGCTTCAATGGTTGAAAAAGCGAAGTCAGGTCACCCGGGGGGAGCAATGGGTGGAGCGGACTTCATCAATGTTTTATTCACTGAATTTCTCGTTTACGATCCGCAAAACCCGACATGGGAAGGTCGTGACCGTTTTTTCCTCGACCCAGGACACATGTCGCCTATGCTTTACAGCACATTGTGCCTGACTGGAAAATTCACACTCGAAGACTTACAACAATTCCGCCAATGGGGAAGCGTTACTCCAGGACACCCCGAGAGAGACATCAACCGCGGAATAGAAAATACATCAGGACCACTGGGGCAGGGACATA